>JAJZRQ010000073.1 GCA_021802585.1 Chloroflexota bacterium
TCATCCGGAGCGCCGCCGTCTTCTGGCTCGCCACCTCCCGGACATACGCCGCCTCCTCGTCGGAGGTCATCGGCCGGCCCCGGACGACGTCCCGCGGCCGCCCGACGGAGAGCCAGGCGAGGTGGTAACGGTCCATGCTCCCCCACGCCGCCGCGAGGGTGTCGTCGGAGCGCTGGAGCCAGAGGCGCAGGGCGTCGATCGAAGGGGCCGCGGCGAGGCGCTCCCCTTCGGCGACGAGGCGTCGGGTCTGCTCGATGAGCTCGTCGCGGGTCATGCGATGCAGGGTAGCGCGGCGGGCGGCGGACGGGGCAGGCGCGGCGGACGCGCCTACCCGCCGGAGGCGGCGCGGATCCACGCCTCCCGCGCGGCGCGGAGGCTGCCGGCCCAGGGGCCCGGCGCCCCACTCCCCACCGGCTCGCCGTCGAGGGCGACGAGGGCCTGGAAGCCGGCGATCGACGAGCAGAGGAGCGCCTCGTCCGCGGCGACGACGTCGCCCGGCGTGATCCACGCCTCGGCCGCGGCGAGGCCGAGCGCGGCCGCCCCCTCCGGCCGGAGGAGCCAGTCGCGGGTCGTCCCGGCGAGGATCCCGGCCGCGAGCGGCGGGGTGAGGACCCGCCGCCCGACGACGATCGCGACGTTCGCCGTCGTCGCCTCCGCGACGTGCCCGTCGATCGTGAGCGTGATCGCGTCGTCCGCCCCGGCCCGCTCGGCCTCCAGCTTCGCGTGGACATGGTCGGCCCGCGAGGTCGTCTTCACCGTCGCGAGCGGGTGGGCGGCGTCGCGCCGGCCCGAGGCGACGATCGCGCGGATCCCCCGCGCCAGGGCTTCGTCCGGGACGCGCACGTGCGGCCAGGCCTGGACGACGACCGTCGGGCGGAGGTCGCGCCACCCTGCCGGGAGGAGGCCGCGGCCGGCCGGGGCGCCGCGCGTCGCCGTGACCCGCACGGCGGCGTCGGCGGGGGCGTTCGTGGCGACGGCGGCGGCGATCGCGGCCGCGAGCTCGGCGTCGCTCCAGGGCATCGGGATCGCGAGGACGGCGAGCCCCTCGCGCAGGCGCGCGAGGTGGAGCGCGAGCTCGATCGGCACGCCGCGCCGGACGCGGAGCGTCTCGAAGACGCCGTCGCCGAGCTGGAATCCGCGGTCGCCGACGGACAGGACGGGCGCGCCGGCGGCGACGAGCCGCCCGTCGACCCAGGCCGCCGCCTCGCCTGTGCCCCCGCCCGGGCCGGAGGCGCCCCTGCCGCTCGTCATCCGTCCTCCGCCTCTCCCATGACCGTCGCCCCGATCGCCCGGAGCGGCCCGCGGGCCTTCGTCCGCGTCTCCTCCCACTCCGCCGTCGGTTCGCTCCGCCACGTGATCCCGCCGCCGACGTGGAGCGTCAGCCGCCGGCCGTCCGCGACGAACGTCCGGATGAGGATCGACGAGCCCATCGCCCCGCCGGCGTCGACCCACAGGGCCGCGCCGCAGTATGGACCGCGCCGCACCGGCTCGAGCGACTCTAGGAGCTCCATCGCCCGGACCTTCGGCGCCCCGGTGATCGAGCCGCCCGGGAAGGCCGCCGCGAGGACGTCGAAGGGGTCGCGACCGGGAGCGAGGCGCCCCGCGACCGTCGAGACGAGGTGCTGGACGGACGGCGTCCGTTCGAGGCGCCAGAGCCGCGGGACGCGGACGCTCCCCGGCCGGCAGACCCGCCCGAGGTCGTTGCGGAGGACGTCGACGATCATCGTGTTCTCCGCGCGGTCCTTCTCCGACGCGAGGAGGTCGGCCGCGAGGGCCCGGTCCTCGGCGCGGGTCCGCCCGCGCGGCCGGGTCCCCTTGATCGGGTCCGCCCGGACGCGGCCGTCGACGGCGAGGTCGAGGAACGGCTCCGGCGACGCCGAGACGATCGCGCGGCGGGCCCCGCTCGCCGGGTCGCGCCCGAGGTCGAGGTACGCCGCGAACGCGGCCGGCTCTCCCGCCCGGAGCCGCCGGAAGACCGGCCACGGGTCGCTCGTGAACGGCGCGACGAGGCGGCGCGTGAGGTTCGCCTGGTAGACCTCGCCGGCCGCGATCGCCGCCCGGACCGCCTCGACCCGTGCGATCCAGCCCGCGCGGTCGATCTCCGCCCGGAAGGCGAGCCGGGGCGGCGCCGGGGCGCCTGGCGCCGGGACGCGGACCGCGGACTCCGCGCGGGCCCGGACGCGGGCGAGGACGGCGGCGAGGGCCGCCCCGTCGCGGTCGACGGCCCGGCCGCCCAGCCATGCCCGCCCGTCGCGGCCGTCCCAGGCGATCGCCCAGGCGTGGAGGCCGAGCCGGAGATCGGGGAGCCCCTGGTCGTCGGCGGCACGAGCCGGCATCCGCTCGAGGCGCCGGCCGAGGTCGTACCCGAGGTGCCCGACGAGCCCGCCGGCGAACGGCGGCGCGCCGGCCGGCGGCGGCATCGGGTCGAGCCGCGCGAGCGCCGTCCGTGCCGCCGCGAACGGGTCCGCGCCGGCCGGCGCGCCCTCGAGCTCGACGACCGGCTCCGCGACGAGGAACGACCAGCGGCCGGCCCGACCGGGCCTGGCGCTCTCGAGGAGGGCGAGCCCCGGGAGGTCGCGGAACGCCTCGGCGGCGTCGGCGGGCTCGACGCCGTCGAGCGCAGGCAGCCGCTCGACGGCGCATCGCGGGCCGGAGTCGGCGGCAGGCATGCCGCCGATTATCCGCGGATCGCGCGGCCGGGCCGGCGAGCCGCGGGGCGCGCCCGTACACTCGACGGAGCACTCGCCGACAGGGAACCCCATGCGCGCTCGCGACCACGGAATCGTCCTCGGCCGCCTCCGGCCGGGCCCGCTCGACGCGATCACCGACGTCGCCGGCGTCCGGGTGGGGCACACGACCCTCATCCGCGGCGAGGGGCCGCGGGTCGTCGGCCAGGGGCCGGTCCGGACGGGCGTCACCGTCGTCGTCCCCCATGACGGCGATCCGTTCCTCGAGCCCGTCTTCGCCGGCTGCCATCGCCTGAACGGGAACGGCGAGCTCACGGGCCTCGAGTGGGTCCGCGAATCCGGCCTCCTCACCTCCCCGATCGCGATCACGAACACGCACTCGGTCGGCGTCGTCCGCGACGCGCTGCTCGTGCACGCCGTGCGCTCGCACCGGCCGAACGTCGAGTTCTGGTCGCTGCCGGTCGTCGGCGAGACCTCCGACGGGCTCCTCAACGACATGAACGGGTTCCATGTCAGGCCGGAGCACCTCGATGGGGCGCTCCTCGGCGCGACGGCCGGCCCGGTTGCGGAAGGCTCCGTCGGCGGCGGGACGGGGATGATCTGCCACGAGTTCAAGGGCGGGATCGGGACCGCGTCGCGGGTCGTCCCCGCCGAGGCGGGGGGCTTCACCGTCGGGGCCCTCGTTCAGGCCAACTACGGGGCGCGCGACCTGCTCCGGATCGACGGGGTGCCGGTCGGCGAGGAGATCCCGACGAGCGAGGTCCCGAGCCCGTGGGATGAGGCGGAGGCGCTGGCGGGCATCGCCGGCCGGAGCGGCGCCCCCGAGCCCGGGGCGGGCTCGATCATCGTCGTCCTCGCGACCGATGCCCCGCTCCTCCCCCACCAGTGCGCTCGCCTCGCCCAGCGGGCCGGTCTTGGGATCGCGCGCGTCGGTGGGATCGCGTCGAACGGGTCGGGCGACATCTTCATCGCCTTCGCCACGGGCAACCGCGGGCTGCCGGGGGTCGAGGCCGACCGCTCGCGGCCCCCGACCGTCGACGTCCGGATGCTCGACGACGCGCGGATCACGCCGCTCTTCCAGGCCGCGGTCGAGGCGGTCGAGGCGGCGATCGTGAATGCGCTCCTCACCGCCGGCACGATGACCGGGGCCGACGGGATCACGGCTCACGGCCTCGACGGCGAGCGGCTCGTCGAGGTCATGGCCCGCTTCGGGCGGGGCCCCCGGACGCGGGCGGCCGGCCGGTAGCGCGGCGGGGCACGACGGTCGGCCGTGCCGCACGTCGACCGCGGGCCGTGCGGCGCCGGACGCCGGGGGCCTCAGCCGAGCCGGTTCGTCCCGTCGCGGCGGGCGAACTCCGCGAGCCGCCCGCGACAGTCGGCGGCGAGGCGCTCGGCCTGCCGGACGATCCATGGATCGACGCGGGGCGTGTCCTCGAGCGTGACCGTCGGGCCGTACGGGCCGTCGGCGAGGACGATGCCGGATGCGTTCCGGTAGTCGGCCATCCAGTTCGCCTGGAGGGCGATGAGCGCGTCGGCGACGACCGCGCGGTCGAAGAGCCAGTCGAGATGGCGCGCGTTGAGCGCGTCGACGAGGTCGTCGAGGCGGACAGAGCGGCCGCGCTCGATCCGGGCGACGAGCGTCACGACTCGCAGGGCCGCGAAGGGGTCGCCCGATTCGGCGACGACCGGCGGGACGAGGTCGGGGGCCGGGAGGTCGGGCGGCGCCGGGCGGAGGCGGAGGGCCCCGGGGGCGGACGGGAGGCGGTCGGTCACGCGGGCTCGGGCTCCTGGGGACGGTGGCGACGCGGCGACGATAGCACGCGCCCGGTCGGGGCCCGGCCGGCGTCCGCGGCCGCGCAGGGGCCGTTCGTCCTCGCCGGCGGGCGGCCCTCCGGCACTCGCGGGGATGCGGCCGCGGCGCGAGAATAGGGCTGTCCACGGGAGGCCGCGAGAGCTCGGCGCCGCGGGACGCCTGCGCGGGAGGTGGCTGCGATGTCGGACGAGGTGCTCGTCGCCTACGCGACGCGACACGAGACGACGCGCGCGATCGCCGCGGCGATCGCGGAGGTCCTCGCCGCGACCGGCGTGCGGGTCCGGCTCGAGGCGATCGACGCCATCGGGGATCTCCGCGCCTTCCGGGCCGCGGTCATCGGCTGCACGGTCTACGACGGGGCCTGGATGCCCGGCGCGCACGCCTTCCTCTCCGCCCACGAGCGGCAGCTCGAGGGGATCCCCGTGTGGCTGTTCGCCTCGGGGCCCGCCGAGCCACTCCCCGACGGGGCGACGGTCGACGTCTCGCCCGAACTCGTCTCGGTCATCGAGCGGATCGGGCCGCGCGACGTCGCGCTCTTCGCCGGCTCGCTCCAGCCGCACCACCTCGGGGCCGGCCTGCGGATCCTCGCGAGGCTGGCGCGGTCGAGCCTGAGCGAGCACCGGGACTGGGCGGCGGTGGAGCGTTGGGCCGCCCGGATCGCCGAGGAGCTCGGCACTGCGGCCGAGGTGAAGAAAGCCTGACCCACCCGCCACCCGTTCTTCGGGTGAATGGTGCATCGTTCCCGGCACCATGGATGACGATCGCTTCCGCGCGCCCGGCGCTGCCGGCACCGCGCCGTCCCTCGCGCCCTCCACGCCCCCCGGGGCGGCGTCGCCCGACGCGCCGGTGCCGCCGCCCGGGCCGTGGCCCACCGGCGCGGCCGCCCCAGCCTCCGACCGGTGGCGGCGCGGTCGCCGGGTCCTCGCGGGGGGCGGGATCCTCCTCGCCGTACTCCTCGTCTTCTCGCTCGGGGTCTCCGTCGGGCGGATGGGCGACATCCTCGGCGCGACCCCGACGCCGTCCTACGCGCCGGGGGCCGGCCAGCCCAGCTGGTCGCTCCTCGACCAGGCGTGGCAGCTCCTCGAGCAGCACTACGTGGATCCTGCGGCGCTCGTTCCGCTCACCCTCGAGCGCGGCGCCGTCAGCGGGATGGCGAACGCCCTCGACGATCGCGGCCATACCGGCTACCTCACCCCGGACGAGGTGAAGGCGCGCGACGAGGAGCTGTCGGGGACGTTCGTCGGTGTCGGCGCCGTCCTCGACCAGAGCAGCGGCACGACCGTCATCGTGCGGGTCATCCCGGGCAGCCCGGCGGAGCGGGCCGGCGTCCGGGCCGGCGACGAGATCGTCGCCGTCGACGGCACGAGCGTCGCCGGCCTCACGGTCGACGAGATCGTGGCGAAGGTCCGCGGGCCCGAGGGCACGAAGGTCACCCTCGAGCTGAAGTCGACGGACGGCACGACCCGCTCCCTCACGATCACCCGCGCCCGGATCGACATCCCGATCGTGTCGTGGGCCTTCGCCCCGGGCACGAAGGACGCCGTGATCCGGATCGAGTCGTTCTCCACCGGGGCGGCGAAGGGTGTCGCCGACGCGCTGCGGCAGGCCATGGCACAGGGTGCGACGGGCGTCGTCCTCGACCTCCGCGGGAATCCCGGCGGGTACGTCAACGAGCCGGTCGACACGGCGAGCCTCTTCATGGCGAGCGGCGACGTCTACCTCTCCGTCGATCGGAGCGGCACGCAGACGCCCCACGCGGTGAGCGGCCATCCGATCGCCCCCGACATCCCCCTCGTCGTCCTCGTCGACGGGCAGACGGCGAGCTCGGCGGAGATCCTCACCGGGGCCCTCCAGGATTCCGGCCGGGCATGGGTCGTCGGCGAGACGACCTACGGCACCGGCACGGTCGTGAACACGTACCCGCTCGCCGATGGCGGGGCGCTCACGATCGGCACGGAGCGCTGGCTGACCCCGAAGGGGCGCGCGATCTGGCGCGAGGGCCTCGTGCCCAACGAGGTCGTCGCCCTCCCGACCGGCGCCACGCTCCTCGTCCCCGACGCGTTCGCGACGCTCGGGGCGGGCGGCATCGGGGCGAGCGACGACGCGCAGCTGAAGGCGGCGCTCGCGGCCCTCGAGAAGCGGGAGGGGGCCGTCGCCGGGCCACTGCGCCGCGCGGCCTGACCTTGGCCGGGCCCGGCGGCCGCGGACCTCCGGCGCCGCGCGCCTACAGGAGCTCGTGGTTCGCCGTGGCGTTCGGCATCCCCTCCGCCGGCCGCGGCTCCTCCCCGGGGCCGAACCCGGAGTCCGACGCGGACCCGCCACCCTCGCCGGCGTCGAGCACCGGGAGCGGCCGGCCGGCCTGGCCCTCGAGGGCGCCGACTCCGTACGGCACCCACTTCGAGGGGTCCTGGAGGCGGTGCGCCGCCTCGTTGCCCCGCGCGTGCGTCTCGACGAAGCCGGCGGGCTCGATCCACATCCGCCGACCGTCGAGGAGCGCCGTGAGCCCCTCCTGTCCGGGCTCCGGCCGCGGGTTCTGGCACCACTGGCAGGTCGCCCGGTCGTGGGGCGTGTACGTCGTGGGCTCCTCGTACGTCGTGATGTAGCCCTCGTAGTTCCGCAGCACGACCTTGTGGTCGGAGTAGCTGATGAGGTAGTTCGGCATGACCGGGATCTTCCCGCCGCCGCCCGGCGCGTCGACGATGTACTGCGGGACGGCGTAGCCCGACGTGTGGCCGCGGAGCCCCTCGATGATCTCGAGGCCCTTCCCGACCGGGGTCCGGAAGTGGCCGGCCCCCTCGACGAGGTCGCACTGGTAGAGGTAGTACGGCCGGACCCGGATCTCGACGAGCTTCTGGACGAGGTCCCGCTGGACGTGGACGCAGTCGTTCACCCCGGCGAGGAGGACCGACTGGTTCCCGAGCGGCACGCCGGCGCGGGCGAGCGTGTCGCAGGCGCGGGCGAGCTCAGGCGTGATCTCGTTGGGGTGGTTGACGTGGATGTTCATCCAGATCGGGTGGTACTTCGCCAGCATCTCGCCGAGTTCCTCGTCGATCCGCTGGGGCAGGAAGACGGGGACGCGGGAGCCGATCCGGACGATCTCGACGTGGGGGATCTCGCGGAGGCCGCGGATCACCGACTCGAGGAGCTTCGGGGCGAGAGTGAGGCCGTCGCCGCCCGAGATGAGGACGTCGCGGACCTGGGGCGTGCGGCGGATGTAGTCGAGCTGGGCCTCGTGCTCGCGACGGTTGAAGTTCTGGCCCGGGTCGCCGACGATCCGGCTCCGGGTGCAGTACCGGCAGTAGCTCGCGCACTGGGTCGTGACGAGCATGAGGACCCGGTCGGGGTAGCGGTGGACGAGGCCGGGGACCGGGGAGTGGCGGTCCTCGGCGAGGCTGTCCTCCATCATCCCGGTGAACGCCCGCAGCTCGGAGGCGACGGGGATCACCTGGCGGCGGATCGGGTCGGCGGGATCGTCCGGGTCGATGAGCGAGGCGAAGTACGGGGTGATGTCGACGCGGAACTTGTCCGGCGCCGAGAGCCCCTCGCGCTCGTCTTCGGTGAGGTTGAGGACCCGCTCGAGCTCCTCGAGGGTGTTGAGGCGGTTCGAGAGCTGCCAGCGCCAGTCGTTCCACTTCTCGTCCGGGACGTCCTCCCAGATCCGGGCGCGCCGGCTCACGGCAGGCGTGCCGTCCGGCCCGAGGCGCCGCGCCGGGTCGCGGAGGTTCACGAACGGCGCCTCGTCCGCCCGCGCGGCGACCGCCGCCTTCGTCTCCGTCGCGTCCATCGTCCCTCGTCCTCGTTCGTGCCGTCCGGCCGCCGCCGGCCAGGTCCGGCGCCCGCTCGCCCGCCCGTCGCGGGCAGCATCCGCGGTGCATAGATCCTATGCACTCTGCATGTAGGGCGATGATACCGGGCCGCGGCGGCGGGGTCCACTCGCCGTCACCGGCGCGCCGGCGTATAGCCCGAACGGGGGGTGTCGTCATCGTCGGTTGGGGGGTCTACAATCCCGCTGCCGCTCGGCACGCATCGATCCGGGGAGGAGCCCAGCATGACCTTCGACCGCAGGGCGCTCGCGGGCGCCCTCGCCACCGTCCTGCTCGTCGCCGCGTGCGGCGGGTCCGCCAGCCCGTCGCCGAGCGGCGCGCCGGGCGCCACCGCGACGCCAGCGGCGACCGAGACGCAGGCCCCGACGGAGGCCCCGACCGCGACGGAGACGCCCGCGGCGAACGAGACCGCCGGGCCGACCCTCATCCCGGGGGCCGTGGCCGACCTCGAGGCGAAGCTGCCGGCCGAGGTGAACGGCGTCACCTTCACCCGGACGAGCTTCGACGGGCAGAGCCTCCCGCCCGGGACGCCGATCGGTGACTCGGACCTCGAGAAGTTCCTCGCCGCGAACGGCAAGTCCCTCTCCGACGTGAGGGTCGCGATGGCGACGCCGACGGACACGGCGACGGTCGGGACGCTCGTCATGGCGATCCAGATCAAGGGCGTCTCGTCGGAGCAGATGCTGTCGTGGGCGACGACGTCGCTCGACTCCGAGGCCACGAAGACGACGCTCGGCGGCAAGGAGGTCTACGGCTCCGGCGCCGCCGGCATGGGCGCGTACTTCTACGTGAAGGACGATGTCGTCTACTACGTCGTCTCGTTCGGCGGCCCCGCCGGCCTCGCGGAGGCGATCATCTCGAAGCTCCCCTGACGGCCGGCGCCCCGGCGCCGGACCCCGATCCTCACGCGAGCCCGGCCGCACGGCCGGGCTCGCCCCTTGCCGGGCCCGGCACGAACGGCGCCCGGCGGCGACACTGTGCCGAGCGTCGCCGTGCGCCGGCGGCGGCGCGGATTCCGCCCGCCGGCGCTTCCATGGAGGGACCCGTCGCCCATGAACGCCCTCGCCACCGCCGGCTGGACCGTCCGCGTCGTCGGTCTCGTGATGCTCGTCCTCGGCCTGCTCATCTGGGCCAACGTGGCGACCGGGATCGTCGCCGTCCACACGCTCCTCGGGCTCGTCCTCCTCGCGGCGCTCTGGACGACCGCCGGGCTCGCGCTCCGTGCCGGCTCGAAGCCGGTCCTCGTCGTCGTTGCCGTCGCCTGGGGGCTCCTCATGGTTGCCTTCGGGATGACCCAGGCCCAGATCGCGCCGGGCGACCTGCACGTCGTCGTCCAGGTGGCCCACCTGCTCATCGGCCTCGTGGCGATCGGCCTCGGGGAGGCCCTCGTGGGCGCGGGCCGGCGGGGCGCGGCCGCCGCCGCCTGACCCGGCCGGGCAAGGGGCGCCGCGGCCGCGGGCGGCCCGTCCCGGGGGCCTACTCGCCGATCACGCTCCAGAGCAGGCCCATCATGATGAAGAACCCCGTGAAGAGCGCGATGAGCGCCGCCGCGCCGTACGGGGAGGCGGCCGTGTTCGGGAACTGCGGGATGAGGAAGCCGAAGCCGAGCACCCAGACGATCGCGAGGAACGCGAACAGGTAGCGGGTGCTCGGGCCGGTGATGGCCCGGACCCAGCCGATCGACCCGGCGCGACGCTCGGCTGACATCGCCGCGCGGAGGAAGACGAGGACGAAGGCGCCGGCGAGGGCGATCGCGATCCCGAACTGGATCGGGTGCTGGATCGCCGTGACGAAGAGCTGCACCGGTTGGCCTCCCCACCGCGGGCTGGTCGGTCCGCCCCGGCACCCTCGCGGCCCGACGCGGATGAACGCGCGGAATGATACCAGCGCCGTCCGCGCCCGGATCGCCCGCGTCTCGCGGGTCGCGGCGGGCCGATCGCCCGGCAGCCGGACGGCGCGGACCGTCAGCTCGCGAGGACGCGGACCTCCTGCCAGCCCGCGGCGCCGCGCGGGAGCGTCGGCTCGGGCGCCTCCGCCTGGAGCGCGCCGGTGCCGTCGATCGCCCGGACCCGCAGCACGAGCGGGCCCGCTGCCGGCGCGGGCAGGGTCGCCCGCCAGCGCACCCAGGCGAGGGGCGTGGGCGGCGGCTCGATCTCCGTCGCCACCCACGTGGCGCCGCCGTCGCCGCTCACCTCGACGGCGCGGATCCCGCGCTCTCCGGCGAACGCGACGCCGTAGGCGGGCAACGGCGCTCCTGCGGCCACGACGTCGCCG
Source organism: Chloroflexota bacterium (assembly GCA_021802585.1). Lineage (GTDB taxonomy): Bacteria > Chloroflexota > Limnocylindria > Limnocylindrales > CSP1-4 > CTSoil-043. Next base: position 10,599 of record JAJZRQ010000073.1, read on the forward strand.
TCGAGCGGGTCGTCGATCCGGGACCACGTCCGGATGACCGCCTCGCGGTCCCACCCGCGCTGCTCCCAGAAGCCGGCCGCGTCGTCGGCGGCGAGCGTGATCCGGGTCAGCCACTTCGGCTGCTTCATCCCGTAGCGGCCGGGGAGGAGGACCCGGAGGGGGAAGCCGTGCTCCGGCGGCAGGGGCGCCGCGTCGAAGCCGATCCCCCACGCGAGGAGGCTCCGCGGGTCGAGGGCGACGTCGAGGGCGATCGATTCCGTGTAGCCGTCGGCCGACGTCCAGCGGACGAACCGCGCGCCGGCGAGCGGCCCGCCGGCCGCGTCGAGGACGGCCGCGACCGTCGTCCCGGTCCAGACCTGGGTCCCCGCATACCTCCCGAACGAGAGGACGGGATTGCTGATGCAGAGGAGCGTCCGCGGTCCCGCCTGGGACGCGAGGGCCTTCATGTCGTCGAGCGAGAAGTGCCGCGGCGTCCCGACGAGCCCGTCCACGGCGAGCCGCCAGGCTCCGGCGTCGACGGCCGGCGGGGCGAGGTCCTTCGCCACGACGTAGAGGTCGCCGACGGGGGTGATCGCGGGCGTCGGCCCGAAGCCGCCGGGGGCCGGAGGGCGCCGCGGCCGGGCGAGGCCGATCCCCGCGGCGCCGGCGATCCGCGCCGTCGCGACGACCCCCGACGCGGCGAGGGCCGCAAGGGCGGCAAGCGCCGTCCCCCCGGCGAGGACGGAGCGCCGCGAGACCTCGGGGGGCGCCGGGGCGGGGGCCGACGGGACGACGGCGGCGGGGGAGGCGACGGCGAAGGTCGGGGCGCCTGCGCGCACCGCGTCGACGCCGGGCACGGCGTCCTGCGACCCGCCGGGTCCCCCCGGCTGCCGCGCCGCCGCACG
>JAJZRQ010000011.1:0-19180 GCA_021802585.1 Chloroflexota bacterium
CGGGCGCCTAGCCCGGCTGGGCGACGACGAGGATCCGGATCTCCGTCATGTCCTCGATCGCGTAGCGAAGGCCCTCGCGGCCGAGCCCGGAGTCCTTCACTCCGCCGTACGGCATGTGGTCGATCCGGTACGTCGGGACGTCATTGAGGATCACCCCGCCGACCTCGATCTCGTCGAAGGCCCGGAACGCGTTCCCGAGGTCGTTCGTGAAGACGCCCGCCTGCAGCCCGAAGGACGAGTCGTTCACCTGGCGGACCGCGTCGGCGAAGTCGGAGAAGCGGAAGAGGACGACGAGCGGCGCGAAGGCCTCCTGGGAGCAGACCTTCGCCTCGACGGGCGTGTCGACGAGGATCGTCGGGGCGAAGAACGTCCCCTCGGCCTTGCCGCCGAGGACGACGCGGCCGCCCATCGCGACCGCCTCGTCGACCCACGCCTGCGTCCGCAGGGCGGCCTTCTCGTCGACCATCGGCCCGAGGTCCGTTTCCGGCTCCAGCGGGTCACCGAGCCGGAGCGCCGACGCCGCCGCGGCGAACGTCGCGAGGAACGCGTCGAAGACGTCGTCGTGGACGAAGATCCGCTGGACGCTGATGCAGACCTGGCCGGAGTAGCTGAACGCGCCCACGACGATCCGCCGCACCGCCCATTCGAGGTTCGCCGTGCGGTCGACGATCGCCCCGGCGTTCCCGCCGAGCTCGAGGACGATCCGCTTCCTGCCGGCGCGGGCCTTCATGTCCCAGCCGACCGCCGGGCTGCCGGTGAAGGTGAGGACCTTGAAGCGGTCGTCGGCGACGAGCCGGTCGCCGAGCTCGCGGCTCATCGGGAGGATGCTCACGGCCCCCGCGGGCACCCCGGCCTCCTCGACGATCTCGGCGACGGTGAGCATCGTCAGGGGGTCCTTCGACGGCGGCTTCAGGACGATCGAGCAGCCCGCGGCGATCGCGGGGGCGAGCTTGTGGGCCGCGAGGTTCAGGGGGAAGTTGAACGGGCTGATCGCGGCCACGGGCCCCGCCGCGAAGCGCCGCGTGATCCCCACCCGGCCCTTGCTGCTCGCCATGAGGTCGAGCGGCATGACTTCGCCACCGATCCGCTCGGCCTCCTCCGCCCCGAGGCGGAACGTGAGCGTCGCCCGGTCGACCTCGACGAGCGCGTCGCGGATCGGCTTGCCCGACTCGAGGGCGATGAGCCGACCGAGCTCCTCGCGCCGGGCCCGGATCCCTGCGCTGATGCTCCGGAGGATCGCGGCCCGCTCGTAGGCGGGGAGCTTCCGGGTGACCTCGAAGGCGGCGACGGCCGCCCGGACCGCCTCCTCGTACTGCTCCGCGGTCGCCTGGTACGTGAGCCCGGCGGGCTCGCCCGGCCGGGCCGGGTTCGCGATCGTGAGAACGTCGGGCGAGTCCACCCAGCGCCCGGCGAGGAAGATCCTGTGGGGGACGAGGTTCGTGGCGGTGGCCATCGGCGGCTCCTCGGGTGCGCGTGCGGTCCGGCGAACGATCGACGGCAGTCTACGCGGGCAACCGCCCGCGCGGCCGAGGCGTTCCCGCCCCCGCGCCCCGTGCGGGCGCCGCCGCGCCGCGCTCGTGCCCGCGCCGGACGGCCGCAGCGCCCCGTGCGGGCGCCTCCGATGGGCGTCAGCCGCACCCGTGGCCGGCGCCTACGATGGGCGCGACACGGCGACGACGAGGGGAGATGGGCGATGGCTTCGAGGAAGGATCGGAAGCGCGGGTTCCGCGAGCTGCTGGCCGTCAGGCCCGGCTCGACGGTGGACCTCGCGACGTTCGACGCCGGTGCGACGTTCGGGCGCGCGAAGGAGGACGCGGAGACGGACCTCGCGAACGTGCTCGCCCGTCTCGCCGACCTCCAGGGCCGGCTGTGGGCGGAGGCGAAGCATCCGGTCCTCGTCGTCGTCCAGGGAATCGACGCCGCCGGGAAGGACGGGACGATTCGGGTGATCGCCGGCGCCTTCAACCCCCAGGGCACGCCGGTGACATCGTTCAAGGTCCCCTCGCCCGTCGAGCTCGCCCACGACTACCTGTGGCGGGTCCACGCGCACGTGCCGGGCAAGGGCGAGATCGGGATCTTCAACCGCAGCCACTACGAGGACGTCCTCGTCGTCCGGGTCCACGAGCTCGCGCCCGAGGAGCGGTGGCGGAAGCGGTACGCGCACATCCGCGACTTCGAGCGGATGCTCACCGACGAGGGCGTGACGATCGTGAAGATCTTCCTCGCGATCGATCCCGACGAGCAGCGCGAGCGCTTCCAGGAGCGTGTCGACGACCCGGCGAAGCGCTGGAAGTTCAGCTTCGGCGACCTGGAGGAGCGGAAGCGCTGGGGCGACTACCGGAAGGCGTTCGAGGAGATGCTCGAGGAGACGTCCACGGAGTACGCGCCCTGGTACGTCGTCCCGGCGAACCGGAACTGGCTCCGGAACCTCGCCGTCGGCGAGATCCTCGCCGACACGCTCGACGGCCTGGAGCCCGCGTACCCGCCGGCCGCCGAGGGCGTCGAGGGGACGAAGGTCGAGTAGGCCGGGTTCGCCGGGTTCGCCGGGAACGTCCCGGCGGCGACCGGGGGCCTACCCGCGCCGCCGCCGCGACCCCCCGAACAGCGTCCCGAACACGCCGCGGATGAGGCCCGTCCCGACCTCTTCGATCATCCGCCTCTGTGCGCGCGCGTCCCGCTCCGCCTCGCGCCGCGCCGCCGCCTCCTCGCGGGCCTCTTCCCGCGCCTCCGCCTTCGCCTGCCGCTCCGCCTCGCGGCGGACGCGCTCCAGCGCGCGGGCCCGGGCCTCGATCTCGCGGCGCTCCTGGGCCGGGGTCGGCGTCGCCTCGCCGGGCATCGTCGTCGCGCCCGCGACCGCGGCCTTCGCCGCCGCGATCCGGGCGGAGAGGATCTCGTGGGCGCTCTGGCGATCGATCGGCTGCCCGTACTCCGCGTAGAGGGCCCCGGAGCTGATCCGGGCCTGCAGCTGGTCCGGCGGGAGGGCCGCCATGAGGGAGTCGGGCGGCGCGAGGCGGGTCGGGGCGAGGGCCGTGGGGACGCCCCGCGGGGAGAGCACGGTCACGAGAGCCTCGCCGATCCCGAGGGACGTGATGACCTCCCCGGTGTCGAAGTGGTCGGTCATCGGGAACGTGCGGACGGTCTTCCTCAGGTTGTCGGCATCCTCCGGCGTGAAGACGCGGAGCGCGTGCTGGATCCGGCTGCCGAGCTGGGCGAGGACCGACGGCGGCACGTCGGTCGGCACCTGGGTGACGAAGAAGACGCCGACCCCCTTCGACCGGATGAGGCGGACCGTCTGCTCGATCTGGTCGAGGAGGACGTCCGACGCGTTCTCGAACAGGAGGTGCGCCTCGTCGAAGAAGAAGACGAGCTTCGGCTTCGGGAGGTCGCCCGCCTCGGGAAGGGCGTGGTAGAGCTGGGCGAGCATCCACAGCATGAAGGTCGAGAAGAGCTTCGGGCGATCCATGACGTCCGAGAGCTCGAGGAGGTGGATGAAGCCCTGCCCGTCGGGGCCCGTCCGGAGGAGGTCCTCGACCTCGAAGGCGGGCTCGCCGAAGAACGCGCCGGCACCCTGCTGTTCGAGCATGACGAGTGCGCGGAGGATCACGCCGATCGTCGCGGGAGCGATCCCGCCGTAGTCCTCGAGGACGGACGTGCCCTCGTCCGAGCCGAGGAACTTCAGGGTCGTCCGGAGGTCGGCGAGGTCGAGGAGCGGCAGGTCGTGGTCGTCGCAGTACTTGAAGACGAGGGTGAGGACGCTCGTCTGGGTCGGGTTGAGGTCGAGGATCCGGCCGAGGAGCACCGGCCCGAACGACGAGACGGTGGCCCGGACCTGGGCCCCGAGCTTCCCCGAGAGCGACAGGAGCTCGACCGGATGGCCGAAGGGCTCGAACTCGATGCCAAGCTGGGCGGCCCGGGCGAGGACCTTCTGGTTCGTCCCGTCGCCCGGCGCCGCCATCCCGGTGAGGTCGCCCTTCACGTCGGCGATGAAGGTCGGGACGCCGGCGCGCGAGAGGTTCCCGGCGATCCCCTGGAGCGTCTTCGTCTTGCCCGTGCCGGTCGCGCCGGCCACGAGCCCGTGGCGGTTCAGCATCGCGAGGGCGACCTGGATCTTCACCCCCGTGAGGGCCTCCGTCCCCTCCATCGGCGCGCCGAGGTAGACGGCCGGCTCGTCGAGCGCGTACGCGGCGTCCATCGCCTCGCGGAACGTCTGGGCCATCGTGCTCATCTCCTGGCGGCTGGGCGGTGCCGGGTGGCGCGGGCCGGGTGGGCAGGGGGACCGTGCCGGCCGGCCGGGCAGCGCCGGCACGCGTGGGGCAGCGCAGCTCCGGCTGGCCGTATTCTGGCGCAGACGCCCGGCATCGGGCCGTCCGCCGGCGCGTCGCCCCGGCCGTTCCCCCGGCCTCGCGGGTTCGCGGGGCGGCCGCGCGGGCCGCGGGCCGGGCTACCCCCCAGCGCCGCGCGGATAGGTGCCGAGGACCCGGAGCGAGGTCGTCGCGACCGCCAGCTCCACGAGGGCCGCCCGGGTCGTCGGCGCCGTCGCATCGGCGTCGAGGTCGACCCAGAAGACGTACTCCCACGGCCGGTCCCGCGCCGGGCGGCTCTCGAGCTTCGAGAGATTGAGGCCGTGCTCGGCGAAGACGCCGAGCGCCCGGAGGAGCGCGCCCGGCTCGTTCCGGATTCCCATGACGAGGGTCGTGCGGGCGGCGGAGGAGGGGTCGACCGCAGCCCGTTCGGGGGCGGGGAGGGTCGTCCCGGGGACGGCGACGACGACGAATCGGGTCCGGTTGTCCGGCACGCTCTCGATCCCGTCGGCGAGGATCTCGAGGCCGAAGAGGGCGGCCGCCCGGGGCGCAAGGACGGCGGCAGCGCCCCGCTCCCCGCGGTCGGCGATCGACTTCCCGGCCCCGGCGGTGTTGTACGTCGTGAGGAGCGTCCACGGGCGCCGGCGGAGGAACCCGTCGGCCTGGCCGAGCGCCTGGACGTGCGAGTAGACGCGCTCGATCGCCTCGAGGCGCTGGCCGGGGAGCGCGGCGAGGCAGAGCCGGACGGGGACGACGACCTCGCCGCGGATCTCGAGCGGGAACTCGAGGAGGAGGTCGTAGTTCTCCCGGACGGTCCCGTTCACGAGGTTCTCGATCGGGACGACGCCAGCGGCCGCGCCGCCCCCGGTGACGGCCTCGAACACGCCCCGGAAGCTCCCGACCGCGAGCGTCGGGGCGGCCGCGCCGAAGTACGCCCGGACGGCGTCCTCGGCGAACGCCCCCGGCTCGCCGGCATAGGCGACGACGAGCGACGATCGCGCGGCCGATGGCTCCACGACGGCTACCGGTCGAAGAGGCCGCCGCCGAGGTCCTCGGCCTGCGACTCGTCGAGCTCGGCGCGGCCCCCGGCCCGCTCGGCGCGGGCGCGGAGGTCGGCGAGGCGGGCGTTGCCGGCCGCCTCGGTCGCGCCGGCCCACGCGTCGTCGGCGAGGAGGGCGCGGATCGCGGCGAGGTACGCCTCGGCGCAGGCCGCGACGAGGTTCACGTGGCGCGCCGTGCCCGCGTACCGCCCGCCAGCCCGCCCCCCGGTCGCCGTCGCGGGCGGCTCGATCGCGAGCTCGACGAGGGCGTCGGCGCCGGCCGTCTCCCCGATCGCGTGGACGTCGAAGGCGACGAGGCGGACGCGACCCCCGAGCACCTCCTCGAGCGCCCCGTCGACCGCGTCGTAGAGCGCCCCGATCGCGCCCGGGCTCTCGGCGGTCGCCTCCCACTGGTGGTCGCCCGCGGCGAGGACGACGGCGGCCCGGCCGACCCCGGAGGACCCCGTCGACATCGTCCAGCGGAGGAGCCGCAGCCCGCGGTCGCTCATCGCCGCATCCCGCCGCGGGCCGTCGACGCCGCGCTCATCGCTTCCCTCCCCCGCCGGTCCCTGCCGGCTGCGTGAAGTGCCGCTCGTCGCGGCGCCGCAGCTCGGCGCCCGACTTCCAGATCGCGTACTCGAGCGAGTCGGCGAGCGCCGCGGCCGACGCCGCGATGATGTTCGTGTCGGAGCCCATCGTGCTCCATGTTCGCTCACCATCTCCGGAGTCGATGACGACGCGGGTCCGGGCGGCGGTGGCCGCCGTCCCGTCGAGGATCCGGACCTTGTAGTCGACGAGGTGGACGGTGTCGAGCTGCGGGTAGAACGCCCGGAGCGCCTTCCGGAGGGCGGCGTCGAGCGCGTTCACCGGCCCGTTCCCGTCCGCCGCGGTGTGGAGGACCTCGCCCGCGACCTCGACCTTGACGGTCGCCTCGGCGAGGAGCTCGCGGCCCTCGCGCTGCTCGACGAGGACGGTGAAGTCGACGATCCGGAACGGCGCCGCGTAGGCCGCGCCGTGGCGCCGGATCAGGAGCTCGAACGACGCCTCGGCGCCCTCGAAGGCGAGCCCGTCGGCCTCGAGCTGCTTGATGAGCCGGCTGAGCTCGCGGGGGTCGACGACGCCGTCGAGCTTCTGGCCGAGCTGCTCGGCCCGGATCGCCGTGTTCGCCCGGCCGCCGAGCTCGCTCACGACGAGCCGGCCGGCGTTCCCGACGAGCCCGGGGTCCACGTGCTGGTAGCTCCGCTCGACCTTCGCGACCGCCGCCCCGTGGACGCCGCCCTTGTGGGCGAAGGCGCTCCGCCCGACGAAGGGCTGGTAGTCGTTCGGGGCGACGTTCGCGATCTCGGCGACCGCGCGCGAGAGGCTCGTGAGCCCGGCGAGCTCGCCGCCCCCCGCGGGCACGAGAGCGAGCTCCGTCTTCAGCGCGAGGTTCGCGAGGACGCTCACCATGTTCGCGTTGCCGCAGCGCTCGCCGTAGCCGTTGATCGTCGCCTGGACGTGGCGGATCCCGGCCTGGACGGCGGCGATCGAGTTCGCCACCGCCAGCTCGGCGTCGTTGTGGGTGTGGATCCCCCAGGTGACCGGTGGGGCGCCCGGGTCACCCTCGAGGGAGGCCCGTGTCTCGCCGACGATCGCGAGGAGCTCGGCGGTGAGGGTCCCGCCGTTCGTGTCGCAGAGGACGAGGCTCCGGGCGCCGGCCTCGCGGGCGGCGCGGAGGGTCGCCAGCGCGTAGGCGCGGTCGGCCCGGTAACCGTCGAAGTAGTGCTCGGCGTCGTAGACGGCCTCCCGCCCCCGCTCGACGAGGAAGGCGATCGACTCGGCGATCATGTCCAGGTTCTCCGCCGGCGTCGCCCCGAGGACCTCGGTGACGTGGAGGAGCCAGCTCTTCCCGAAGATCGTGACGACCGGCGTCTCGGCCGCGACGAGCTCGCGGAGGTTCGGGTCGGCCGCGGGGCGGTTCGCCCGGTGGCGGGTCGAGCCGAACGCGGCGAGCTTCGCCCGCTCCCAGCGGACCGTCTTCGCGGCCGCGAAGAACTCGACGTCCTTCGGGTTGCTGCCGGGCCAGCCGCCCTCGACGTACGGCATGCCGTACTCATCGAGCATCCGCGCGACGCGGAGCTTGTCGGCGAGGCTGAGGATGATGTTCTCGCCCTGCGTGCCGTCGCGGAGCGTCGTGTCGTAGAGGACGACCGGCCTGGCGGCCGGCGGGGCGGCGGGGCGGGTCGGGTCGGGTGCAGTCACGGGGCGGGTCCTTCGCTGGAGGGTCGGGGCGGGGGGCCGGGGCGGGGGCTCGGGCGGCGCGCCGTCAGGCGGCCGCCCCGGGAATCCCGATCCGGGCGACGATCGCGTCGGCCATCCCGACGGTCCCCACGCGGGTGCAGCGCTCGGCGGCGGCCGGGTCGCGGGGCCAGAGGTCCGCGGTCCGGAAGCCGTCGTCGAGGACGCCCGCGACGGCCGCCTCCACGGCCTCCGCGGCGTCGGCGCGGCCGAGCGACCAGCGGAGGAGCATCGCCGCGGAGAGGACCGTCCCCACCGGGTTCGCGAGGTCCCGGCCGGCGATGTCGGGCGCCGACCCGTGGATCGGCTCGTAGAGCCCGTGGAGCCCGTGCGCCGTCCGGCGGGTCCCGACCGACGCCGAGGGGAGCATCCCGAGGCTCCCGGCGAGGACGGACGCCTCGTCGGAGAGGATGTCGCCGAAGAGGTTCTCCGTGACGAGCACGTCGAACGAGGACGGCTTCGTGACGAGCTGCATCGCGCAGGCGTCGACGAGCCGGTCGTCGAGGGCAACGTCGGGGTACTCGGCCGCGATCTCGTGGACGACCGTGCGCCACAGGCGGGAGGTGGCGAGGACGTTCGCCTTGTCGACGCTCGTGAGCTGCCGGCGGCGGCCCCGGGCGAGGTCGAACGCGAGCCGCGCGACGCGGGCGACCTCGCCCTCCGCGTACGGCAGGGTGTCGCTCGCGGCCCGGGCCCCGGCGGCCCCGGCGGCCTCGGAGCGGCTGCCGAAGTAGAGGCCGCCGGTCAGTTCCCGGACGATGAGGAGGTCGACGCCGGCGAGGAGCTCGGGACGGAGCGGTGAGGCGGGAACGAGGGCAGGGTGGACGGTCACCGGCCGGAGGTTCGCGAAGAGCCCGAGCCCGCCGCGCATCGCGAAGAGGGCCTGCTCCGGGCGGACGGCCGCCCGGGGGTCGTCCCAGCGCGGGCCGCCGACGGCACCGAGGAGGACCGCGTCGCTCGCCGCGCACGCGGCGAGGTCCTCGTCGCGGATCGCCACACCGTATGCGTCGATCCCGGCGCCGCCGACGACGAGGTCGGTCCACGCGACCTCGAACCCGAAACGGGCGGCGGCGGCGGCGAGCACTCGCTTCGCGGCGGTGACGACGTCGGGGCCGACGCCGTCGCCGGGGATCGCGACGAGGGCGAACCGCGTCCCGGGCGGGGCGGGCGCGGGGCGGGCCCCCGGCGACGCCTCCGCGGCCCCGGCCGCCGGGGCGACCCCGCCGCCCGCCCGGAGATCACCCTCCACGGTCACGGCAGGCGCTCCACCGCCCGCCGCGACCCGGCGAGGCTGCCGTCGCGCTCCGCCGCGCGGAGCTTGTTCGCGCCGAGGACGTATGCCTCGAGGGACGCCTCGATGATGTTCGTCGACAGGCCGTGGCCCGTGGCGACGTACGCCCCGGGGCCGGCGTCGACGGAGCGGCGGCAGCGGATGAAGACCCGTCCCTGGGCGTCCTCGCCCTCGGTCACGGCCCGGATCTCGTACTCCACGAGCGTCGGCTCCCAGCCGAGGACCGGCCGGATCGCGTCGTCCACGGCCCGGTAGAGGGCGTTGACCGGGCCGTTGCCGGTCGCCTCGCCCGAGCGCTCCTCGCCGTCGAGGGTCACCCGGACGCTGCCGCTGGAGCGTCCGCCGTGCGACGACGTGACGCTCCAGCCGTCGAGGGAGATCGAGAGCGGCACGTCGCCCGAGCGCTGCTCGACGATCGCGAGGAGGTCCGCGTCGGTCACCTCCTTCTTCCGGTCGGCGAGCGCGATCGCCTCCCGGTAGACGAGGTCGAGGGCGTCGCCCGCCACGTCGTGGCCGAGGTCGTGGAGCTTCTTCTGGAGCCCCTTCCGCCCCGACAGCTTGCCGATCGTCAGCTGGCTCCCGGCGAGCCCCACGGACTGCGGCGTCATGATCTCGTACGTGAGGGGGTTCTTGATGACCCCGTCCTGGTGGATCCCGCTCTCGTGGGCGAACGCGTTCGCCCCGACGACCGCCTTGTTCGGCTGGACGGTGAATCCGGTGAGGTGGCTCACGAGCCGGCTCGCGGCGGTGATGTGCTCCGTCTGGACCCGGCTCCCGAGGTGCGGGAACTGGGTCGGCCGCGTCCGGAGGGCCATGACGACCTCCTCGAGCGACGCGTTGCCGGCACGCTCCCCGAGGCCGTTGATCGTCACCTCCACCTGGCGCGCCCCCGCCTGCACGGCGGCGAGCGTGTTCGCCGTGGCGAGGCCGAGGTCGTTGTGGCAATGAACGGAAACCGTGGCGTCGCGCCCGACGAGGTCGACGACCCGCCCGACGAGCGCCCCGAACTCGGCCGGGATCGCGTAGCCGACCGTGTCCGGGATGTTCACCGTGGACGCGCCGGCGCCGACCACCGCCTCGTAGACGTGGAGCAGGAACTCCGGGTCGGTGCGGGACGCGTCCTCCGCGGAGAACTCCACCTCGGCGTCGCGCCCGAGCTGCTCCCGCCCGTGGCGGACCCAGCGCACGGCCTCGGCGAGGGCCTCCTCGCGGGTGAGCCGGAGCTTGTGGGCGAGGTGGATGTCGGAGGTCGCGATGAAGACGTGGAGGTGGGGCCGCTCGGCGACCTTGATCGCCTCGATCGCCCGCTGCGGATCGCCGTCGCGGCAGCGCGCCAGCGCCGCGACCGCGACTCCCCTCGTCTCGCGGGCGATCCGGTGGACGGCCTCCCAGTCCCCCGGCGACGCGGCCGGGAAGCCGGCCTCGATGACGTCGACCCGGAGGCGGACGAGCTGGCGGGCGACCTCGAGCTTCTCAGCGGCGGTGAGTCCGGCGCCGGGCGCCTGCTCCCCGTCGCGCAGGGTGGTGTCGAAGATCCGGACGGTGCCCGCGGGGACGAACGGGCCGGCGGGTACGGGTACCGACGGCATCAGTGGCCCTTTCCTGGGGTCGCCGACGCGGCCGCCTGGGCCTGGCCGGCGTGGACGGTGACGGGCTCGAGGAACGGCATCGCGGCCCGCAGCCCGGCGCCGACGCGCTCGATCTGGTGGTCGCGGTCGCGGGCCCGGAGCCGCTCGAACTCCGGGCGCCCGGCCTCGTTCTCGGCGATCCAGCGCGCGGCGAACGTCCCATCCTGGATCTCGTCGAGGACCGCCCGCATCGTCGCGCGGACGTGCTCGTCGATGATCCGCGGGCCGGAGACGTAGTCGCCGTACTCGGCGGTGTCGCTCACGCTGAAGCGCATGAAGTTGAGGCCGCCGCGGTACATGAGGTCGACGATGAGCTTCAGCTCGTGCATCGTCTCGAAGTAGGCGAGCTCGGGCTGGTAGCCGGCCTCGACGAGTGTCTCGAAGGCCATCTTCACGAGGGCCGCCGTCCCCCCGCAGAGGACGCTCTGCTCACCGAAGAGGTCCGTCTCGGTCTCCTCGGCGAACGTCGTCTCGAGGACGCCGGCGCGGGTGTTCCCGAGGCCCCGTGCGTAGGCGAGCACACGGGCCCGGGCGGTCCCGGTCGCGTCCTGGTGGACGGCGAAGAGGGCCGGCACGCCGCCGCCGCTCGCGTAGACCGACCGGACGAGGTGGCCGGGGCCCTTCGGGGCGACCATCCCGACGTCGACCCCCGCCGGCGGGGCGATCCGGCCGAACCGGATGTTGAAGCCGTGGGCGAAGAGGACGAGGGTGCCCGGCCGGAGGTTCGGGGCGATGTCGGCGTCCCAGGCCGCCTTCTGGGCCGTGTCGGGGATCGCGATCATCACGACGTCGGCCCGGCGCACCGCCTCGCCGACGTCGAGGACCTCGAGGCCCGCCTGCGCCGCGATCGCGCGGCTCTTCGACGACGCCGGCAGGCCGACGACGACGTGGACGCCCGACTCGTGGAGGTTGAGGGCGTGGGCGTGGCCCTGGCTCCCGAAGCCGATGATCGCGACGGTCTGGCCGGCGAGCGCCGCCGGGTCAGCGTCCGCGTCGTAGTACATCGTCGCCGTCATCGCCTGGTCGCCTCCTCGATCGACTGCGCGCCCCGCGACATGACGACCGTCCCGGTCCGCACGAGCTCCTTGATCCCATAGCCGCGGAGGAGGGTGATGAGCGCGTCCACCTCCGACTCCGTGCCCGTCGTCTCCACGATCACCGCTTCGGCGGCCATGTCGACGACCCGGGCCTTGTACATCTCGACGATGGAGATGAGCTCGCCGCGCGTCCGGTCCGTCGCCCGGACCTTCACGAGAGCGAGCTCGTGCTGCACGGTCGGCTCGTCGGTGACGTCCTGGACCTTGAGCACGTCGATCACCTTGTAGAGCTGCTTCGCGGCCTGCTCCACGAGGACGTCGTCGGCGCGGAGGGTGATCGTCATCCGGCTGATCTCCGGATCGTCGAGATGGCTGACTGCGAGCGACTCGATGTTGAAGCTGCGGGCCCGCATGAGGCTCGCCACCCGGTTGAGGACGCCGGGCCGGTTGTTCACGATCGCCACGAGGACGTGGCGGCGCTGCTCCCCGGTCCCGGGGAGGGCGCGCGGCGGCGGAGCCGAATGGGCCGGCGCCTTCGTGCCGTCAGGGCTCATTCGTCCACCCCTCCCCACGTCTCGATGAGATCAGAGAGGCCCTTCCCGGCCGGCATCATCGGGAGGACGTTCTGCTCCTCGGCGATCTCGAACCAGACGAGCGACGGCCCGTCGACGGCGTTCGCGGCCTCGATCGCCGGCCGCACCTCCTCGGGGTTCCGGACCTTCCAGGCAGGGAAGCCGTAGGCATCCGCGAGCTTCAGGTAGTCGGGGCCGAACATGTCCGAGGAGTGGTAGTTGCCGGAGTAGACGATCTCCTGCCACTGGCGGATCATCCCCAGCTTCTTGTTGTCGAGGAGCGCGATCCGGACGGGGATCCGGTCCTGGACGAGGGTCGCGAGCTCCTGGATCGTCATCTGGAACCCGCCGTCGCCGCAGACGGCCCAGGTGGACTTGTCGGGCCGGCCGAGGGCCGCGCCCATCGCGGCCGGGACCGCGTAGCCCATCGTGCCGAGGCCGCCGGACGAGAGGTGGCTGTGGGGCCGCCGGTAGCCTGCGTAGCGAGCCACCCACATCTGGTTCTGGCCGACGTCGGCGACGAGCGTCGCGTCGTGGCTCGTCGCCTCGCCGATCTGGGCGATGACGAAGTCGGCCGAGAGGAGGCCGTCGCGCCAGGCGCCGGAGCCATGCCAGCTCGCGCCCTCGGACTCGAGCCGCCACTCGGCGAGTTGCGCGAGGTACGGGGCCCGGGCAGCCTCGGCCTCCTCGCCGACGACGGCGAGGAGGCCGCCGAGGACGCGCTTCGCGTCGCCCACGACGGGGACCTCGACCGCGACGTTCTTCCCGATCTCCGCCGGGTCGATGTCGATGTGGACGATCCGGGCGTAGGGGGCGTACGTCCGGACGTTCCCCGTCACGCGGTCGTCGAAGCGCATCCCGACGGCGACGATGAGGTCCGCGGCCTGGATCGCCCGGTTCACGTGCTTCCAGCCGTGCATCCCCATGTAGCCGTACGCGAGGGGGTGTGTCTCGTCCATCGCGCCGATCCCGAGGAGGGTCCAGGCGACGGGGATCCGGGTCCGCTCGGCGAGGAGGCGGAGCTCCTCGGTCGCGCCGGCGATGAGGACCCCGTGGCCGGCGAGGATGATCGGCCGCTTCGCCCTCGCGACCTCCTCCGCGATGAGCCTGATCTGGCGGGGGTGGCCGCCGAGCGTCGGGCGGAAGCCCGGCAGGCCGGCCGCGACCTCCTCGTCCGTCGGGTGCGGGGCGTCCGTTTCCTGCTGGAGGGCGTCCTTCGTGATGTCGACATGGACCGGCCCCGGGCGCCCGGTCCGGGCGATGTAGAACGCCTCGGCGATGACGCGGGGGAGGTCGTTCGCGTCGCGGACGAGGTAGTTGTGCTTCGTCATCGGCAGGGTGATGCCCGTGATGTCGATCTCCTGGAACGCGTCCTTGCCGAGGAGGGCGGCAGGGACGTTCCCCGTGATCGCGACGAGCGGGACGGAGTCGAGCTGCGCGTTCGCGATCCCCGTCACGAGGTTCGTCGCGGCCGGCCCCGAGGTGGCGAGGCAGACGCCGACCTTGCCCGTCGCGCGAGCGTAGCCGTCGGCCGCATGGGCGGCGCCCTGCTCGTGGCGGACGAGGACGTGGCGCAGGTCGGGGTGGTCGCCGAGGACGTCGTAGAGGGGGAGGATGACGCCACCCGGGTAGCCGAACAGGACGTCGACGCCCTGGCGGAGGATCGCCTCCACGACGACGTCGGCCCCGATCCGGGCGCGCCGGCCGCGGCGCTCGGCCGCCTCGCGACGGATCCGGGTCCCCTCGTGGAGCATCTCCCGGCGCGCCTTCTCGACGGCTTCCGCGGCGGCGGTGCCGGCCCCCGGGACGTGGCTGTGGCGCGGGCCCGCGGCCGCCAGCACGGCGGACGCGGCCGGCGCGGGCGGCGTCGCGCCCGCGGCTCCGGCGTCGCTCGCCGTGCCATGCCGCGCGCCGGGCGGGCCGGCCGCCCGCTCCTTGTTCGTCGTCGCCATCGGTTCGTGACCTCCTCGGCGGCTCGCCCCGGCGGAACCCGGCCGTCCGGCGCGCACCACTCATGCAAAAGGCCCCCGCCGGCTTCCCGGCGAGGGCCCTGTCGTTCGGTTCGTTCGTCGCGCCTAGCGCTCCGTCCGCCGTCCTCCAGGCTCCCGCCGGGAGCCCCCAATGAGGCCCAGAAGGCCAAGAAGGGAGAGGAGAATGGACCGCAGCGATACGGGGGCGCCCTCGGGATCGAGCTGGTCCAGCGGCACGTTCACGCGGCGGCCGTCGCGCGTCACGACGACGGCGACGGGGCGGCGGTCCTGGCCGGTGGTGAAGCCCATGGTGCCCGGTGGCTCCCCTGCGCGCCCGTCGCCGGGTGGCGACGAGTGGGCGGAGTGTAGCAGGGATCGCCGATTCGGCAAGGGGGTGTGTCCGGCAAGGGGGTGTGTCCGGCAAGGGGGCGGCCGGGTCGCGCGATCGGCGTGGCAGAGCGGCACCCACCCCCGCGGCGCAGCGGCCCGGGCGGCGCGGTGGAGCGGCACGGGCGGCGCGGTGGAGCGGCCCGCCCCCACGCGGGGCGGCACGTGACCCGGGGCGCCCGGCGCGCCTCCGGCGGGGCCGTCCGGCACTGAACCTCGCCGCCGCTCCGGCCCTACCGTGACACGAAGGCGCGGCGCGCGGCGGACGCCGGGCGACCGGGCCGGAGGGCGTCGAACGTGGCGATCCGCCCGCACCCGGCACGGCGCGGGGGCCGCCTCCGCGCGGCGGTCATCGCTGCGTGCGGCCTCGTCGTGGGCTTCGCGACCGCCGGCTGCGGCACCGCCGCTTCCCCGCCGCCGCCGGTCGCCCGGGCGGTCGCGGCGGCGATCACGGAGGACGGCCTCCGGGCGCGGCTCGAGGAGCTCGCGGGCGCGACCGCCGGCTCGCCCGGGTACCGCGCGGTCGGGACGGCGGGCTACGACCGTGCCGCCGACCTCGTCGCCGGCACGCTCCGCTCCGCCGGCTGGACCGTGACCGAGGAGGTCTCGACCGGGCCGGCGTTCGCCGACGGGGGCTCCTCGGTCCTCGAGGCCGGTGGCCGCACGTTCGGCGCGTCCGACGTCCGGCCGCTCGTCTTCGCCCCGCCGGGCGCGGTGGAAGGTCCCGTCGTCCCGATCGACTGGGACCCGGCGGCCTCCGACCGGTCGGGCAGGGGCTGCGCCGTCACCCACTACGGCGCCCTCCCCGCCCGGGCGATCGTCGTCGTCCGGTCCGGCGACTGCCTCCGGCGCGACCAGGTCCTCGCCGCCCAGCAGGCCGGCGCTGCCGCCTTCGTCGCGGTCTACCCCGTCGCGCCGGCTGGCGCCGTGTACCGCCCGACACTCCTCGACCCCGCCTCGATGGAGATCCCCGCGGCGGGCGTCTCCCGCGACGCGGCCGAGGCGCTCGTCGCGGCCGCGGCCGCCGGCACCGAAGCCCGCCTCGTGACGGACGGCCGGACCTGGCTCGTCCGGACGCGCTCGATCCTCGCCGAGCTGCCGGGCAGCGAGCCGGGCGTGGTCGTCATGCTCGGCGCCCACCTCGACTCCGTCCTCGACGGGCCGGGAATCGTCGACGACGGTTCGGGCGTGGCGGCACTCCTCACGCTCGCGGAGGCGCTCGTCGGCACGCGCCCGCGGGCGACGGTCCGGCTTGCCTTCTGGAGCGGCGAGGAGCTCGGCCTCCACGGGTCGTACAGGTACGCGTCGTCGCTCACGGACGACGCGCGGCGAGCAATCCTCGTCTACCTGAACGCGGACATGATCGCGTCGCCGAACGGGTTCGCCGGCGTCTACGACGAGTCGCGGGCGCCGATCGGCTCCCGCGCCGTCCACGACCTCCTCGCCGCGGCCGTGGAGCGGGCCGGCGGGACGCCGGTCGGCGTCGACCTCGGGGGCGGGGCGGATCACCGCGGTTTCGCCGACGCGGGGATCGCGACGGGCGGGGTCTTCTCGGGAGCGGGAGAGCCGGTTACGGCCGCCCAGGCCGCCGCCTCCGGCGCGACCGCCGGACGGCCCGCGGACCCCTGCTACCACCAGGCGTGCGACGATCTCGCGAACGCGAACCTGCCGCTCGCCCGGATCCTCGCCGCCGCCCTCGCCGACGTCACGGTCGGCCTCGCCAACCACCCCGAGCTGCTCCGGCGCTGATCCCGCCGTCTCGGCGCGCGGCACCCGACGCCCGGCGGGCGTCTCGGCGGCCGTCGTCCCGCCCACGCCGCCGGTCCGCCCCTCGGCTGCCCTCTGCTACCCTTCGGCTCCGACCGTCCGCATCCACCGGAGCCAGCGCGCCGTGCCCGATCCCCGACCCCGCACGCTCGTCGAGAAGATCTGGGACGACCACGTCGTCACCCAGGACGAGGGCGCGCCCGCCGTCCTCGCGATCGACCTCCACCTCGTCCACGAGGTCACCTCGCCGCAGGCCTTCAGCGGACTGCGCGCCCGCGGCCTCCGGGTCCGGCGACCGGATCTCACGGTGGCGACCGCCGACCATTCCACGCCGACGGCCCCGCGCGGCCTCCCGATCGTCGACGCGATGGCCGCCGCCCAGGTGCGGCAGCTCGAGGCGAACTGCGCCGAGTTCGGGATCCCGCTCCACGCGTACGGCTCGGACACCCAGGGGATCGTCCACGTCATCGGCCCCGAGCTCGGGCTCACCCAGCCGGGGATGACGATCGTCTGCGGCGACAGCCACACAGCGACGCACGGCGCCTTCGGCGCCCTCGCCTTCGGGATCGGGACGAGCGAGGTCGAGATGGTCCTCGCCACGCAGACCCTCCTCCAGCGACGGCCGAAGACGTACGAAGTCCGGGTGGACGGCCGGCTCCGGCCCGGGGTGAGCGCGAAGGACGTCATCCTCGCCCTCATCGCCCGGATCGGGATCGGCGGCGGGACCGGCCACGTCTTCGAGTACCGCGGCGAGGCGATCCGCGCGCTCTCGATGGAGCAGCGGATGACGATCTGCAACATGAGCATCGAGGGCGGGGCCCGGGCCGGCCTCGTCGCCCCGGACGAGACGACGTTCGAGTACATGCACGGCCGCCGCCACGCCCCGCAGGGGGCGGCCTGGGACGCCGCGGTCGCCCGCTGGCGGGCGCTGCCGAGCGACGACGGCGCCGCCTTCGACGCCTCGATCAGCCTCGACGCGGACGTCCTCGAGCCGATGATCACGTGGGGCACGAACCCGGGCATGGGGATTCCCGTCGGTGGCCGGATCCCCCGCCCCGAGGACGCCGCCGACCCCGCCGCGCGGCGCGCCCTCGAGCACGCGGTCGCGTACATGGGCCTGCGGCCCGGCGAGCCGATCGCCGGCCAGCCGGTCGAGGTCGTCTTCCTCGGGAGCTGCACGAACTCACGGATCAGCGACCTCCGCCTCGCGGCCTCCGTCCTCCGGGGCCGGCGCGTCGCCGCCGGCGTCCGGCTCCTGGTGGTCCCCGGCAGCCAGCAGGTGAAGGCGCAGGCCGAGCGGGAAGGCCTCCACGAGGTCTTCCGTGCCGCCGGCGCGGAGTGGCGCGAGTCGGGCTGCTCGATGTGCATCGCGATGAACGGCGACCAGCTGGCCCCCGGCCAGTACGCCGTCAGCACGAGCAACCGGAACTTCGAGGGCCGCCAGGGCAAGGGCGGGCGAACGCTCCTCGCCTCGCCGCTCACGGCCGCGGCGAGCGCGATCGCCGGCGTCGTGACCGATCCGCGGACGCTCCCCGGGATCGAGCGGCCGGCGACCGTCGGCGAGGGGTCCTGAGCCGTGGCCGCGCCGTTCCGCCCGTTCACGAGCCGGGTCGTCCCGCTCGCCGCCGAGAACGTCGACACCGACCAGGTCGTGCCGGCCCGCTACCTGAAGATCACCGACAAGGCGGACCTCGCCGGTGCCCTCTTCCACGACTGGCGGTTCGAGGACGACGGGACCCTCAAGGACCCGCCGTTCGTCCTCGACCGGCCGGGGATGGCGGGACGACGGATCCTCCTCGTCGGCGACAACTTCGGGACCGGCTCGTCGCGCGAGCACGCGCCGTGGGCACTCACGGCCTGGGGGATCCGGGCCGTCCTCTCGACGAGCTTCGCCGACATCTTCCGGAACAACGCCCTGAAGAACGGCGTCCTGCCGATCGTCGTCGACGCGGCGATCCACGCGCGCCTCTTCGCCCTCGTCGAGTCCGACCCGGACGCGCAGCTCACCGTCGACCTCGCCGAGCAGGGGATCCTCCTGCCCGACGGGAGCACCCTCGACTTCGACATCGATCCGTTCGCGAAGCGGATGCTCCTCGCCGGGACGGACGAGATCAGCTACGTCGTCGCGAAGCTCCCCCAGATCGAGGCCTGGGAGGCCGGGCACCCGGCGCGCGTCGACACGCGCGTCGGGACGCCGCTCGCCCCTGGCTGACGCCGCGCGCCGCCCCGCGCCCGCCGCGGCCGCCGCGCCCGCCGAGGCGCGGCTCCGCGCGGGAGGCATCGCGCCTTCGGGCCGTCGGACTCGTGCGCCGGCGCCCGCGCCGAGGCACGATCGTCCCATGCTCCGCGACGGGGTCCCGGCCCTCGTCCACGTCCTCGTCCGTCCCGAGCGGCCCGGCGACCGCGGCGACGTCGAGGCGGCGCGGGCCGTGGAGCTCGCGGCGTTCCCCACTGACGCCGAAGCCCAGCTCCTCGACGCCCTCCGGGCCGCCGGCGCATGCGACCCCGCCCGCTCGCTCCTCGCCGAGGTCGAGGGCGCGATCGTCGGCCACTGCCTCGTCACGGCGACGACGCTCGAGCGGCCCGACGGGTCGCGCGTCCCCGGCCGCGTCCTCGCGATCGGGCCGATCGGCGTCGTCCCCGCGCTCCAGGGTCGCCGGATCGGCACGAGGCTCATGGATGCGGCCCTCGCCCTCTGCGAGCGGGAGGGCGCGGCGGCGGTCGTCCTCGTCGGCAACCCGACGTACTACGCGCGCTTCGGGTTCGCGCCGGCCCGGGCCCAGGGGCTCCTCCCGCCCGGCCACTGGCGCGACGAGGTGTGGCTGGCACGTCGCCTCCCGGCCTCGCGGCCGGACGACGTCGGCGTCGTCCACTACGCCCGCCCGTTCCTCGAAATGGAGTAGCCCGACC
>JAJZRQ010000011.1:19280-52163 GCA_021802585.1 Chloroflexota bacterium
GCAACCGACAGCCTCCCCGCCGGCCCGCGCGGCAACGGGATGGCCTTCGGGGGCATCCGGACGATGGGCGGTGGTCGGGTCGCGGGCCGGCGACCGCCGCATGCCACCGCGGGCCGGCGGCCGCCGCGCCGACCTTCCGGTCTGCTCCCCGATGCTGATCGTGCGATCACTGGGCGACGGGATGGCCCGGGATCGGGCTCCCATCCGTTCGGAATTCCTCTCCAATGATGCCTGGGGGCCGCAGCGAGGAGACAGTCCGGCTCGCCGAGGGCCCTGGGCGTCGCACCGCGGGCGACAGGAGGCCCGGCCTTCCGACGAATGATCCGGGTGGCCGCATTGGGAAGGAAGCTGCTCGATACCTGCCGTCCCCCGAGACGGCGTCCACGAGCCGGTTCGCCGGCCCCCGCGCCGCACGGGTCGCGGGGCTTCCCCCCGGCTACAGGAGCGCGGGACGCTCGAATGGGCGGCCGAGGAGGTGCTCGTCGAGGTACGCGAGGACGGTCGCGTACCAGACGCGCGCGTTCTGCGGCTTGAGGATCCAGTGGTTCTCGTCCGGGAAGTAGAGGAACTTCGCCGGCACCCCGTGCCGCCGGAGGTCGGTCCACAGGCGGAGAGCCTCGCTCACCGGGACGCGGAAGTCCTGCTCTCCGTGGATGACGAGCATCGGCGTGCGGATCTTCGCGAGGTGCTCGAACGGGCTCTGCCGGACGTAGCGCTCGGGCTCCGCGTACGGGTCGCCCATCTCGCGCTCCCAGAACGCGCCGGTGTCGGTCGTGCCGTGGAAGCCCCGCAGCTCCCAGAGGCTGGCGTGGGTGACGATCGCCCGGAAGCGCTCCGTGTGGCCGGCGACCCAGTTCGCCATGTACCCGCCGTACGAACCGCCCATGAGCGCGGTCCGCCCCGCGTCGAGGTCGTCGCGCGTCGCGAGGGCGGCGTCGACCGCCGCGGTGATGTCGTCGTATGGCGCGCCGCCCCAGTCGTTCCAGCCCCGGTCGATCATCCGCTGCCCGTAGCCGGTGGAGAGGGCGGGGTCGGGCATGAGCACGGCGTAGCCCCGGGCTGCGAGGAGGTGCGGGCTCCAGCGCCAGTGCCAGCCGCTCCACGAGCCGATCGGGCCCCCGTGGACCCACACGACGAGGGGGGCCTTCGCGGTGACGGAGGCGCCCGCCGGGCGGACGAGCCAGCTCCCCACCGCCGTCCCGTCGGCGGCGCGCGCGGTGAGCCGCTCGACGACGCCCGGCGCGACGATCCCGTGCTCGTCGATCCCGTTCGCGAGGGCGACCGGCGCCTGGTCGGCGATCCGTGCGTCCAGGCGAACAATTCGTGGCGGCGAACCGACGGTGGCGGCGAGGGCGAAGATCGCCGTCCCGTCGGGGGTCGGGCAGAGGTCGGTGAGGGCCCCGTCGGCGCTGAGCCGCGTCACGCGGCCGCCGGCGAGGTCCGCCCGGAACGCGGCGTGGTGGCCCTCGTCGTCGGCCGTGAAGAAGACGGCCGTGCTGTCCGGGGCCCAGACCGGGCTCTGGGGCCACCGGTCGAGGTCCGCGGCGAGCGTCCGCTGCGCGCCGGTCGCGAGATCGACGAGGACGAGCGTCACCCGGCTCGCCTCGTCGGGGCCGCCGAACGTCGTCCGGATCGCCGCCACGGTGCGCCCGTCCGGCGCGACGACCGGCGCGTCGTACCAGGCATCGCCGGCCGTCAGCGTTCGCGCCGCGCCGGTCGCGACGTCGTACGCGACGAGGTCCTCGAGGATCTGCGGCAGGGCGCGCGCGTCGTGGCGGGCAGCCACGAGGGTCGTCCCGTCGGGGCTCAGGGCGAAGCCGGTCTCCTCGAACGTCAACGTCGCGACGTCCGGCTCGACGTCGCGCGGCGCCGCGAGCGGCGCCTCCGGGTCGTCGCCGAGGGCCGCCGCGAAGAGGCGGCGCCGCCGGGGGGCGAGCCAGTGGTCCCAGTGGCGGATCGGGTAGTCGTCCTCGAAGAGGAGCGCCGCCACGCCGGCGTCCTTGCGGGCCTTCGCCCGCTCGGCGTCGACCGCGAAGTCGGGCGCCCCGGCGAAGACCCCCGCCCCGAAGGCGACGACGGGGGCGCTGCGGGCCGCGACGAGCCCGTCGACGCCGCCCTCCGGGGCCGCGAGGAGCCGGGCCTCGCCGCCGTCGGACGGCAGGAGCCAGAGGGCGTGGACCGTGCGGTCCGGGTCCGGCTTCGTGTCGGGGTCGGGGCGGCTCGAGGCGAAGAGGAGCGAGCCGTCGGGGAGGAACGCGGCGCCGCCCGCCTCCCCCGCCGCGGAGCGGGTCAGCCGCCGCGGCGGCGCCGTCCCGGCGGGGTCGACCTGCCAGAGCGCGGAGCGCATCCGCTTCCCCTCCGGGTCGGGCCCGCCGACGGCCACGACGAGGCGCCGGCCGTCGGGCGAGAGGCGGAGGCCCGAGAGGCGCGGGAGCGCCAGCAAGCGGTCGAAGTCGAAGTCGTTCATCGTCTCCTCGTTCTCCACGAACCGCCCCGGCCGAACGTGGTCCGGCCGCGACGTCCCGGCGATGCCGGGATCACCCGGCGAGATCGGCGCGGGCGGCCCGGATCCAGCCGAGGAAGCGGGCGGTGCGCTCCGCGATCGCCGACCGGTCGCGCGACGCGACGAGGTCCGCGGGGTAGAGATGGCCCCCGACGCCGAGGGCGGCGGCGCCGGCGGCGACCCAGGCGCGGGTCGCCTCCTCGGTCGCGAGGACGTTCGTCGGCATGACCCTCGACCCCGGACTGGGGGCGAGGAAGTTCCGGACGAACGCCGGGCCGTCGTAGGCGGCCGCCGGGAAGAGCTTCACGATCTCGCAGCCGAGTTCCTCGGCCGCGGCGATCTCCGTCGCCGTCCCGCAGCCCGGGATGTAGACGACGCGACGGCGGTTGCAGAGCCGGGCGACCTCCTCGCGGAACGACTGGCCGACGACGAACCGCGCGCCGGCGGCGATGAAGAGCGCGGCCGTCGGGGCGTCGATGATCGTCCCGGCGCCGAGGACCACGCCCGGCAGCTCGTCCCGCACGCGGCGGGCGAGCTCGACGAACGTCCCGTACGCCCCGTCGCCACGGTTCGTGAACTCGATCGCCCGCGCCCCGCCGGCGGCGCAGCCGGCGGCCATGTCGAAGGCGGTCTCCGGGTCGCCGGCGGTGAACGTCGGGACCGCGCCGTCCTCGAGGATCGCGTTGAGGATCGAGAGGCGGTCGGGGGCTGGCATGCGTCGGACGGCTCCTGCGGCGGTCGGGGCGATCGCGGCCCGCGGACGGCCCGCGGTGGGCGCGTCGCGTCCCCATGGTGCCGGAATCGCGTCCGTCCCGCACAATCGACCGGGATGAACGACCTCCTCCCGGTCAACACGATCGACCTCATCGTCGTCCTCGCGATCGTGGCGACGGCCGTCCTCGGGTTCCGCTCGGGCGCGATCCCGCAGGTCCTCGGGCTCGCCGGCGCCGGCGCGGCCGTGGCCCTCATCGTCGCCTTCGCCCCCCAGATCACGAACGCCCTCGCCGGCGTCGAGCAGCCGGCCCGGGCCCTCGTGGCGATCGGCGGGGCGCTCCTCGCGGTCGCCCTCGGCCAGGCGATCGGGGCCGGGCTCGGCACGGTCGTGCGGGGCATGGTCGGCGGGGGCCTCGCCGGCGGCATCGACAGCTCCCTCGGGGCGCTCCTCGGCGCCTCCCAGGCGCTCGTCATGGCCTGGCTCATCGGGGGGCTCCTGGCAACGAGCTCGATCCCCGTCCTCGCCGCGACGGCGCAGCGGTCGGGGGCCGTCCGATGGCTCCTCGACGTCCTCCCGCCGCCCGCCGACGTCGTCGGCGAGGTGGGGGCGATCATCGACGAGTCCGGGCTGCCCCAGGTGTTCAGCGGCCTCGAGCCGCTCCCGGCGCCGCCGGTCGACCTCCCCGCCGACGCGCGGACCGCCGAGATCGCGGCCCGCGCCGTGGCGAGCACCGTGCGGGTGGAGGCACAGGCGTGCGGCGCATCGTTCACGGGGGCCGCGTTCTCCGTCGCCGAGGGGTACTTCGTGACGAACGCCCACGTCGTCGCCGGCGCCGACCGGATCGTCCTCCGGGGCGCCACCGGGACGACCCGGGGCACCCTCGTCCTCTTCGACCCCGACCTCGACGTCGCCCTCGTCCGAGCCCCGGGGCTCCGCCTCCCGGCGCTCGTGCTCGCCTCGCACGCGCCGGGGCGGGGCGCCGTCGGCGCGGCCATCGGCTACCCCAACGGGGCGGGGCTCACGACGCTCCCCGCGGCGGTCACGGCCGAGGTGCGGGCCCGGGGCCGCGACCTGTACGGGCGGGCGCCGGTCGTCCGCGACATCCTCGAGCTCCGGGCGGCGGTCGAGCCGGGGATGAGCGGCGGGCCGCTCGTCCTCGCGGACGGCACGGTCGGGGGCGTCGTCTTCGCCGAGTCGCGGACGGACCCGATGGTCGGCTACGCCCTCGACCCGACGGCCGTCGCGGTCGAGGTGGCGGCCGGGGTCGGCCACGGCGCCGCCGTCGACCCGGGGCCCTGCATCCGGTAGGTCGAGGCCGGCCGGCGCGACGCGGCGGGGGTCGCCGGGGCGGTCAGTCGGCCGTCCAGCGGCCGCCTCGACGGATGACGACGCCGCCCGCCGCCCCCGGGGGCGCGTCGCCCGTACACTGCGGGGCGACGCCGCGCCCCGTCCCGACCCGAGGTTCCGCCGATGCCCGACCGCGTGCTCCCCTACGGCCAGCCGTCCCACCCCGCGAAGCGCCACTCGGCGCGCCTCACCGACGGCCCCGACCGGGCGCCGGCGCGGGCGATGCTGAAGGCGATCGGCTTCACCGACGAGGACCTCGCGCGACCGATCGTCGGCGTCGCCACGAACTGGATCGAGACGATGCCCTGCAACTACAACCAGCGCCGCCTCGCGGAGGCGGTGAAGGAGGGCATCCGGGCGGCGGGCGGCACCCCCATGGAGTTCAACACGATCGCCGTGAGCGACGGCGTGAGCATGGGCACGGAGGGGATGAAGGCGAGCCTCGTCTCCCGCGAGGTCATCGCCGACTCGATCGAGACGGTCGCCCGGGGGCACCTCTTCGACGGCCTCGTCTGCCTCGTCGGCTGCGACAAGACGATCCCCGGCGCGGCGATGGCGCTCCTCCGGATGGACCTCCCCGGCCTCGTCCTCTACAACGGGACGATCTACCCGGGCGTCTACAAGGGGCGGAACGCCGACATCGTCACCGTCTTCGAGGCCGTCGGGGCGTACCGGGCCGGGAAGATCACGCTCGACGACCTCTACGAGATCGAGGGCGCCTCGTGCCCGGGCGCCGGGGCCTGCGGCGGGCAGTACACGGCGAACACGATGAGCACGGTCATGGAGTTCATCGGGCTCTCCCCGGCCGGCCTCAACGGCATCCCCGCCGAGGACCCCGCGAAGGACGCCGCGGCCCGGCGCTGCGGCGAGCTCGTCATGGACCTCGTCGCGCGCGACGTCCGGCCGTCCTCGCTCGTCGACCGGCGCGCGCTCGAGAACGGGATCTCCGCGGTCGCGGCGACCGGAGGTTCGACGAACGGCGTCCTCCACCTCCTCGCGATCGCCCGCGAGGCGGGCGTCCCGCTCGAGCTCGACGACTTCAGCCGGATCGCGGACGCCACCCCGATCGTCGCCGACATGAAGCCGGCCGGCCGCTTCTCGGCCTCCGAGATGCACGACGCGGGCGGGGTCGCCCTCGTCATGCGGGAGCTCCTCCGGCGCGACCTCCTCCGCGGCGACGCGCCGACCGTCGACGGGCGGACGATCGCCGAGATCGCCGCCGCGGTCGTCGAGACACCCGGCCAGCAGGTCGTCGCGCGGATCGAGTCGCCGGTGAAGGCGACGGGCGGCCTCACGATCCTGCGGGGCACGCTCGCCCCCGACGGCTGCGTCATCAAGCTCGCCGGCCATGAGCGCCGGCATCACCGGGGGCCGGCGCGGGTGTTCGACTCGGAGAATGCCTGCTTCGACGCCGTGAAGGCGGGGTCGATCCGGCCCGGCGACGTCATCGTCATCCGCTACGAGGGCCCGGTCGGCGGGCCGGGGATGCAGGAGATGCTGTCGGTGACGGCGGCGCTCGTCGGCGAGGGGCTCGGCGAGCAGGTCGCGCTCCTGACGGACGGCCGCTTCTCCGGCGGGACCCACGGGCTCATGATCGGCCACGTCGCGCCGGAGGCTGCCCTCGGGGGGCCGATCGCGCTCGTCGCCGAGGGTGACGAGATCGAGATCGACGTCGACCGGAAGGCCCTCGACCTCCTCGTCCCGG
This sequence comes from Chloroflexota bacterium, assembly GCA_021802585.1. Classification (GTDB taxonomy): domain Bacteria; phylum Chloroflexota; class Limnocylindria; order Limnocylindrales; family CSP1-4; genus CTSoil-043. The sequence continues at coordinate 25,551 of JAJZRQ010000011.1, forward strand.
AGGCGACCCTCGCCGCGCGGCGCGCGACCTGGACCCCGCCGCCGCCGCGCTACCCGGGCGGCGTCTTCGCCAAGTACGCCGCCCTCGTCTCGTCCGCCTCCGAGGGTGCGATCACGACCGGCGCCCGGCTGCGGGCCGCCCTCCCGAACGCGTGAGCGGCGGCGGCTCGACGATGGCGGCGTCCTCCGGCCGGGACGCCCGCCGCCCCGGCCTCCTCGGCTTCCGGATCGCGGCGACCGCCGCCGCCGGCGTCGACTGGCGCCGGCTCGACGAGACCTGGGCCCTCGCCGGCGAGCTCGACGCCTTCGCCGCGGGCTGGCTGAGCGACCACCTCTCCGATGCGGCCCAGGAGCGGGGCGGGCCGGCGCTCGAGGCGCTCACGACGGCCGCCGCACTCGCCCACCGGGTGCCCGGGAAGTGGATCGGGATCGCGGTCCTCGCGAACACGTTCCGGCATCCGGCCGTCGTGGCGAAGGCGGCGACCGTCCTCGACCAGGCGACGGGCGGCCGATTCATCCTCGGGATGGGGGCCGGCTGGCACGCCGGGGAGCACGAGGCGTTCGGGATCCCGCTCCCGCCGATGGCCGAGCGATTCGACCGCTTCGAGCGTGCGGTCCGGACGATCGCGGCGCTCTTCTCCGACGCGGCCCGCGCCGCCCCGGGGGTGACGCTCGACGACCCGTACTACCCGCTCCGCGACGCGACGAACGAGCCGTCCCCGCTCCGCCCGGGCGGGCCCCCGATCTGGCTCGGCGGGCAGCGCCGGCGCGGGATCGCCCTCGCCGTCCAGTACGCCGACGGCTGGCCGATGCCGGGCAACCGGCCCGGCGACGTCGCGTACTTCGCGGAGAAGCGTGACGAGATCCGGCGCGCCCTCGCGGCCGCCGGTCGCGATCCCGACGCGTTCACGTTCGCCGCCCAGCTGAGCTGCGGAACGACGACCGCGGAGCGCCGGGCCGCGCGCGAGACCGGGGCGGCGTTCCTCCGGGCGGGGGCGGGCCACGTCATCCTGGGGCTCCCCGCGAGCGACGCGCCGGCCGGGCTCGCCGACGTCGCACGCGAGGTCGCCGAGCCGCTCGCGGCGACGGCGGGCTGAGCGGTGGCCGACGAGCGCCCGCCCCTCGAGCCCGAGGTCGAGGGCTTCGTCCCCGGCGGGCCGGACGGCGTCCCGGTCCCGATCCACGCCACGCCGGATCGCCGGCGCGGGCTCGACTCGTCCTTCGCGCCGGGAGGCGAGGACGACGCGCCGCCGGAGCGCGTCGCCGACGAGCGGCGGATGCTCCGGCTCCTCGTCCTCATGATCGCCCTCCTCGTCGGCATCCCGACGCTCCTCACGATCCTCGCGTTCGCAGCCGCCGCCCTGGCGGCGCGCGGGGGCGGATGACCGCGGTCAGGGGAGGCCGAGGCCCTCGAGGACGAGGATCACGCCGAAGACGACGAACGAGCCGGCCGCGAACAGCCTGATGGCGCGCTCGGGGAGCCGCGCCCCGAGAAGCGCCCCGGCGCCGATCGCGATCGCGTCGGCGGCCACCATCCCGGCCGTCGATCCGAGCCAGGTGCCGATCGCGTCCTCCGTCGTCGCAAGCGTCACCGTCGCGAGCATCGTCTTGTCGCCGAGCTCGGCGAGGAAGAAGGCGGCCCCGATCGTGAGCATCGCCCAGCGCGTGGAGCGCGCGGCCCGCGCCGCGTCGCGCTCCCCGAGGTGGTCGCCGCGGAGCGTCCAGGCGGCGAACGCGAAGAAGGCGATCCCGGCAGCGATGCTGATGACGGGGGTCGGGAGGGCGAGCGCGGCGACGGAGCCGAGCACGACCGAGCCGGCGTGGACGACGAGCGTGGCGATCGTGACCGCGCCGAGGACCGTGAGCGCGGGGTAGCGGGCGGCGAAGGCGAGGGCCATGAGCTGGCTCTTGTCGCCGAGCTCGGCGAGCAGCACGATGCCGAAGCTGAGCCAGAAGGCCTCGATCACGGGATTCGCCGGGTGCCGGCCAATCGCCTACAGCGGGCGCTGCTTGATCAGGCGGCCGCGTCGCGAGACGGCCCGGGTGGCGAGGGCGGCGACGCCCATCGCGACGATCGCCCGCTCCGGGGCCGGGAGCGGCCGGACGACGGCGAGGAACTGGTCGGCCCGGGCCCGGTCGATGACCGCGACGAGGGCGCGCCCCCGCTCGGTGAGCCAGACCGAGCGCATCCGGCGGTCGTCCGGCTCCTCGCGACGCTCGAGGAGGCGCCGCCGCACGAGCCCGTCCACGAGGCGGGACGTCGCCGAGGGGGAGCGGTTCAGGGTGTCGGCGAGGTCGACGATCGTCGTCGTGCCGCCGTCGGCGACCGCGTAGAGCGCCGCCAGCTGGGTGAACCCGAGGCGCAGCTCGCCGAGCTGGGCGGCGAAGCCGATGACGAGCTCGCGCCAGAGCGCCTTCCCGATCGCGACCCGCTCCGACAGCTCGCGCGGATTCTGCATCCGGCTGCGGGCGGCCGCGACCGGGGCGAGGAGGACGTCGTCGGCCATCGCCTCGAGCGACGCGGTCGACACCCGGGCCGCATGGGGGCGCGGCCGGGCGGCGTGCGGGCGCGGCGCCGAGGCGTGGGGGCGCGACCCGCCGCCCGGGGCGGGGGACGCCGGGTCGCCGGAGCCCGGGTCGGCCATCGCGCGCACCTCCGCCGTCCGCCGCGACGGGCGGCCGCGGTCGACGACAGCCTAGCCCGCCGGGGCGATCGTTGCAGGCGTGCACGCGATCCGCGGGAGCCACGCTCGCCCGAGCGTACGCTGCGGATGCACCGGGGCCGGGCCAGCGCGTCCCGCCCGGGCCCGGTGCCACCCGCCGATCCCTGGTCCGGGAACGACCCGGCCGCCACGGGCGGCCCGGCGCCCCGGGCCCCACGAGGAGTTGCATGTCCACGCTCGCCTTCGTCTTCCCCGGCCAGGGCTCGCAGGCCGTCGGCATGGGCCGCGCCCTCGCCGACGCCTCGCCGGCGGCCGCCGCGGCCTTCGCCGAGGCCGACGCGGCGCTCGGCGAGGCCCTCTCGCGGCTCGCCTGGGAGGGGCCCGCGGAGGAGCTCGACCTCACGGTCAACGCCCAGCCCGCCCTCCTCGCCGCGTCGATCGCGTTCCTCCGCGCCCTCGAGGAGCGCCGGGGGGCGGCCGGCCGCGGCCCGATCGCACCGGCGTTCGCCGCCGGCCACTCGATGGGCCAGTACTCCGCCCTCGTCGCCGCCGGCGTCGTGACGCTGGCCGACGGCGTGCGCCTCGTGCGGGAGCGGGGCCGCCTCATGCAGGCCTCCGGCGAGGGCAGCCCGGGTGCGATGGCCGCGATCATCGGGCTTCCCGACGAGCGGCTCGACGACCTCGTCGCCGCCGGCGCCGCTCACGGCACGTTCGGCGTCGCGAACCGCAACTCCCCCGGGCAGGTCGTCGTCTCCGGCGTCCGGCCGGCCGTCGAGGCCGCCGCCGCGGCGGCGAAGGGCCTCGGGGCGCGGCGGGCGGTCATCCTCCCGGTGAGCGTCGCGGCCCACTCCCCGCTCATGGCCGGAGCCGCCGCGGGGATGCGCGCGGCCCTCGCCGGGGTCGCCTTCCGCGACCCGTCCGTGCCGCTCCTCGCGAACGCCGACGCGACCCCCCTCACGACCGGCGACGCCTGCCGCGACGAGCTCGTCGACCACCTCACGACCGGCGTCGACTGGATCGCCGCCGTCGAGGCGATGACCGCCGCCGGCGTCACCCGCTTCGTGGAGGTCGGCCCTGGCCGCGTCCTCTCTGGCCTCGTCCGCCGGATCGTCCCCGACGCCGAGACGCTCCCCCTCGACGACCCCGGTGCCCCGGGCGGCCTCGCCGACCCGGACGCCCCGTCCCCCACCGCGGCGGCCTGAGGGCCGTCGAGCCAGCAGAGCCCGCTGCCGCCGGAGGCGGCCCGCCACAGGAGATCCTCGACCCGTGCGCAAGCCCGACTTCACCCGCCGCGTCGCCGTCACCGGGATGGGCCTCGTCAGCCCGATCGGCGACGAGCTCGACACCGTCTGGGGCAACCTCGTGAACGGGGTCTCCGGCCTCAAGCGGATCACGTACTGGGATCCCGAGCCGTACGACTGCAAGGTCGCCGGCGAGGTCCCCGACTTCGATCCGAACGCCTGGATGAACTTCAAGGAGGTCCGCCGGACCGATCGCAACGTCGTCCTCGGGGTCGCCGCCGCGAAGAAGGCGCTCGCCCACTCGGGCCTCGAGGTGACCGACGCGAACCGCGACGACATCGGGATCCTCTTCGGCTCGGGCGGCGGCGGCTCGAAGCTCCTCATGGACAACCTCGTCGTCTGGGAGTCGAAGGGGGCGCGCTCCGTCAGCCCGTTCTTCATCGCGAACATGCTCCCCGACACGGCGTCGGGCCAGATCGCGATCGAGACCGGGATCCGCGGCCCCAACATGTGCATCGTCACCGCCTGCTCCACCGGCACCCACAACATCGGCGAGGCGGCGGAGCTCATCCGCCGCGGCGACGTCGTGGCGGCGGTCGCCGGGTCCACCGAGACGCCGCTCCACGAGCTCGTCCACATCGGCTTCTCGAACATGCGGGGGATGGGCACCCCGCGGGAGGGCGACGTCGAGCAGTCGGTCTCGCGGCCCTTCGACCTCTCCCGCAACGGGTTCGTCCTCGGCGAAGGCGCGGGGGCCGTCGTCCTCGAGGACCTCGAGCACGCGCGGGCGCGCGGGGCGACGGTCTACGCCGAGGTCGTCGGCTTCGGGTCGGCCGCCGACGCCTGGGACCTGATCCAGCCCGTGGAGCAGGGCGACGGCGTCCGGCGGGCGCTGCTCCAGGCCCTCGAGCGCTACGACGTCCGGCCGGAGTGGATCGACATGATCAACCCGCACGGCACCTCGACCCCTCTCGGTGACCTGCGCGAGGCGCAGGCGTTCCGGGCCGTCTTCGGCGACCGGACCCCGGAAATCAGCATCAGCGCGACGAAGTCGCTCACCGGGCACCTCATGGGCGCCGCCGGCGCCGTGGAGGCGATCTTCACGATCCTCGCCGTCCACCACCAGGCCGTCCCCGGCGTCCCGACCTTCCGGGACCCCGATCCGGAGATCGACCTCAACGTCCCGGTCGCGACCGTCGAGCGCGAGATCCGCTACGCGATCTCCGACAACGTCGGCCTCGGCGGCCACAACGGCGCCGTCGTCTTCAAGCGCTACGAGGGCGCCTGATCACGCGGCCTACAATCGGCCCGACCACGCCGCCCGTCGCCGGCTGACGGCCGCGCCGCCCGCCCGATCCGAGGAGTCCCACCGTGCCGCCAAGCCACGATCCCGCCCGCCGCGCCGTCGTGACCGGCCTGGGCGCCGTCATGCCGATCGGCAACGACTTCGAGACGTACTGGCGGAACCTCCGGGCCGGCGTGTCCGGCGTCGCCCCGATCACCGCCTTCGACGCGTCGCGGTTCGAGGTCCGGATCGCCGCCGAGGTGAAGGGCTTCGACCCCGGCGTCGCGATGGACCCCAAGATGGCGCGCCGGATGAGCCGCTTCATCCACCTCGCGATGGCGGCCGGCAGGGAGGCGGTGGCCCATGCCGGCATCGACTTCGCGGCCCTCTCCCCGGAGGCGCGGGACCGGGTCGCGGTCGCCGTGAACACCGGCGGCGGCGGGATCGAAGAGGTCATCGAGGGGACCCACACGGCCGACACGCGCGGTCCGCGGTTCGTGAGCCCGTTCGCGATCCCGGCCCTCTCCGGCTCGATGGCCGCCTGCATGCTCTCCATGGAGTGGGGCCTCACCGGCCCGGTCATGGCCCAGACCGCGGCCTGCGCCACCTCGGTCATCGCCTTCCACGACGCCCTCCGCCTCGTCCAGGCCGGTGAGGTCGACGTCGTCCTCGCCGGCGGCAGCGAGGCCCCGATCCTGCCGGTCGGGATCGCGGCTCTCGGGAACATGGGCGCGCTCTCGAAGCGGAACGACGAGCCCGAGCGGGCGAGCCGGCCCTTCGACCGCGACCGCGACGGGTTCGTCCTCGGCGAGGGCGCGGGGGTCGTCGTCGTCGAGTCGCTCGCCCACGCGCTCGCCCGCGGGGCCGCGCCGATCGCCGAGATCCTCGGCGGGGCTCTCACCGCCGACGCGTTCCACATCTCCGCCCCGGAACCGACCGGGCGCGGCGCCGCGCGGGCGATGACGATGGCCCGGGAGCGCGCCGGCATCACCGCCGACGAGATCGACTGGATCGTCGCCCACGGCACGTCGACGCCCCTCAACGACGTCACCGAGACGCGCGCGATCAAGGCGTCGTTCGGGGCCGCCGCGGCGAAGGTGGCCATCTCGTCGCCGAAATCGATGGTCGGGCACCTCGTCGGCGCGGCGGGGATCGCGTCGGCGCTCGCGGCCCTCGGCGGGATCCGCGACCAGGTGATCTCGCCGACGGCGAACCACGAGAACCCCGACCTGCCGGAGTGCGACCTCGACTACGTGCCGCTCGCGGCCCGGGCGGCGAAGGTCGACACCGTGATGGTCAACGGCTTCGGGTTCGGTGGCCAGAACGCGGTGACGATCCTCCGCCGCTACGCGGGGTAGCGTCCCGAGCCGGGAGGGCGTCGGGCGTACCATCGGGTCATGGGCCGCCTTCACCTTGCCGCCTGGCTCCGTCGGGGAGTCGAAGCCGGCGTCTTCGCGGCCCTCCTCGCGCTCGTCACGGTCCTCAGCCTCGCCTGGGAGGGCCACGGCCCGGGGCCCCTCCGGCTGCCCGACGGCCTCGGGGCCGGCCTCGTCCTCGCCCTGCCCGTCCTCTCCCTCGGCGTCCTCGCGATCGCCTACCCGATCGCCCTCGCCGCCACGCGGGGCGACGCGATCCTCGGCGCGATCACCGGCTGGGTCGTCGCCGCCAACGTCCTCGTCGTCGTGACCGCCGTCATGGGCCAGCGGATCCTCCTCCTCTCGGCCGGCGTCGCGATCCCCCTCGGGGTCGTCGCCGGGCTCTTCGCGGCGCCCGTCGCCCTCGCCGGCCTCCTCGCCGCGGCGCTCCTCACGCCACTCGGCTTCGGGCGTCGCGCGGGACGGGTCGCCGCGGTCGCGGCGACGCTCGTCGCGACGCCGATCCTCCTCCTCGTCGTCCCGGCCGCCGCCTGACCGGGGCCCGCCGGGGGACCCCCGGGGCGGACGTGCCGGGCTCCGGGCGCCAGGGGCGTCCGGGCTCCATGTCAACGGCGGGTGCGATACTCCCCGGGCGGTCCGGACCGCGGATCGCAGGAGGTCGCGTGATCACGCCGCTCCCGGCCGGCAGCACGTTCGCCGGCTACCAGGTCGACGCCGTCCTCGCCCGGGGCGGGATGGGCGTCGTCTACCTCGCCACCGAGCTGCGGCCGCGGCGGGCGGTCGCCCTGAAGCTCATCGCGCCGGCGCTCGCCGCGGACGCGGCGTACCGCGCGCGGTTCCTCCGGGAGGTCGACGCGCTCGCCGCACTCGAGCACCCGAACGTCGTCCCGATCCACGCCGCCGGCGAGTGGGACGGCCAGCTCTACCTCGCGATGCGCTACCTCGACGGCCCGGACCTCGCCGAGGTCGTCCGGACCCGCGGCCCGCTCCAGCCGGCGGAGGCCATCGCCCTCCTCGCCCCGATCGCCGACGCCCTCGACGTCGCCCACGCCCGGGGGATCGTCCACCGCGACGTCACGCCGTCGAACATCCGCCTCGACGGCCGCGGCGTCCCGTACCTCACGGACTTCGGCCTCACGAAGCGGGCCGCCTCGGCCGCCGCCCCGGGGCTCACCCTCGGCCCGATGGGGACGCCGGCGTACATGGCGCCCGAGCAGTTCGCCTCGCCCTCCACCGACGGGACGGCGGCCGTCCCCGACCCGGCGCTCGCCTCGCGGGCCGACGTCTACGCGCTCGGCTGCGTCCTCGTCACCCTCCTGACGGGCGCGCCGCCGTACCCCCGCGATTCCTCGGAGGCGGCGCTCTGGGCGCATGTCCACGCGGAACCCCCGAGCCTCGCCGCGCGCCGGCCCGGCCTGCCCCCGGCGATCGACGCAGTGGTCGCCCGGGCCCTGGCGAAGGATCCCGCGGCCCGGTTCGCCTCGCCGGGGGCGTTGATCGCGGCCGCCCGCGCCGCGCTCCTCCGGCCGGGGCCCGTCGCCCCCGTGACCGGCGCCTCCCCGACGGAGACGACGATCGCCGTGCCTCCCGCACGGGGAGGCGAGCCCCGGCCCGGGCCCACGACGGCGCGGCGCCGGCGGGCTCCGGCGCTGCTCGCGCTCGCGGCGTTCGTCGTCGTCGCCACCGTCGCCGGGGCTGTGGCGATCGGGTCGGGCCTCCTCCGCGGCGGGTCCGGATCGCCGCGACTGGGCGGGACTGGAGATCCGTCGGGGGCGGCGGCCATCCCCTCCCCGACCCCCGTCCCGACCCCCGTCCCGACGCCGAGCCCGAGCCCGACGCCGAGCCCGAGCCCGACGCCAAGCCCCACGCCCCGGCTCGGGCAGCCCGAGGAGGTGGCCCGGCTCCGGGCCTGGGTCCCCCACGCGCTCCGGGACGACTGCACGACGACGCCCCTGCGGAGCCCCGACGAGGTCGCCGCACTCCGCTGCCCGACGAAGGACGAGGCGCTCGTCCGCTACGTCCTCTATGCCAGCGCCGAGCGGATGGACATCCGCTGGGGCTGGTTCGTCGAGCAGGCGCAGATCACTCCCGGCGGTCGCTGCGCGGACGGTGAGGAGGCGAGCGGGACCTGGGGCGACCACGGGCTCCTCGGCTTCTTCGGCGAGGCGCGCGGCTCGCTCGCCTGCACCGTCGAGGCGGACGGCGACGCCCGGATCGACTGGACGACCGTCGACGCGCCGATCTGGGCGACGCTGTGGCGCGCGGACGGCGACATCGCCGCGGCCTACGCGACGTGGCTCCAGGGCCGCCTCAACCCGCTCCGCTCGCCGCGCTGAGCGGCGGCTCTCCTAGCGCACCTCGAAGATCGCCGCGGGGAGGGCGGCTGCGCCGCCCATCGAGCCGTCCGCCATGCCCGCGACGGAGGCCGTCGCCGCGAGGGGGGCACAGGCGAGGGTGTACCTCCCCGGCGTCCCGAGCGCGAAGCGCGCGGCCTGCGCCTGGCCCGGGCGGGGGTTCAGCTCGACCTTGGGGGCCCCCGGCAGGGTGCAGACGACGAGCGCGTCCCCGTCGTTCGTGAACGTGACCCGGACCTGCTCGCCCGTCGCGACCTGCCAGACCGGGGCCGGGCCGCCGAGGGCGGTCGCCCGGATCGCCACGGGAACGGCCGTCGCGTCGAGCCAGCGGTTGACGCCGATGACGCCCGCCGCCACCCCGACGGCGAGGCCCGCGATCACCGCGAGGTACGCCGCGTCCTTCACCCGGGTCCACGTCCGGTGCTCGGATGCGGCGAGGACCGCCGCCGGGCGCGGGTCGTAGCCGCGGAGGCGGAGCGAGTTCGAGATGACGCTCACCGAGGAGAGGGCCATCGCCCCGGCCGCCATCGCCGGGTTGAGGGTGATCCCGAAGAACGGGTAGAGGACGCCCATCGCGATCGGGATGAGGGCGACGTTGTAGGCGAATGCCCAGAAGAGGTTCTGGCGGATGACCGCCATCGTCCGCCGCGAGAGGGCGATCGCCGCGACGACGCCGCGTGGATCGCCCCCGACGAGGGTGACGTCCGACGCCTCGATCGCGACGTCCGCCCCGGTCCCGATCGCGACGCCGAGGTCGGCGGCCGCGAGGGCCGGCGCGTCGTTGATCCCGTCGCCGACCATCGCGACGACCGCGCCCCGAGCGCGCAGCTCCTCGACGACGGCGGCCTTCGCGCCGGGCAGGACCTGGGCCCGGACGCGCTCGGGCGGGATCCCGACCTGCGCCGCCACGGCGAGGGCCGTCGCCCGGTGGTCGCCGGTCACAAGCCACGCCTCGATGCCGGCCGCGCCGAGGCCGCGGACCGCCTCGGCCGCCTCCGCCTTCACCGGGTCGGCGACCGCGACGAGGCCCGCCGGGACGCCGTCGACCGCGACGAAGATCGGGGTCCGGCCGACGGCGGCCTGCGCCTCGCCCTCCGCGCCGAGCGGTCCGAGGTCGACGCCCCGTCCTTCGAGGAAGCGAGCGCTCCCGACGAGGACGGGCCGGCCGTCGATCGATGCCTCGGCTCCCCCGCCGGCGGTCGCGACGAACGCGTCGCCGGTGGGGAACGCGAGCCCGCGCTCGCGCGCCGCGAGGAGGATCGCCCCGGCCAGGGGGTGCTCCGAGCCGGCCTCGACGGCCGCCGCGAGCCGGAGGAGGTCGTCCGGCGACAGGTCGCCGGCGGGGAGCACCTCGGCGACGGCCGGCTTGCCGCGGGTGAGGGTCCCGGTCTTGTCGAGGAGGACGGCCGTCACCCGGTGGGCGTTCTCGAGCGCCTCGCCGCCGCGGACGAGGATCCCGGCCTCCGCTCCGCGTCCCGTCCCGACCATGATCGCCGTCGGGGTGGCGAGCCCCATCGCACAGGGGCAGGCGATGATGACGACGGTGATGAAGGCCGCGAGGGCGAGCGTCACCTTCGGCTCGGGGCCGAGGAGCCACCAGAGGGCGAACGTCGCCGCGCCGGTCGCGAGGACGAGCGGCACGAAGACGCCGCTGATCTGGTCCGCGAGACGCTGGATCGGGGCCTTCGAACCCTGGGCGCGGCGGACCATCTCGACGATCTGGGCGAGCGCCGTATCCCGCCCGACGCGCGTCGCGCGCATGACGAAGCTGCCGGTCGTGTTGAGGGTCGCCCCGATCACCTCGTCGCCGGGGCTCTTCGTGACCGGCATCGCCTCCCCGGTGAGCATCGCCTCGTCGACGGCGCTCGAGCCCTCGCTGACCACGCCGTCGACGGGGACCTTCTCGCCCGGGCGGACCCGGAGGAGGTCACCCGGCTGGACCTGCTCGATGGCCACATCGACGTCGCCGGAGGCGCGGACGAGGCGAGCCGTCTTCGCCTGGAGGCCGACGAGGCGGCGGATCGCGCCCGTCGTGCGCCCCTTCGCCCGCGCCTCGAGCCACTTCCCGAGGAGGATGAGGCCGATGATGATCGTCGAGGAGTCGAAGTACGTCTCCGCGGGCAGGCCGGCCCGCATGATGACCTCGGGGTACATCGTCACGAAGACGGAGTAGCCCCACGCGGCGCTCGTGCCGACGGCGACGAGCGTGCTCATGTTCGTCCCGCCGTGGCGGGCGCTCTTCCACGCGGCCTGGTAGTAGCGGCGCCCGGCCCAGAACTGGACGAACGTCGCCGGCCACAGGACGAGTCGGTTGACGTCGGCCATCGCGAGGCCGAGCGGGCCGAACATGAGGGCCATGATCCCGACCGCGACGGCGATGCTCACCGCGGCCTGGATCCCCATCTCGCGCTGCTCGCGGGCCCGGGTCCGCTCCGTCTCGTCGAGCTCCGCGTCGGCCGACGCGGCCTCGCCGGCGCCGGTCGCCCGCGCCTCGGCGGCCTCGAGCGACCCGGGGCGAACCTCGTAGCCGGCCTTCTCGATCGCGCCGACGAGCTCGGCCCGCCCGACCGCCTCGGGGAGGAAGCGGATCGTCGCGACCTCGGTCGCGAGGTTGACGTTCGCCTCGACGACGCCATCCGTCTTCCGCAGGAACCGCTCGATCCGGTTGCTGCACGAGGCGCAGGTCATCCCGACGACGGGGAACGAGACCTCGACGGGCTCGACGGCCGACCCGGCCGATCCGGCGGGGCCGATGGGGGCGGTGGGGACGCTCGCGTTCATACTCCCCGGGAGTATAGCACCGCGTCAATGGCTGCCTGCCCCTTGCCCCTGCGGAGACCGAACGCGCCGGCGAGCATCCGCTGAGCCTGCTCATCGCGGCCGTCGACGCGATCCAGAAGACTCGGGACAACCTGTCACAGCGTCACACAGAGAGGCCGGCGCTGGGCGAACCGGCGAGAGGGAGGCCCAGGGTGTCACAGACGCACACCTATACAGCAGCGGACGCCGGACGAACCGGCGACGGCACAGGGAGTCACCGACATGAACACCAGCTGCCACCACAACATGTCGAGGGTTGCGTGCGGCCACTGCGGGCGGGCCGCGCGGATCGGGCGCGTCCACCGGCGCGACCGGACCCGGGGAACAGCCCGGTGGTAACCCGCCTCGAGATGATCGAGTCGAAGTGCTTGTTCGCGATGCGATCGGCCGCCCGGCTCCGCCGGTACGCTGGGATGCCGGACGCGCCTCCCGAGATCGTCGAACACGAGCGGCGCCTTCTCGTGCGCCTCGTCAGGGAGATCGACCTCATGTGGTCGCTGGACGACGACCACGTGCTCTTCGCGCCGGGCTGGCAGGAAGAAGCCGAGGAGCAATCGGGTGTCTCAGGCCGGACCCAGGCGGCGGGGACGAGTCTCGCGTCGTCCGTCGTCGCGTGGCTGAACCCGGCGAGGAGGCCTCATTGATCGCGAAGCCAAGAAGGACCGAATCCCGACCCGACCGAATTGCCACGGGCTACACTCCGGCGATGCCGCGCCCGGCCGCGAGTCCGCCTGCCACCCCGTTCCCGGGCGCACTCGAGCGCGAGCCCGCGTTCGTCGCCGTCCTGGCAACCCCGGTCGGGCCCCTCCACGCCGCGGCGACCGACGAGGGGATCGTGGGCCTTGAGTTGCGGACCACCGAGGAGGCGTTCGCCGTCTCCGTGGGGGCGCGCACCCGGCGCCCGATCCTGCCCGCCGCCGACCCCGCGGCGCCCGCCGGCGCCCGAGTCCACCTCGCGCAACTGGAGCGCCAGGTCGGCGAGCACCTCGCCGGCGCGCGCGACGCGTTCGATCTGCCGGTTGTCCTCGAGGGCCTGAGCGAATGGGACCGCCGCGTCCTCGAGGGTGTCCGCACGATCCCCCGCGGCGCCACCGCCTCCTACGGGGAGGTCGCCCGGCGGATCGGCTCACCCGGCGCGGCCCGCGCGGTCGGCGGCGCGGTGGGACGCAACCCGATCGGGCTGTTGATCCCCTGCCATCGCGTGGTCGCCGGCGACGGGACGCTCGGCGGCTACGGCGGCAGCTGGTTCGGCAGCCGCGAGGAGCTCCTCGGCCTCAAGGAGCGCCTCCTGGAGCTGGAGGGCGTCGTCCCACCGCCGAGGTCGGCCGCCCCCCGCTGAGGTCGCCGGGCTCCCGCGACATTCCTCGCCGATGCTCGTCCCCGCATCACTACCCGGGTTCCTGGGCAGCGTCAGGTACCCCAACCGTCGACGGACCGTCCCCAGCCGTCGGGTTTCCTCGCTTGTGCGTCGCCGGCGCGTCATCGACGAGGGTTTCCGACCCCTCCCGGCTCCGCCGACCTCGCCGGGCTCGCCTGGTCGGGCCGGGACGTTCGGTAGTGATCCCCCCGGCGTCATAGGCGAGGGAACTTGGGGCTGTGGCCGCCGAGAACGCGCGGCGCCGCCCGCTCGGCCGGCACCATCCCGGGATCAGAGCCGCTGGACGGGCCGCATGGGGAAGACCCCGATCACGATCGGGCTCGTCGGGTCGAGGAGGAGCTCGTATCCGACGTCGCCCTGGCGGAGCAGCTCGCCGAGCAGGCCGGTCTCGCGCTCGGGCAGCCCGATGAAGATGCGGTGACCGTCGACGTCCACGCCGGAGACGTCGTCGTCGGCGCCGTTGAGGCCGAAGCGCCGACGCAGCTCGTGGAGCGGCACATACGGCCGGCTCTTGATGAAGCGGCGCAGCTGGGCCTGGGTGCAGGGCGTCGGCGCCTCGGCGGCGTCTCCGTTGACGGCGGGCGCGGGCGCGAACGCGCCAGCGTCGGGCGCGAACGCGGCGCCGTCGATGGCAAGCGCGGCAACGGGCCCGGCCGCACCAGTGTCGAGCGCGAGCGCGGTGGCAGGCGCGGCGGCGCCGGGAGGGATCTCCTGCTGGGCCTGCGGCTCCAGCTCCATGTAGCTCATCGAGACAGCTCCGCGGCGCGGGCCGCGCATGACGGATCGGATGGGCCGGTCGGCTCGGGCCGGCTGGGCCGGATCATACCGCCGGACCTCGACAACCGCGGTCGGCCGGCCGCGTTCCCGGGACGGGGGCACTCGACGCGGCCGCGCCCCCGCCGTCGGCCGGTCAGCCCGCGCCCGGGCGCCGATCGCGCCAGGAAGCGCGTCAGCCCGTGACGACGAGCAGGTCGCGGGGCGCCTCGTTGAGGACGATCGGCCCGTCCTCGCCACAGACGACGATGTCCTCGATCCGGGCGCCGTAGCGGCCCTCGAGGTAGATCCCCGGCTCCACGCTGAACGCCATCCCCGGCTCGAGCGCCTCGCCGTTGCCGGCGACGAGGTAGGGGTCCTCGTGGCCTTCGAGGCCGATCCCGTGGCCGGTCCGGTGGATGAAGTGCGCGCCGTGGCCGGCGGCGCCGATGAGCTCGCGGGCGACGAGGTCGATCCGCTCGCAGGGGACGCCGGGCCGGACCGCGTGGGTCGCCTCGGCCTGGGCGGCCCGGAGGACGCTGTAGAGGCGCAGGTACTCGTCGTCGGGGCCGCAGGTGGCGTCGCCGCCGGTGACCCAGACGGTCCGGGTGATGTCGCTCCCGTAGCCGCCGAGCGGGCCGCCGATGTCGAGGACGATCGGCTCCCCGGCCCGGATCACGCGGTCCGATGCGGCGTGATGCGGCGAGGCGGAATTGGGCCCCGAGGCGACGATCGCGAACTCGGCGCTGTCGTGGCCCTCCGCGACGAGCCGGTCCCGGACCTCGCGCGCGACGTCGGCCTCGGTCCGCCCGATGAGGCGGCCGTGCGCCACCTCGTGGATGACGCGGTCGGCGGCGTGGGCCGCGAGGCGGAGGAGGGCGACCTCGTCGGGATCCTTGACGACGCGGAGGTCCCGCAGGACGAGGGACGCCGGCTCGAAGACCGCCGCCGGCAGCGCCGCCTGGAGGCGGAGGACGTGGAGGGCCCACAGCCGGTCGGAGACGGCGAGGCGACCCGCAGGTTCCGGCACGAGGTGGCGGACGAGCGCCACGGGGTCGTCCGTCTCCTCCCAGGTCGCCACCGCCGCCGAGCCGGTCGCGACCGCCGGGCACGCGCGCGCCGGCGCGGCCTCGAGGCGGGGCGCGACGAGGGTCACCGGGCCCTCGGCCGGGACGACGAGCATCGTCAGGCGCTCGAGCGTCATCGCCGCGTACCCGGCGAGGTAGACGAGGTCCGGGCCGACGCCGACGAGGAGGGCGTCGAGCCCCCGGGCGCGGACGCCCGCCTGCGCGCGGGCGATGCGCCCGCCGTGGCGGGCGACGGGGATCGCGGGCCGGGGGCCAGCCGGCGCCGGCGTGCTCATGCGGGGGGATCCTCCGGGGCTCCGGCCGGGGCGGGGACGGAGAGCGATCCCGGCGCCGGCACCGGGACCCCCAGCCAGGCCGCGAGCGCGGCGTGGCCGTCCTCGAACAGCGTGCGGTAGGCGAAGACCCGCTCGGCGCCCGCGGCGAGCGCCGCCCGCCGGAGCGCCGCGTCGTCGTGCTGGCCGACGCAGAGGACCCGGAGCCCGGAGCCGGACGCCCGCGCGGTCGCGGCGATCGCGTCGTACGCCCGGGCCGTGAGGTCCACGACCGCGCGGGTCGCGGCCCCCGCGGCGGCGGCCGCCTCGAGGGCGTCCGCGGTGCCGGTCCGGACGGGGACGGCGCCGAGCGTCCGGAGCTGCCCGACGAGGCGGGTCGACCAGATGAGGTCGTCGGCGAGGACGATCACCGTCTCGCCCGTCGCCGGACCCTCGCCGGGCGCCGGATCCTCGCCGGTCGCGGGCGCAGGCGCTCGGCCGGTCGCGGAGCCGGGTCCGGCGCTCACTCCACGGTCCAGGTGTCGCCGCCTCCGAGGAGCTGCTGGATGTCGCCCTTGCCGCGGCGCCCGACGGCGTCGCGGATCTGGCCCTCGATGAGCTCGTCGAGCGTGGGCCGGGGCACGTTCCGGATGACGCCGATCGGCACCGGGAACTCGGGCCAGTAGATCCGGGCGAGCATGTTGTGGATCGTGGGATCCTCGCTCGCCTCGTCGTGGACGAGGATGTCGGCCTCGGTGATCCCGTCCTCGCCGATCCGGACGACCTCGGGGCGGAGCCCGTTGAGGCGGAGGCCCATGTCCCGGTTCTTGCCGAAGAGCATCGGCTTGCCGTGCTCGAGGACGAGCATCCGGTCCTCGCGGACCTCGCGGTCGGTGAACGCGCGGTGGGCCCCGTCGTTGAAGATGAGGCAGTTCTGGAGCACCTCGACGAACGCCGAGCCGCGGTGGAAGCCCGCCCGCTCCATGACCTTCTGGATGTGGTCCACCTGCGTGTCGACCGTCCGCGCGACGAAGCTCGCCTCGGCGGCGAGGGCGATCATGAGCGGGTGGACCGGGTAGTCGACGGAGCCGACCGGCGTCGACTTCGTCTTCTGCCCGAACTCCGAGGTCGGCGACGCCTGCCCCTTCGTGAGGCCGTAGATCCGGTTGTTGAACATGACGACGCGGATGTCGACGTTCTTCCGCATCGCGTGGAGGATGTGGTTGCCGCCGATCGACAGCGCGTCGCCGTCGCCCGTGACGACCCAGACCATGAGGTCGGGGCGGGCGATCTTCAGGCCCGTCGCGAGCGTCGGCGCCCGGCCGTGGATCGAGTGGAACCCGTACGTGTTCATGTAGTACGGGAAGCGGCCGGAGCAGCCGATCCCGCTCACGAAGACGATGTTCTCCTTCGGGACCCCGAAGTCGGGCATCACCTTCTGGGTCTGGGCGAGGATCGAGTAGTCGCCGCAGCCGGGGCACCAGCGCGGCTCCTGGTCGCTCGCGAAGTCCTTGCGGGTGAGCTTGATCGGCTCGGCCGCCATCGTCGTGTCCGTCATCGGGCCGGCCTCACTGGTCGCCGAGCAGCTGCTCGGCCTTCATCTGGATCTCGCTGATCTGGAACGGCTTCCCCCGGACGAGGTTGAAGCCGACCGCGTCGACGAGGAACTCGGAGCGGATCACCGTCCGCAGCTGCCCGAGGTTGATCTCCGGGACGAGCACGGTGCGGTAGCTGCGGAGGACGTCCCCGGTGTTCGCGGGGAACGGGTTGAGGTGGCGGAGGTGAGCGTGGGCGACCGACGCGCCGCGCGCCTGGAGCCGCTCCACCGCGCTTCGGATCGCGCCGTACGTCGACCCCCAGCCGAGGATGAGGAGCTCGCCGTCCGGGGGCCCGAAGACCTCGAGGGGCGCGATGTCGTCGGCGATCCGGGCGACCTTCTCGGCCCGGAGGAGCGACATCCGGTGGTGGTTGTCGGGGTCGTAGCTCACCGTGCCGAGGACGTCGAGCTTCTCGAGGCCGCCGATGCGGTGCTCCCGGCCGGGCGTCCCGGGCACGACCCACGGCCGAGCGAGCGTCGTCCCGTCGCGCTGGTACGGGTAGAACGTCGCGCCGTCGCCGGGACCCGCGAAGCGGAGGTCCGGGAGGTCGGCGAGGTCGGGCACGCGCCACGGCTCGGTCCCGTTCGCGAGGAACGCGTCGGAGAGGTAGACGACCGGGGTCATGTGCTTGAGGGCGATCCGCCACGCCTCGACGGCCATGTCGAAGCACTCCGCCGGCGAGGCGGGGGCGACGATCGCGACCGGCGACTCGCCGTTCCGCCCGTAGAGCGCCTGGAGGAGGTCCGACTGCTCCGTCTTCGTCGGCATCCCGGTCGACGGGCCGGCCCGCTGGACGTTCACGACGACGAGCGGCAGCTCCACCATGACGGCGAGGCCGAGCATCTCGGCCTTGAGGGCCATCCCCGGGCCCGAGGTCCCGGTGAGCCCGAGCGCCCCGCCGTACGAGGCGCCGAGCGCGGCCCCGATCGCCGCGATCTCGTCCTCGGCCTGGAACGTCTTGATCCCGTAGCTCTTGTAGCCGGAGAGCTGGTGGAGGATGTCCGACGCCGGCGTGATCGGGTACGTGGCGTAGACGAGCGGCCGGTCGGCGAGCGTGGCCGCGGCGACGCAGCCGAGCGCGGTGGCCTCGTTGCCGGTGACGTTGCGATACGTGCCGGGCGCGAGATGGGCGGCCGGCACGATGTAGCGGGCGTGGAAGATCTCCGTCGTCTCGCCGAACGCGTAGCCGGCCTGGAGGGCCCGCCGGTTCGCCTCCGCGACGACGGGGCGCCCGCCGAACTTCTCCTCGATCCAGCGGAGCGTCGGGTCCATGCTCCGCTCGAAGAGCCAGAACATGACCCCGAGGGCGAAGAAGTTCTTCGTGAGGTCAACCTGCTTCGAGGTCATGTCGAGGCCCTCGAGCGCCCGCGCGTTGAGGGTCGAGATCGGGATCGCGAAGACGGAGTAGGCCTTGAGCGAGCCGTCCGCCAGCGGGCTCGCGGCGTAGCCGGCCTTCGCCAGGTTCGGCGGCGTGAAGGCGTCGGAGTTGACGATGAGCGCGCCGCCCGGGACGAGGTCCTTGACGTTCGTCCGGAGGGCGGCCGGGTTCATCGCGACGAGGACGTCGGGAGCGTCGCCCGGCGTGTGGATGTCGGTCGAGCTGAAGCTGATCTGGAAGCCCGAGACGCCCGGCAGCGATCCCGCCGGTGCCCGGATCTCGGCCGGATAGTCGGGCAGGGTGCTGATGTCGTTGCCGAAGACGGCGGCGGTGCGGGTGAACTGGGTGCCGGTCAGCTGCATGCCGTCGCCAGAGTCGCCGGCGAAGCGGATCGTGACGCGGTCCAGCTCTCGGACCGGCACCTCGTGGCCCTTCGTGGTCGTCACGGGACCTCTGGGATCCTCCTGCGTCCTGGTGGCCGGCGCACCGGCGGGATCGGCGCGGCGCGGGCCGGTCCTCGAAGGGTACCGCAGGCGCGGACGCGCGTCCGGGGCGGACACGGGCCCGGGAAGCTCTGGTAGGCTCGCCGGCGATGGACCGTCGCCGCTGGGTCGGGGTGGCCCTCGCGATGGCATCCGCGTGCGGCTACGGGTCCGGCCCCCTCTTCGCCAAGAGCGTCTACGGGTCCGGCCTCGACTGGCTGGCCCTCCTCTACTGGCGCTTCCTCGTCGGCGGGCTCCTCGTCTGGGCCTGGGCGCTTCTCGTCCCGGCGAACCGGGCGGCGTTCCGCGACCTCACCCGGCAGCGGACCCTCGCGCTCCTCGGCCTCGGCGCCTTCTTCGTCGGCAATGCGAGCACGTACTACGCGGCCCTCGAGTCCGTGTCCGCCTCGCTCGCCGCGCTCATCGTCTACATCTACCCGGCCCTCGTCGCCGTCCTCTCGATCCGCTGGGGCCACGGCCTCCGGGGTCGCCGCCCGTGGGCCGCCCTCGGCCTCGTCACGGTCGGCGTCGCCTTCACCCTCGGCGGGATCGAGACCCGCGCCGAGCCCATCGGCATCGTCCTCATCGTCGCGTCGCCGCTCATCTACTCCGTCTACATCATCCTCGCGGCCAGGCTCGCCGGTGAGCGGCGGGGCGAGACCGCGGCCTCGCGGACGGGCGGGGCGGGAGCCGAGACCCGCCCCGCGGTCGCCTCCGCGCTCATGATCACGGGGACGCTCGCCGTCGTGGCGATCGCGGCGATCGGAGCCGGCGAGCCGGTCGTGCCGGGCCTCGTGCCCTCGGGGGCCTGGTTCGGGCTCCTCGGGATCGCGGTCTTCTCGACGGCCCTCGCGGTCTCGGCGTTCTACGCCGCCACCGCCCGGATCGGGGCCGCGAACACGTCGCTCGTCTCGACGGTCGAGCCGGTCTGGACGATCACCCTCGCGATGCTCCTCTTCGACGAGCGGCTGGCGCCGCTCCAGCTCTTCGGCGGGGCCCTCGTCATCGGCGGCGTCATCCTCGCCCAGACGACGCCCGGGGCGACGCCGGATGTCGTCGTCGAGGAGGCGTAGGGGAAGGAGGGGCGGATGCGGGCCGCGCCGACGGCGGCCGCGGGGCGCCCTCGGCCGGTGACCGCGACGGCGGCGGCCGCCCGGCGCCGTCGGCGTGATGTGGGCGCCGCGCCCGGCGCCGCAGCCCGGCGCCGCCGCCCGGCCCGCGGCGCTACGATCCACCCCGTGCCCGAAACCGCGACGATCCGCGCCCGGGACGGGATGCCGCTCCTCGCCCGCGCCTGGCCGACCGCCGGAGACCCGTGGGGCACGATCCTCGTCGTCCACGGGCTCGGCGAGCACTCCGGGCGCCACGACGCGACCGGCGGCCGCTTCGGCGCGGCGGGCCTCCGGGCGACCTCGTTCGACCACCGCGGGTTCGGGGCGTCGGGCGGGCGACGGGCGTACGTCGACCGCTGGGCCGACTACCTCGACGACATCGAGGACCGGCTCGCCGCGAGCCGGGTCGCCGGCCGTCCCGCGGCGATCTACGGCCACTCCCTCGGCGGGCTCCTCGTCGCCGACTACCTCCTCGCGGGCCGGCCGCTCCCGGACGTCGCGGTCCTTTCCGCGCCGGCGCTCGGGGGCGGGACGGTGCCCCTCCGGGCGCTCGCGGCGGCGCTCGCGCGGGTCTGGCCGACGTTCACCCTGGCGAACCCCTGGGACCCCACGAAGATCGCCCGCGACCCCGCGCCGCCGGTGGCCACCGACCCGGACCCGCTCGGGGTCGACCGGACGACGGCCCGCCTGGGGCACCTCCTCTTCCGGGCGATGGGCCGGGTCCGCGCCCGGCTCGAGGCCGCCAACGGGTTCCCGCTCCCGACCCTCGTCGTCCACGGCGGCGACGACACGCTCGTCCCGACCGCGTCGACGGCGTTCCTCGAGCGGTTCCCGACGACGGAGCGGCGGGTCTACCCCGGCGTTCGCCACGAGCCGCACCATGACCCCTTCGACGGGGAGCGGATCGTCGCCGAGGTGGTCGACTGGCTCCGAGCGCGGATGGGCGCGCCGCTGACGGGCGACGGCGGGGCGACGGGCGACGGCGGGAGGTAACTGCGCGCGCACCTACCCGGAGGTGCGGTGCGGGCTCGCGAAGCGCTCGTTCGCCGTGCGCTGGGGCGGCGCGTCGCCGGTCAGCCGCGGGGCCGGCTCCCGCCCGTCCCCTCCTGCGCCAGGCTCCGGAGCATGAACGTCACGTTCGCCGGCCGCTCGGCGAGGCGGCGCATGAAGTACGGGTACCACTCCGTCCCGTACGGCACGTAGACGCGGACCCGGTAGCCCCGCTCCACGAGCTGCGCCTGGAGGTCCCGGCGGATCCCGTGGAGCATCTGGAACTCGTAGCGGTCGCGGGCGATCCCCTCGCCCTCGGCCCACCGGATGAGCCGGCCGATGAGGCGTCCATCGTGCGTCGCGAGGGCGGGGTAGGCGCCGTCGGCGATGAGCCGCCGCGCCTGCGCCTCATAGGCCGCGGAGATCGCCTCGCGCTCGCGGAGGGCGATCGACGCCGGCTCGTTGTAGGCGCCCTTGCAGAGGCGGACCCGGGCGCCCTCGGCGATGAGCGCCTCGACGTCGCCGGGCGACCGGCGGAGCGCCGCCTGGATGACGACCCCGCTGTTCGGGTTGAGCGGGCGCAGCTCGCGCCACAGGTCGAGCGTCGCGTCGGTCTTCGTGTGGTCCTCCATGTCGACCCGGACGAAGGCGCCCTGCTCGGCCGCCCGGCGGAAGACGCGGGCGACGGTGGCACGGCAGAGGTCACGGTCGATGTCGAGGCCCATCTGCGTGAGCTTGAGGCTCACGTTCCGCTCGAGCCCCCGCGCAGCGAGGGCGTCGAGGGTGCTCTCGTAGCGGCCGGCGGCCGCGCCGGCGGCGGCTGCGGAATCGACCGACTCGCCGAGCACGTCCACCGTCGTCAGGTAGCGCCCGTCGCGGAGCTGCTCGAGGACGGGGAGGACATCGTCGAGCGACTCGCCGGCGATGAAGCGGCGGACCATCGGGCGGGTGATCGGGATCCGCGTGGAGAGGCGCCCGAGCGCCCTCCGGTGGGAGAGCCAGATGAACGTCGCGCGCAGCGCACGCTCGGGGACGGACTCGTGGGCACGCGAGGTGCTCATCGGACCTCCTGGGTCGGATCGGGTGGGCCGGGGCCGCGGACGATGGGTGGGCCCGACGACCGGATCGTACCGCGCCGCCCGACGGCGACGGAGGCCGCCCGGCCGCGGGGACGGTGCCCGGCCGGCGTGCGTCCCGCGGCGGCCCCGCGGTCGGCGTGCCCCCCGGCGCGGCGGCCGGGCCGTCGCGGCCGGGGTCAGGAGCGCACGAGGGCCGCCTCGAGCTTCTCGACCTTCTCGAGGAGGGCGTTCATCGCCACGTCCTGCGCCTGAAGGTGGGCCTGGATCTGCTCCGCCTCGTGGAACGTCGCGTCGGCGTCCTGGTACGTCATGTCGGCGCGCTTGTCCTGCGCCCGGCCGAGGATGTTCTGGCCGACCATGATGACCGAGAGCATGACGAGCTGGATGAACGTCTGGCTCAGCCACTGGACCGAGGCGAGGATCCCGCCCTGGACCGCCCCGGGGAGGGCGACGAGGGCGAGCACGGCGAAGGCGTACGCGCACCACATCGTCCCGACGGCGGTCGTCACGGCAAGGGCGACCCGGCCGTTGAGGCCGACGTGCTCGTCGGCGGTCTTTGGCGGCCCGGATGCACGGCGTGCCGCGATCCGCGGATGGGGCTGGTGGACGAAGCTCACTCGCATCGCTGTGCTCCCGCTTGGGACCCGGCAGACGTCCGGCCGCCGCCACCGTCCGGACGGGAGGGTGGCACAGCCGGCGCCGGCTCGCCACGGGCAGGCCGCGGCGATCAGGCGCCGGCGCCCGGAGGCTGATCGAGGACGTGGCGGCGGAGCCAGCCCACGATCCGCTCGAACGCGTCGCGGCGGTTCGCCCGACGCTCCCAGCCGTGGCCCTCGTCGTCGTACCAGTGCACCTCGTGGTGCTTCCCTTCGATCTCGAGGGCCTCGACCATCCGCTCGCTCATGAGCGGCACGACCCGGCGGTCCTTCCGCCCGTGGAGGATGAGGAGCGGGGCCTCGATCGCCGCGGCCCGGTAGACCGGCGAGCCGCGGCGGAAGAGCTCGGCCCGGGCCGGCTCGTCGGGCGATCCCATCATCCGGTGGAGGTCGATCCGGCCGACCCGGTCGCCGTGGCGGTAGCTCTCGGCGATCTCCGAGTCCCCGAAGAGGTCGACGCCCGCGGACCACATGCCCGGCTCCTCGACGAGCGCGCAGAGGGTGAGGTACCCGCCGTACGAGCCCCCGTACATCGCGAGCCGCCCGTTCGACCAGGGCTGCGCGGCGGCCCACCGCGCCGCGTCGATCACGTCGTGGACGTCGGCGTGGCCCCACTCGTCGCGGTTCGCGAGGCGGTACCGGCGGCCGTACCCGGTCGAGCCGCGGTAGTCGACGGAGAGGACGGCGAACCCCTCCTGGACGAGGAGCTGGCGGAACGGCTGGAAGTCCCGGAGGACCCATGAGGACGGCCCACCATGGGCGTGGACCACCGTCGGGACCGCTCGGCCGCCGCGGCGCCCGGTCGCCGCGCGCGGGCGCCAGAGGGTCGCCGGGAGCTCGAGCCCGTCGCGGGCGCGGATCGTGACGCGCTCCGCCTCGACGAACGACGCGCCGGGCACGACGGCCGGCAGGGAGCGGGTGAGCCGCCGCGGGCGACCGACGGACCTGTCGGCCGCGGGGGCCGGGAGGATCCAGAAGTCCTCCGGGTCGCGCTCGGACTCCCCGACCGCGAGGACCCCGCTCCCGTCGGGGAGCCAGGCGACGGCGAGCCAGGCGCCGTCGAACGGGTCGATCCGGACGCCCGCGCCGGCGACGGCCTCGGGTGGCCGCGGGTGCTTCGGCGGCCGGCCGCGGGGTCGCTTTACCGGCGCAGCCGCGGCGAGCGGGGCGACGTGGAGCTCGACGAGCCCGTCGTGGATCACCGGGTGGACGAAGCGCGTCCCGTCCGGCGCGGGGAGCGGCGCGAGGCCGAACCCGCCCCCGTAGTCGCCGTGCTCGACGGGGCCGGCGGTGAGGACGGACCGTCCGCCGCCGCCGAGCGGCACGCGGACCACCTGGAACCAGCCGTCCCGGTCGGACGCCACGAGGAGGCCGCTCCCGTCCGGGAGCCAGCGCGGAGACGTCTCCCACGCCCCGTCGCCGGCGACGATCTGCTCGCCGCCGGTCGCGACGTCGACGACGCTCACCTGCATCGTCGCGAGGTCGGCGGCGCGCTGGGCGAGGACCGCAAGGCTCGTCCCGTCCGGCGACCACTGGAGATCCTCGACATCGACCCCGACGGGAGTCAGCGCCCGCGGCTCGGGGTGGGCGGGCGTCGCCGGCGGCCGGCCGCGGCGGGGGAGCGGCGCGTCGACGAGCCACGCCTGGCTCCAGCCGCGACGCCGCGAGACGAAGGCGAGCCGCCGCCCGTCCGGCGCCCAGCGCGGGGAGTGCTGGCCGGCGGGGTGGTCGGCCACGAGGGTCGGGCGGGATCCATCGACCCCCACGATCCAGATCGCCTTCTCGCGGACGTACGCCAGCCACGCCCCGTCGGGCGACCACTGCGGGTCGCTCACCGGGTGCTCGGACGCCGTCACCTGGCGGGCCTGCCCGTTGCGGAGGTCGAGGACGAAGACCTGGCGGGCGCCACCGGCCTCGGCCGTGTACGCGACCCGGCGACCGTCGCGCGCGAGGCGGGGCTCGCGCGGCGACTCGACGGCGACGATCTGCTCGATCGTCAGCCGGCCGGCGCGGGCCTCGCCGGGCGTCGTCGCGCGGGGTGCCCTGCCCGGGGGCCGCCCGCGGCGACGAGGGGTCGGCGGGGCGGGAGCGGGTCCCGCGGAGGCGCCGGGACCGGGGGCGGCCGTCGTCGCGGTGGCGCCGGGACCGGCGACCTCGCCGGGCGCGGCGCTCATGGGCACCGCCGCCGCCTCGAGGGCGGTGGCGGCGTTCGGGAGGAGGGCCTCCTCGGGCTCCGCGTCGCGGGGCGAGCGTGACATCGGCCGCGTTATACCACGCCGCGCAGGGCGCCCTCCCGCCCCCCGGGCGCCGGGGCCGGCTCGACCCGGACGAACGTCTCGTCGCCGGGGTGGGCGAAGATCGCGAGGAGGCCGCGGGGAGCGGCGCCCCCCGTCACGGGCGGCGGCGGTCGGGCGGGGCGGCGACCGCGGCCTCGAGCTGGTCGCCGAGCTCCACGGTCCGCCGGTACGCGGCCCAGACCGCCTCCGAGAGGACCGTCCGGAGCCGCCCCGACTCGAGCTCGTGGAGCGCCGCCGCGCTCGTCCCTCCGGGCGAGGTCACCATGTTCCGGAGGACCGCGGGGTGGGCGGCCGACTGCTTCGCGAAGAGCGTGCTCCCTTCGAGCGTCTCGACGACGAGGTCATGGGCGACGTGGCGGGGAAACCCGAGGTGGACCGCCGCGTCGACGAGCGCCTCCATGACGAGGAAGACGTACGTCGGCCCGGTGCCCGAGACGGCGGTCGCCATCGCGACGAAGCGCTCGTCGTCGACCTCGATCTCCGCCCCGAGCGCGGAGAGGAGCGCGCGCGCCTGATCGCGCTGCGCGGCGGTCGTCTCCGGCGTGGCGTACCAGACGGTCATGCCGCGACCGATCTGGGCCGGCGTGTTCGGCATGCTCCGGACGAGGGCCCGGTGCCCGAGGAACCCCTCGAGGGCGGCGGTCGTGGCCCCGGCGATGATGCTCACGACGAGCTGCCCCTCGGCGAGGTGGGGCCCGATCTCGCGGCCGACGCGGGCGAGCATCTGCGGCTTCACCGCGAGGAGGACGATGTCGGCGCCCTCCGCCGCGGCGACGTTGCTCGCGGTGACCCGGATCCCGTGCTCCCGGGCGAGCTGCTCGCGGCGATCCGCCCGCGGGTGGCTGGCGATGACCTGGTCGGGGGTCACGAGCCGCCCACGGATGAGCCCCGCGATCATGGACTCGGCCATGACCCCGGTCCCGATCGTGGCGAGGGTGCGACCGGCGAGGGGCGACATGCTGCGCCGGAGTGTATCCCACGGCGCGACGCGCCCCCGTCGCGCCGCGGTCAGAGAACGGGGACCCAGCTGCCGGCCGGGGCGAGGTCGACGAAGGCGGCGGGGTCGAAGATCTCGGCGAGGAGCTCGATCCCGTCGATGACGCGGGGGCCTCCCCGACTGACGTACCCGGCCGCGTCGAGGGCGAACACGCGGCCCCGGCGGACGGCCTGGACCTCGCCCCAGCCGGCGGGACGCGGCGTCCGGCTCCACGCGGCGACCGCCTCGGCGAGGTGGAGCCCCCACGGGGCCAGGAGGATCATCTCCGGGTCGACCTCCGCGACGGCCTCCCACGACGTCCGGGCGCTCGGGTCGCCGGCGGCGCCGAGCACCTCCCAGCCGCCGGCCCGGCGCACCTGCTCCGGGACCCAGAGGCCCGCCGACCGCGGCGGGTCGAGCCGATCGAGGGCGACGACGCGCGGCGCGCGGATGCCCGCTTCGCGCCGCTCCGCCACGACCTCCTCGACGTCGGCGAGGCGCTCCCGGAGGATCTCGACGAGCCCGACGGCCTCGTCCTCGGCGGAGGTCATCGCGCCGACCGTGGCGACCGCGTGGAAGATGCCCTCGAGGCTCGCCGGCTCCAGGGTCACGACGGACGCGGCGGGCCCGACGGCATCGCGGAGCGGGGAATCCCCCGCGAGCCGCCGGCCGGCGTCCGCGGCGGGGCTCGTCGGGCCGACGAGGACGAGGTCGGGACGGAGCGCGGCGAGGGCCTCGAGGTCGATCGCGACCGGGGCCTCCGGATCGCGGGGGGCGGCGGGGCGCGCCCGGCCGCGGGGCGCGGCGCTCGCGGGCGCGCCGGGGACCCGCAGATCG
>JAJZRQ010000074.1 GCA_021802585.1 Chloroflexota bacterium
CCTCGACGGCCGTGAACCCGGTCGTCGCGGGGCGCGGGCTCCTCGAGAGCGGCAGCCCGCAGCTCGTCGTCCACCAGCTCATCGCCGTCGGCGCGACCTGGATCTTCAGCGGGGCGATGACCCTCGCCATCCTCAAGGTCGTCGACGTCCTCTTCGGGGTTCGGGTGAAGGAGGAGGTCGAGCTCGTCGGCCTCGACCGCGCGGTCCACCGCGAGGTCGCGTACCAGGCCTGACGCTGCCGGACCGCGCGCCCCGCGGGCCGGCCCCGCGCGCCGCCGCGCTCGCGGCCGGCGCGTGCGGTCTCCTGCTCAGCCCTCCGCCGCGGAGCCCTCGACGCGCAGCCCGTAGCCGCGCGAGCGGACGTTCCGGAGGCCCGGATGGCCGGCCTCGATGAGCTTGGCGTTCAGGCGCCCGAGGTGGGTGCGGAGCGCCTCCAGGTCGACAGCGGCCGGGTCCGCCCAGGCCGCCCGGACGAGGAGCCGGTGGTCGACGACGCCGCCGCGGCGGGCCGCCATCGCGGCGAGGAGGTCGAACTCCGTCGGCGTGAGCGCGAGGGCCCGGCCGGCAACGCCGGCGTGGCGGCGCCCGACGTCGACCTCGAGCCCGTCGGGGAGGGCGCCCGGGCCTGCCGCCGGCGCCCGGCCGCGGCGGAGCGCGGAGGAGATGCGGGCGAGGAGCTCGATCGGCCGGATCGGCCGCCCCACGACGTCGACCGCCCCGGCGTCGAGGGCCGCGGCGACGACCGCCTCGTCGATGACATCGGCGAGGACGAGGACCGGGGCGTCGCTGTACCCGCCGAGTCGGCCGACCACGTCGGCCGGCGAGGTCTCGCCGATCGCGGGATCGACGATGAGGACGTCCGGCCGCTCCGCCACGAGGCGGGCGATCGCCGCGTCGGCCCGGTAGGCGGTGACGACCTCGTGACCCGCGGCCCCGAGGATGCTCGCCACCTCGCCGACGTCGGCCGGGAGCGGCGCGGCGACGAGGACGCGGAGGCGCGGCGCGCGGCGGTCGGCCATGGCACAGGATCGTACGGCGGCGCCCGCCGCAGGGCGAGCCCCGCCGGGGCGTCCGCCCGCCCCGCGTCGCGCGGCGTTCGCAACGGCAACCCGACCGTCACCGGATTCCCACCCGGACGTGCCGTGCCGGTACTGATCGCGAGCGGCAGCACCGGGTACGGTCGGGCTCCCGCGCGGCGGGGGAGGCCCAGCGACTCCACGGAGGCCGCACGATGGACCGACCGGCACGGCGCACCGCCCCGTCGCCCGCGATCCCGGCCGCACCCCTCTACGACCCTCGCTTCGAGCACGACGCGTGCGGGGTCGGGTTCGTCGCCGAGACGGCCCGCGGACGCCGGCGGTCGGCGCGGATCGTGCCCCTCGCCCTCGACGCGCTCGCGGCCCTCACCCACCGCGGGGCGCTCGCCGCCGACGCCCGGACGGGCGACGGCGCCGGAGTCGCTCTGCCGGCCACGCGCGAGCTCCTCGGCGGCCTCGCGGCGGACGCCGCGGCGGAGGGCCGTGGCCGCCGCCGGGCCGCCATGGCCGAGCGCTCCGGGGCGGCGTCCGCCGCGGTCGACCCCGCCCGGCTCGCGGCCGGCGCGGTCTTCCTGCCGCCGGACCGGGACGCGGCCGGCGCCGCGCGGCGGCTCCTCGACGATGCGCTCGCGACCGAGGGCCTCGGCGTCGTCGGCTGGCGTCGCGTCCCGGTCGACCCGTCCGTCCTCGGGCCGGAGGCGGCGGCCTCGGCGCCCGAGGTCCGCCACGTTGTCGTGGCCCGGCCGGCCGGGATGGGCCCCGCCCGGTTCGAGCGTGCCCTCCTCCTCGCCCGGCGGATGACCGAGGCGGCCGCCGCGGCAACCCCGGGCCTCGAGGCGTTCCACGTCGCGTCGCTCTCGGGGCGGACGCTCGTGTACAAGGGCTTGTTCGTCGGCGGCGAGCTCGGCCGCTTCTACCGGGACCTCGCGCCGGACGGCCCGCGCGTGCCCTTCGCCGTCTTCCACCAGCGGTACTCGACGAACACGCATCCTTCGTGGGCGCTCGCCCAGCCGTTCCGCCTCCTCGCCCACAACGGCGAGATCAACACCCTGCGGGGCAACCGCGAGGCGATGCGCGGGCGCGCCGCGCGCCTTGGTGGCGGGCGCCTCGGACGGCGGCTCGGCGCGCTCGTCTCCGGCGGCCGCCCGCTCCTCGATCCGGCGGGCTCGGACTCGACGTCCCTCGACGAGGCCCTCGAGCTCCTCCTCGCCGCCGGGTGGCGGATCGACGCCGCCGTCATGGCCCTCCTCCCGGAGGCGCTCGAGCTCCGCGACGAGCCGGTGCCCGGCCTCGCGGCCTGGCAGACCGCGACCGTCGCGCGGATCGAGCCGTGGGACGGCCCGGCCGCCGCCGTCGTCTCGGACGGGCGGCGGGTCGCCTGCGTCCTCGACCGGAACGGACTGCGGCCGGCGGCGTTCGAGGTGCGCCGCGACGGCCTCGTCGTCTGCGGTTCCGAGGCGGGGATGCTGCCGGGCGCGCCGGGCGAGGTCGTCCGTCGCGGGCGCCTCGGCCCGGGAGAGCTCCTCGTCGTCGACGTCGTCACGGGGCGGATCCTCGAGGACGCAGAGGCGAAGCGCGCGGCGATCGCCGGCCTCCGGGTGGCAGAGCCGCCGCGGCTCCTCGCGCCGCCGCCGCTCGCCCCGCCGTCCGGCGGGTCCGCGCTCCCGCCCGCGCCGGCGGACGGCGACGGGGAGCGCCGCCGCCAGGTCCTGTTCGGCCTCGACGCCGAGCAGCTTCGGCTCACGGTGCGGACGATGGCGACGACCGGCCGCGAGCCCACGTGGAGCATGGGGGACGACACGCCGCTCGCCGTGATGGCCCGCCGGCCGCGCCCCGTCGCGGGGTACCTCCGGCAGGCGTTCGCCCAGGTGACGAACCCACCGATCGATCCCGAGCGGGAGCGCGTCGTCATGAGCCTCGAGGTGCCGCTCGGCCCGCGGCCGCGGCTCCTCGACCCGGTCGGGCGCGGCGCCGCGCGCTGCATCCGGCTTCCCGGCCCGCTCCTCGGCAGCGCGGAGCGGGCAGCCGTTGGCGAGCTCTGGCGGCGGGGCCGGGACGGGTCGGCGCCCTGGCGCGTCGTCCGGATCGACGCGACCTGGCCCGCCGCCGACGGGCCGGGCGGCCTCTCCGCGGCCCTCGACCGCGTCGTCGCCGAGGCGGGGCGCGCCCGCGACCGGGGCGCCGACCTCGTCGTCCTCACCGATCGTGACGCGGGACCCGGGCGGGTCCCGGTCCCCAGCCTCCTCGCGGTCGGCGCGGTGAACGCCGCCTTCGTCGCCGCCGGGCGGCGCGATGCGTGCGACCTCCTCGCCGACGCCGGCGACGCCTTCGACGTCCACGCCGTCGCGATGCTCCTCGCGGCCGGCGCGGACGCGGTCCACCCGTGGCACGCGATCACCGTCGGGCGGGCGATCGCCGGCTCGCGGGGCCATGAGGACCTCACCCCGGACGCCGCCGAGGAGCGCCTCCTCGACGGCTTCGAGCACGGCCTCCGCAAGGTGCTCGCGCGGATGGGGATCAGCACCCTCGCCTCGTACCGGGGCGGCCAGCTCTTCGACGTCATCGGCCTCGCCGCGGAGGTGGCCGACCGTTGCTTCCCCGCAGCGCCGCGCACGACCGGCGTCGCGACCCTCGCTCGGCTCGGCGCGGAGGGGCTCGCGCGCCACGCGGCGGCATTCCTCGACGTCCCGGCCCCGGCGCCCGCTCCCGCGCTCGCCGACCCCGGCTTCGCCCGCTTCCGCGCGGACGGCGAGCTCCATGCATTCGCCCCGGGTGTCGTCCGGGCCGCCCAGGCCCTCGCGGCCGGCCACCCGGTCGGCGTCGGACCCGGCGCCGCCCTCGCCCCGGTCGAGGCCGCGGCCGCGACCGACGCGCAGCTCGCGGCGTACCGGGCCGCCGTCGCCCGGGACGAGCCGGCGATGGTCCGCGACCTCCTCGCCCTCCGGCGCGCCCGTCCCGTGCCGCTCGCGGCCGTCGAGCCGGCGTCGGAGATCGTCCGCCGCTTCGTCTCGTCGGCGATGAGCCTAGGGGCGCTGTCGCCGGAGGCCCACCGGGCCATCGCGATCGGGATGCGCCGGCTCGGCGGCGCATCGAACTCCGGCGAGGGTGGCGAGGACCCCGCCTCCTACGAGCCGGACGCCGACGGCGAGATCGCCGAGGCGGCGATCAAGCAGGTGGCGTCGGCGCGCTTCGGCGTCACCGCCCGCTACCTCGCCCGGGCCGAGCAGCTCGAGATCAAGATGGCGCAGGGGAGCAAACCCGGCGAGGGCGGCCAGCTTCCGGCGAAGAAGGCGACGCCCCTCATCGCGGCCCTCCGGCGGGGGCAGGTCGGGATGACGTACATCAGCCCCCCGCCGCACCACGACATCTACTCGATCGAGGACCTCGCCCAGCTCATCGCCGACCTGCGGGCCGTGAACCCCCGGGCCCGGATCGGCGTGAAGCTCGTCGCCACGGCCGGCGTCGGGACGATCGCCGCGGGCGTCGCCAAGGCCCATGCCGACTACGTCCTCGTGGCGGGGCACGCCGGCGGCACCGGGGCGAGCCCGCTCTCCTCGATCAAGTCGGTCGGCGCGCCGTGGGAGCTGGGGCTCGCGGAGGCCCACCAGGTCCTCGTTCGCCAGGGGCTCCGCGACCGCGTCGCGCTCCGGACCGACGGCGGGCTCCAGGCCGGCCGCGACGTCGTCGTCGCGGCGCTCCTCGGCGCCGAGGAGTACGGGTTCGGGACGGCGGCCCTCGTCGCGATCGGCTGCGACATGGCCCGCCAGTGCCACCTCGACACGTGCCCGACGGGGATCGCGACGCAGCGCGAGGACCTCCGGGCGAAGTTCGCCGGCACGCCCGGCCAGGTCGTCGCCTTCTTCACGGCCCTCGCCGAGGACGTGCGCCGTGAGCTGGCGGCGCTCGGGTTCCGGAGCCTCGCCGAGGCGGTCGGGCGGACCGACCGCCTGGCGGAGGTCGAGGGGGCGGCCCTCGACCTCGGGCCGCTCGCCGCGGCCCCCGCCTGGAGGCTCCCGGTCGCCCGGGCGGCCGGGTCGCGGACGCCCGGGCGACGCCCGGGCGCGCCCCTCGCGAGCCCGCTCGAGGAGCGGTTCGCCGCGGCGCTCGCCCCGGCGATGGCGGCGCTCGTGGAGCGGGACGCCCCGGCGCCGGTCGTCCTCTCGGCGTCCCTCACGACGGCCGAGCGGGCAGTGGGGGCCCGGATCTCCGGCGACCTCGAGCGCGCTCGCGACCGCGCGCCGCGCCGGCGGGCGGGCGGGCCGCTCCGGACCGTCGTCGACGTGCGCGCCTCGGGGGCCGCCGGCCAGAGCCTCGGAGCGTTCGCCACGGCCGGCCTGCGGGTCACCGTGGCGGGCGTCGCGAACGACTACGTCGCGAAGGGACTCTCGGGCGGGACGGTCGTCGTCCGCCCGCCCGCGGGCGCCGGCTTCCAGGCCGCGCGGGAGGCGATCGCCGGGAACACGTGCCTGTACGGCGCGACCGGCGGTCGGCTCCACCTCGTCGGGAGGGCCGGGATGCGCTTCGCCGTCCGCAACTCCGGGGCGACGGCGGTCGTCGAGGGGATCGGCGCCCACGGCTGCGAGTACATGACCGGGGGCACCGTCGTCGTCCTCGGGCCGACGGGACGCAACTTCGGGGCGGGCATGACCGGCGGCCGGGCGTACCTCTACGACCCGGACGGCCGGGCATCCCTCCGCGTGAACACCGCGAGCGTCCGCGTCACGGCCCTCGCGTCCCTTGGATCGGGCCCCCAGCCGCGGCCCGACGCCGCCGAGCGCGAGGACGAGCTGCGGGGGCTCGTGACGGCCCACGCCGCGGAGGGAAGCGCCCACGCGGCGGTGCTCGTCCGCGACTGGGACGTCGCGCGGGCCGCCTTCCGGCTCGTGGAGCCGGCGCCCGCCGGCTGATCGCGGCGACCGGCTCGGGAGGACCGCGGCCCGGGGGGCGGCGTCGGCCGCGACGAGACCGGCCGTCCCGGCCCTCGAGGTGGCGGGATCGGGCCGCTCGGCTCTGGCGGCGGAAGCACCCCGGGCCGAGGATCGGGGCGCGTCCCGCGGCCGCAGCGCGAGGCATGCCATGGCCACCCTGAAGGACACCGTCCACGAGCACCACGCCCAGCTCGAGCCGGGCGTCGCCGCTCTCCTCGCGACGGCGCAGGTCGTCGGGACGCTCCCCTGCGAGGAGCTCCGCCCCCGCGTCCTCGAGTCGCGCGCGTTCCTCACGACGTCGCTCCTGCCCCACATGGAGGCGGCCGAGAAGGCCGTCTGGCCGCGCCTCGAGTCGGCGCTCTCCGACGTCGGCGCCCTCGCGCCCCTGCGCCGCGAGCACGAGGAGGTGCGGCACCTCGTCGCCGAGCTCGACCGGCTCTGCCTGGCCCACCGCGAGGGGCTGTACCGGCGGGGCGAGGCGCTCGCCCTCCGGCGCCTCCTCTACCGGCTCCACGCGATCGTGCGGGTCCACCTCGACGAAGAGGAGATGCTCACCGCGCTCCTCGCCCATTCGATCGGCAGCGACGAGGCCGACGAGATCGCGGCCGACCTCGCCCACGCGGTCGCGGTCCCGCTCTGAGGGCGGATGGCCGGCCGAGCTCCGGTCGCCCCGGCGCGGCGCGGCCCCTGCGGATCGCGCGCGGGCGCGCCGGTGCCTGACGGGACCGCGCCGAGCCGCGATACTCCGTCCATGCCCGTCTCCGATCCGTTCCGGGCGGCCCTTGCCGCCGG
Source organism: Chloroflexota bacterium (assembly GCA_021802585.1). Lineage (GTDB taxonomy): Bacteria > Chloroflexota > Limnocylindria > Limnocylindrales > CSP1-4 > CTSoil-043. Next base: position 6,758 of record JAJZRQ010000074.1, read on the forward strand.
TCGCCCGATCCCCGCCGACGGGGCGATGGGGAGCGCGCTCATCGCCCGGGGCCTGCCCCTCGGCACGCCGCCCGAGGCCTGGCTCCTGGCTCCCGACGGCGCGGCGGCGGTCGGCGCGGTCCATCTCGGCCACGCCGAGGCGGGGGCGCGCCTCGTCCTGAGCGCCACGTTCGGGGCGAGCCCCGTGCGTCTCGCCGACGGCCCGGCGGCCGGCCGCGTCGTCGACGTCTGTGCCGCCGCAGTCGCCGCGGCCCGTGCCGCCGTCCCGACCGGCGTGCTCGTCGCCGGCGACATCGGGCCGAGTGGGGTGCTCCTCGCTCCGTACGGGGACCTCGAGCCGGCAGCTGCCCGCGCGTCGTTCGCCGCGCAGGCCGCCGCCCTCGCCGCGGCCGGCGTCGACCTCCTGTGGGTCGAGACGATGGCCGACCTCGCCGAGGCTCGCGCGGCCGTCGAGGGCGCCCGTGACGGGGCGCCCGGGCTGCCCGTCGTCGCGACGCTCACGTTCGAGCGCGGCCGGACCCTCTTCGGCGACCGCCCCGAGCAGGCGGCCGAGGCGCTCGCGGCACTCGGGGTCGCGGCCGTCGGTGCGAACTGCGGGAACGGGTTCGAGGCCGTCCTCGAGGTTCTTCCCGGCCTCGCCGCCGGCGCCCCCGGGCTGCCCCTCGTGGCCAAGGCGAACGCCGGGCGTCCCGAGGTGGGGCCCGGCGGGGAGGTGCGCTACCCGGCGACTCCCGCCGACGCCGCGGCCTACGCCCGCCGCGCCGTCGACCTCGGGGCGGCGATCGTCGGCGGCTGCTGCGGCACGACGGCGGCCCACGTCGCCGCGATCGCCGCGGCGATCGCGAGGCGCTGAACCGCGCCCTGCGCGGGCCCGGGATGCGTCAGGCGAGCGAGCAGGCGTTCCCGCGGGCGCGCATCCGGAGGCGCCACGCGAGCGTCGCCGCGAGGAGCGCGACCGAGGCAAGCCCGATGATCGGCTGGAGCGGCGCCCAGATCGAGAGCGCGCCGCTCGCGCCGAGGAGGACGAGCGCGACCTTGTTGCATACCGGGCAGCCGATCGCGAGGAACGCGGCGAGGCCGCCGGCGTAGCCGAGGACCGAGCTCCGGCGCTCGGCCTCGGGGTCCGCGACGGATGCGAGGTCGCCGCTGGCCGGCCCGCGCCCGGCGGGATCGCCGCCGGGGTCCGCGGGCGACGACTCGGCGATCGCGACCACGCCCGGCCGGCCGATGGAGGCGGCGACGGCCGGCGGCGGCACGAGGTACGTCCCCGCGAGGAGGCCCATGAGGAGCCCCGACGCGACCCAGACCGCGATCGCGAACGGCTCGGGCGGGATCTGCCGGCCGAAGACCGGGTTCGGGATGATGGCGCTCACGAGGCCGAAGGCGACGAGCCCGACGAGGCCTGCCGCGGCCGACGCCGCGAGGTACCGCGCGTCGAGGACGACCGCCCGGCAATCCCGGGGGTTCACCCCGCGCTCTCGACCGCCGCGATCACCCGCTCGAGCCGGCGCCGGGCCTCGGTGGCGACCTCGCCGATCGCGGCGTCGCCGCCGATGCTCATCGCCGCGGCCGGGTCCATCGCCTCGACGATCGTGCCGTCGCCGTCGGCGCGGAGCACGACGTTGCAGGGGAGGAGGGCGCCGACCGACGGGTCGATCTCGATCGCGCGGTGGGCGAGGGGCGGGTTGCAGGCGCCGAGGATGATGTACGGCGCCCGCTCGATCCCGAGCTTCGCCTTCATCGTCGCGGCGACGTCGATCTCGGTGAGCACGCCGAATCCCTCGTCGCGGAGCGCGGCCTCGACGCGGGGGCGGACCTCGGACGGCGACCCGGCGACGCGCGTGCCGAACGTGTAGGGCGTGGCGACCTTCATCGGAACCTCCGTGCGCGCCGTGGAGGGCCGGTCGGACGGTCCGGTCCTGGGGCGGCGCCGCTCATCGTACCAAGCTATTGCGCGATTGCGCAAACATGCAAACGAACGCGCCGGGCCACCGCGGCCGGCCCATCGGTCCCACCCGCGCCGCCCGCGCCCGCGCAGCCGCTGCGTCACGGCAGCTCCGGCGGCGCCTCGAGCCGGTAGCCGACCCCGCGGACCGACGTCGGGAGCGGGGCGCCCGCTTCGTCGAGCTTCGCGCGGAGGCGGGCGAGGTGGGGCTTCAGCCACTGCGGGTCCGGGTCCGGGTCGCCCGGCCACCCCGCCGCGAGGAGCCGGTCGTGGGGGACGACCCGCCCGCGCGCCGCCGCGAGCGCCGCGAGGAGCGCGAACTCGGTCCGGGTGAGCGCGAGCACGCGCCCCTCCACCGCGGCCTCGTGGCGGCCGGCGTCGAGGGAGAGCGGCCCGATCCGGAGGCCTCCCGCCGCGGTGTCGCCGCCCTCGAGGCGCCGCACGACAGCGCGGATCCGGGCGAGGAGCTCCTGCCGGCCGAACGGCTTCGTCACGTAGTCGTCAGCGCCCGCGTCGAGGGCCTCCACCTTCGCGAGCTCGTCGGCCTCGCCGGTGAGCACGATGATCGGCGTCCGGCTCGTCCGGCGGATCTCGCGGCAGACGTCGACGCCGTCGCGGCCGGGCATCGCGAGGTCGAGGAGCACGAGGTCGGGCGCCTCCTCCTCGAACCGGCGGAGCGCGGTGTCGCCGTCGTACGCGGTGATCACCTGGTGGCCTGCGGTCCCCACGAGCGCCGTGATCGCGCCGACCATCGCCGGCTCGTCGTCGACGACGAGGATCCGCAGCCCGGCGGAACCGGCTGGCATCGTCATCTCCCTCGCACCTCCACTCCGCGTCAGCGCTCTCCGGCCGTGGGGAGCGCGACGATGAACCGGCTCCCGCCGTACCCATTGCCCTCCACCCAGACGCGACCTCCCATCGCGTCGACGAGTCGCCGCGCCGCGTAGAGGCCGATCCCCGACCCGCGGCCGCGCTGGCGCGCCTTCCGGACGAAGGCCTCGAAGACCGCCTCCCACTCCTCGACCGGGACCCCCGGGCCGTCGTCGGTCACGTAGGTCCGGATCTCGCCGGCCTGGCGCCAGGCCCCGACCGAGACGCCCCAGCCGCGAGGCGCGTACTTCGCCTCGTTCTCGAGGAGCAGCTCGACGACCTGCCGGAAGCGCGGCTCGTCGCCGATCCCGACGAGCGGCTCGTCGGGGGGCTCCCAGCGCAGCCGGTGATTCCGGAGGAGCGGCCGCAGGAGCTCGATCGTCTCGCCGACCGCGGCCCCGACGTCGAACGGCGAACGGGCGAGCGCCGCGAGGCCCTCGCCGCGGACCGAGACGAGGATCGAGTCCACGAGCCGGTCGAGCCGGGTGATCTGGTCGATCGCCGCGTTCCGCCAGTCCTCGGCGCTCACGCGGGCGGGCGCCTCGCCGATCCCGTCGACCGCGTCGGCGAGGAGGTCGACGTACGCCCGCACGACGGAGAGCGGAGTCCGCAGCTCGTGGGTCACGAGCGAGAGGAGCTCGGCCCGCGCCTCGTCGAGGTGCTGGAGCTGCTCGAGCTGGCGCTCCTGCTCCCGCTGGAGACGCCCCTTCTCGACGATCCCGGCGAGGAGCGCCGCGATCGTGACGAGGAGGTTGATCTCCCGCTGGGTGAACCGCCGTGTCTCCACCGTCTGGACGTTGAGGACGCCGACGACGAGGTCGTTCCACGTCAGGGGGACCGACAGCATCGACGTGAGACCGGCGAGGTCGAAGCCGCGGAGGTACTTGAAGCGCGCGTCGAGCCGGACGTCCGGCACCTCGATCGGCCTGCGGATCGCGGCGGCCGCCCCGGTGATCCCCTCGCCGAGGGCGAGGCTCACCCGCCCGATGTGCTCGCGCCCGAGGCCGTTCGTCGCGGCAAGGGTGAGACGGTCGGTCGCATGGTCGAGGAGGTAGAACGTGCAGACCTCGACGTGGAGCGCCTCCCGCGTCCGGTCGACGACCGTCTGCATGAGCTCGTCCCAGTCGCGGGCCTGTGTCGCCAGCTGGGCGAACTCGTGGAGGAACGAGAGCTCGCGGAGCGTGCGCAGGGTGTCGGCCTCGGGACCGGCGGCCTCCGGCTGCCGGTCCGCCGCCGGGTGCCGGCCGCGGGCGGGCGGCGCGGCCGGGGTCGCGGGACGGGGGTCGGCCGTCACCGCGCGGGCGCGCGGACCTCTCCCCGGCCCGGCTCCCGCGGGCGCGGGAGCCGCGGGCTCGGGAGCCGCGGGCTCGGGAGCCGCGGGCTCGGGCTGGG
>JAJZRQ010000012.1:0-49933 GCA_021802585.1 Chloroflexota bacterium
GGCGGTCATCGCGGCCGGCGCCCAGGGGACCGGGTCGAGCAGCGCGATCTTCACCGCCGCCGATCCTTCCTCGATGCTCGAGGCCATGATCCGGTCCGTGCGACGCGCCTGGGACCGGACGCACTGAGGAGCCCCCCGATGCCCGTTCGCCACGCCTCGTTCACGATCCAGTCGGATCGGCGTCCCACGTTCCACGACGTCACGGCCCAGGTCGAGGACGCGCTCGGAGGGTCCGGCATCCGCGATGGGATCCTCCTCGTCTACTCGCAGCACACGACGTGCAGCGTCCTCATCCAGGAGGCGTCGGACGACACCGACTACTGGGGGACCGAGCTCCTCATGCAGGACCTCGTGACGATCCTCGAAGGGCTCGTGCCGACCTGCCGGACCGAGGGCCAGTACCGGCATCCGGGCCCCCGGCACATCGCCGCCGCCGCCGGTCGCGACGAGCTGCCGTCATGGTCGCTGAACACCGACGCCCATCTCCGGTCGGTCATCCTCGGCCGGTCCCAGGCGGTGCCGGTGGTCGACGGGCGGATGACGCTCGGGGAGTTCGGGCGGATCTACTTCGCGGACTTCGACCAGGTCCGCGCGCGCGAGCGGACGGTCCGTGTCCAGATCGTCGGCGAGTGACCGTCGGCCGGGCGGCCGCGGCGCGACGCCGCCGGCCCCGGAAGGAGCGAGCATGACATCCGGGCAGCACCCCGCCATCGGGTTCATCGGCCTTGGGATCATGGGCCGGCCCATGGCCCGCAACCTCCTCCGGGCCGGCCACCGGGTCGTCGTCCATGACGTCGTCGCGGCCCCGGTCGAGGAGCTCGTCGGCGAGGGCGCGGAGCGGGCCGAGACGCCGCGCGACGTGGCCGCCGCCACCGATCTCCTCGTCACGATGCTCCCTGACTCCCCCGACGTCGAGGCCGTGTACGCGGGCCCGGCGGGGGCGCTCGAGGCGGCCCGGCCGGGCTGGCTGGCGATCGACATGAGCTCCATCGCGCCGCGGGTCGCCCGGGAGCTGGCAGTCCGCGCGGCCGCGGCCGGCGCGGAGATGCTCGACGCGCCGGTGAGCGGCGGGGACAAGGGGGCGATCGCCGGCACGCTCTCGATCATGGTCGGCGGCTCGGACGCCGGCTTCGATCGGGCGCGCCCGATCCTCGGCGCCATGGGCCGGACGATCGTCCACGTCGGGCCCTCGGGGGCGGGGCAGGTCGCGAAGGTCTGCAACCAGGTCGTCGTCGCCGTCGTCATCGAGGCCGTCGCGGAGGCCCTCGTCCTGGGGGCCAAGGCCGGCGTCGATCCCGCCGCGATCGCCGACGTCCTCCAGGGCGGGCTGGCCGCGACGAAGGTCCTGGAGGTGCGGCGCGAGAACATCCTCGGGGGACGCTTCGAGCCGGGCTTCCGCGCCCGCCTCCACCTCAAGGACCTCCGCAACGCGCTGGAGCTCGCGCGCGAGGCCGGCGTCCTCCTGCCCGCGACGGCCGAGGTCGAGCAGATGATGCAGCGGATGCGGATCGCCGGGCGCGGTGACGACGACCACTCGGGCCTCGTCACGGTCCTCGAGGACCTGGCCGGCATCCGAGTCTGCGACGCGGTCGGTCGCGGCGCGACGCCGACGGCCTAGCATCGCCCCGGGCGCCCGGGCACCCGCCGAACGGCGTCGCCAGGTGCCCGGCGACGCCCGGCCGCAGGAGGAAGAGGCCGCCGGCCGGTCGCGCGGCCGGTGGCCGGGTCGTCGTCGAGGACGTCGCCGCGGTGCGTCGCCGAGTCGATGAAGGACATGAGGCGATCGTCGGGGCTCCACGCGATCCCGTTCGAGATCGCGAGATCGCCGAGCACCCGCTGCGGCGCGGCGGCGACGTCGAGGCGGTCGAGGGAGCCCGCGCGGGGCCGCGCGTCGTGGGCCATCGACGGATGAGGCACGCGTCGATGTCGACCCAGCGAAGCCGCCCCGTCGCGGGGTCCCACGACGGGCCCTCGCCCAGCTCGTTGCGGCAGTCGACCGCGAGGGTCCAGGCCGGCGCCTCAGCCATCGTCGGCCGCCGACCGCGCCCGGGCCCCTCGGGCGCGCGGGACGCCGGCCGCCGGCCCGTGGAGTGCGTCGGGAACGGTCCGCCCGGGACCCCAGGCCTCCGGGCCGCAGATGAAGTCCGGGCGCAGCGGGCGGTGGGCGGCGCGCCAGGCGGGGAGGTCGGCGGCGGTCGCGGGAAGCCGCCCGTCGGCGAGGGCCGCCTGGAACCACGCCTCGATCTCCGCGAAGCGGTCCCACGCCAGGAAGTCGCGGCCGGTCGCCCGCGCCCAGTCGAGGAGCGCAGCCTTGGCGAACACGACGTCGGCGTGGTGGGCGGCGTAGCGGTCGCTCTGGCCGTCGCCGACGAAGACGACGACGCGCCCCCCGGCCTCGTGAGCGCGGACGCGCTCGCGCTTGCACGTGCCGCAGACGAAGCACGCCGGGTGGCCGTACGGGAACGCCATGCCGGCGCCCCCGTCGACGTCGTTCTCGTTCGTCGCGACCGGGATCGCGGCGAGGGCCGGGTCGAGGCGGGCGAGGTTCGAGGCCACGTAGAAGCCGAGGCCGTCGCTCACGACCTCGATCGTCGCGCCAGCCTCGCGGACCGCGCTGACGAACGAGGGAAACGTCTCGTCCTGCGCGATCGAGGCGGCCACGGCCCGCAGCAGGTCCCCGTCCCGGGGCAGCACCTCCATGTCCCACTGCATGAGCTCGCGCGACCCGGCCCGGCCGGCGTCGTAGTCGGCGTCCTTCGCGACGACCACCGCCTGGGGCACGCGGGCGTGCTCCGCGAGCAGGACGTCGCCGATGTCGCGCCGCGACACCGTCCCGTCGTAGTCGACGAGGACGCTCACCGGGGCGCCGCGACCGAAGACCGGGTTGAGCGGGGCCCGCGCCATCGTGCTCAGGCCTCGAGGAGCGGCGGCGGCTCGGGCGTGGGCCGGCGGCCGGGCGGGGGGCCGAGCGGGGCGCGGCGCGAGACGAGGATCCCGGCCACGATCACGAGGCCGCCCCCGACCTGACCGGCCAGGATCGGCTCCCCGAGGGTCGCCGCGGCGAAGAGGACGGTGAGGGCCGGGACGAGGAGCTGGAGGTTCGCCACCCGGCTCGGCCCGACGAGCGCGATCGCCCGGAAGACGAGGACGTTCGCGAGGCCGCCGGCGACGATCCCCGCGTAGGCGAAGGCGACGAGCGTGCCGGGTGCGATCCAGGCCGGCCCCGCGCTGACGAGCTGGACGAGGCCCGGCCCGGCCATGACGGCGGAGCCGGCGAGGATCGCCCAGGCGGTGAGCCGCAGCGGCGAGAGTGACGCCAGGAGCGGCGCCGACAGGGCGAGGTACGTGCCCCAGCTGATCGCCGCGACGAGCGTCAGGAGATCGCCGACCCCGCCGCCCCCGAGGTCGAGCCCGCGGGCCGCGACGACGATCGCAACCCCGCCGAAGCCGATCGCGGCGCCGGCGAGGCGGGCCCGGTGCGCCATCTCCGTCCTCATCGCCACGGCGACGAGAGCCGTCCAGATCGGCGTCGTCCCCACGATGAGCGCCGAGGTGCCGGCCGTCGTCGACGACAGCGCAGTCGCCCACAGGACCTGGTAGACGCCGAACCCGAGGGCGCCGAGGAGGGCGACCCGGAGCGCGAGCGCGCGTGGGATGCTCACCGAGCCCTCGCGCAGGCGGAGGATGGCGAGCAGGACGAGGCCGGCGAGGAGGAACCGCACGAAGGCGAAGCCCACCGGGGGGACGACCGCGATGATCCCCTTCACGACGACGAAGTTCGCCGCCCAGGCGACCATGACGAGGAGCGCCCCGGCCTCCGCGAGGCGGCGGGCGTCGCCGCGGGGGCGCACGCCGGCGATCGCGCGCGCGAGGACGTCCCGGCCGGCGGGCACGGGTGCCGCCCACCCCGCGGCCGGCACGTACGGCGCCGTGGGCGGGCTCACGTCCCCGGACACGGGAACGGCCCCGGCGGCCGCCTGCGGCGCCGGGGCCGTGGTCTCGGCGATGAGATCAGACGCCTTCCTGCTCGAGCTCCAGCGCCTCTTCGTCGCTCTCCTCGGTGAGCTTGAGCCACACGAAGAGCCCGGCGAGGACGACGAGCGGGATGACGACGGCGGCCGCGAGGAGGATCCCCAGGATCGTCGCCATGGTCTTGAGGGCTTTCATCCGCCTGCCTCCTTGTGCGTCACGCCGGGTGCCGGAGCTGCGGCGCTTCCGCGATCATCGTCTCGAGGTCTTCCTTCGTGAACTCGGCCAGGTTGTGGTGCGCGCCGGCCTGGCCGACGACCTGGAGGCGGACGACGTACGACCCGCCCTGCTCGAAGAAGAAGATGTCGTGCGGGCGCTGGCTGTCGATCCAGCGCCCGAGGACGCGGAACGACTTCTCATAGTAGCCCGCCTTCGACCAGTCGGGCGCGGCGGCGGCCTCGGCGCCGCGGCGCGCGACCGCCTCGTCCATGAACCGGGCGATGTCGTCGTCGAGGAACGTCAGGGTCTCCTTGACCTGGTGCCCGACCGCCTCCGACCACGTCCCCTGCTGGCCGCCCTCGACGACGAGGCCCTGGACGATGAACCCGTCGGGGGCCTCGAGGAGGAGCACGTCGCGCATCCCTCGCTGGTCGAGGAACGCGCCGATGGAGCGCAGGACCTCCTCGAAGTCCTGGCGAGGGCTTCCCTCGTAGATCCGCATCACGCCTCCCCCGGCCCGCACGGGCGGGACGATCCCCGGCCCTCAGCTGCCGGTCGTCTGGTCGATCAGGCCGCGTTCCCGCGCGATCCGCTCGAAGACGCGGAAGACCGCCCAACTCCCGAGTGTAAGCACGGCAGTGGTCGCGCACAAGGCGAGAAGGACGCCCGCGTCGGGGATGGACCCCAGGACGCCCGGCGTGGGAACCCCGAGGAGGGCCCGCCGGACCCCCTCGAGCCACCATGTCGTCGGCAGGACGAGGGCCAACGGCCGGATCGCGGCGGGCAGGACGTCGAGGGGGAAGATCGTGCCGGAGAGGAGGTAGAGGCCGCCGGCGATCGCCTCCGGGTAGTTCCACGCCTCGCGGCGGATCGTCAGGCAGAGGCCGGCGACGGCAAGGCCGAGGGCGACGACCGCGCCGAGGCCGAGCGCCATCGACGCGCCGAAGAGCGGCCAGTCCACCCGGCCGACGTCGATCCGGACGCCGAGGAAGACGACCCCCACGAGGAGGGTGACGAGGAATCCCGCGGCCGCGGCGAGGAGCTGGGCCGACGCCCGGCCGAGGAGGAACGGCAGGAACCGCGCGGCGCTGACGACGATGTACTTCAGCATCCGGTAGCGCTCGCGGTCGTCGAGGACGGCCCACACGAACCCGGACATCCCGCCGCCGACGAACGTCCAGCAGGCGCTCCCGACGACGAGGAACGCGAGGTAGTCCGGCCGGGCTCCGCCCGACACGATCCAGACGATCGCGACGAGGATGAGCGCCGCGCCGACCGGCCGGGCGACGGAGTAGACGGCGAAGAGGAATGGGTCCGCCCAGTTCGACTCGATCGCCCAGCCGAGCCGGGCGCCCGTCGTGAGCGAGCGCCAGGAGGCCGTGATCCGGTGGGCGGGCGGGGCGTGCTCGCCCGGCATCCCGGGCCGGTGCCCGTGACGGTCGACGACACGCGCCGTCACCGTCCGCCCCTCACTGCCAGCGCGCCATGAGCCGGCCCTCGGCGCGAGCCTTCCGCTCGAAGTACGCGAGGGCGAACCGGGCCAGGACGAGGAAGACGGCGCACATCGCCACGAGGATCGCCGCCTCGGCGGCCGGCGGGAGGACGCCGATGCCGGTCACCTGCGAGAACGTGAGCTGGCGGATCGCATCGAGGCCCACGGCGAGCGGCAGAAGGCCGATGGCGAGGCCCGCCAGCGGCCCGAGGACCTTCACCGGCGCGTAGAGGCCGCCGAGGAAGTAGACGGGCTCCTGGAAGAGGTTCGCGAGGTGCCATGCCTCGCGGCCCCAGAAGAGGAAGAGGCTTGCCATGAGCATCCCCAGGCCGTAGAGGGCGACGAGCGTCAGGAGGAAGACGGCCCCGAGGAGGAGCCACTGGTCGATCGCGTACTGGACGCCGAAGAGGATCGACCCGACGGCGACGATGACGAGGGCCCGGGTGCCGGACAGGTAGAGGCCGCCGACCGCCATCCCGACGAGGATGCTCATGAGGCTGATCGGGGCGGTGAAGTAGATCTCGAGGTTGCCCTCGCCGCGGTCCCAGTAGAGCTGGGCGCCCATCGCCCACAGGACGTTGAGCCAGAACGCGGTCATCGCGCCGCCGAGGACGGCAAAGCCGACGTACGCCTCGGGCGCCTCCAGGGCGCGGTAGACGAGGACGAAGGCGCACGTCGAGAGGAACGGGAGGGCGATCTCGAAGAAGACCCACGACTTCTCGCGGAGGCTCCCGCGGACGCGCGGATAGGCGCGCCCCACGATCCCTCGGAGGTTCGTCGCGAGGGTCCGGCGGGCGCTCCACGACGCCGCCTCGCGGGGGCCCGCGCCGGCGGCGCGGCCGCGAACGGCGGGGTCGGGCGGCGGATCCGGGGCGCCCGGCCGCGGCTCGGGCAGGTGCGGCGACGGCGCGCCCGGGGGGCTCATCCTTCCTCCGCGGGCGGCGGCGCCTCGTCCGCCTCGTCGAGGCCGCGCCCGACGAGCTCGACGAAGACGTCCTCGAGGGTCGGCTCCGACTTCGCCAGGCCGCGGATCCGTGCCCCGGCCGCCGTCAGCGCGGCGATGACGGCGGCCAGGGCCCCGTCGTCGGCGAGGACGAGGCTCACCGTGACGCCGTCGGGCGCCGCCGCGCCCGCGCCCGCCGCCCCAAGGGCCGCGGAGCGCACGCCCGGAAGCCCGACGAGCGTCGCGGGCCCGCCGGGGAGCTGGTCGAGGGCGATCCGGAACAGCGACTCCTCCTGGACCCGCCGCTTCAGCTCGGAGGGCGTCCCGAGGGCGAGGATCCGGCCCCGGTCGACGATCGCGACGCGGTCGCACAGCTCGTCCGCCTCGGCCATGTAGTGGGTCGTGAGGAGCGCCGTCCGGCCCGGGACCGCCTCGCGCCAGCTCCGGAAGTGGCCCCGGATGTCGCGGGCCGCGCCGACGTCGAGGCCGAGCGTCGGCTCGTCGAGGAAGAGGATCCACGGGTCGTTGACGAGGCTCCGGGCGACGTTCAGCTTCTGCCGCTGACCGGTCGAGAGCGAGCTGACGCGCTGGAGGCGCTGCTCTCCGAGGCCGACGAGGTCGAGGAGCTCGTCCGTCCGCCGCCAGCCCTCGCGCGTCCCGAGGCCGTAGAACTGGCTGAACATCCAGAGCTGCTCGCGGACGGTGAGGATTCCGTAGCCCGACTGCTCGCCACCGGCGACCATGTTCATGATCCGCCGGATGCGGACCGTCTCGGTGACGACGTCGAAGCCGGCGACGCGGGCGGTGCCCGCGGTCGGGAGGAGGAGGGTCGTGAGGATCTTGATGAGCGTCGTCTTCCCCGCGCCGTTCGGGCCGAGGAGCCCGAACAGCTCGCCCGCGGGAACCTCGAGGTCGACCCCGTCGAGGGCGACGACCGGGCTCGGCTTCGCCTTGTAGACCCGGCGGAGGGCGCGGGCCTCGATCGCGGGGCCGGACGGCGCCGACGGCATCACCGGGCGGCCACGGCGATCGGAGCGGTGCTCGTGCCGCGGCGCGTCCCGAGAGACGCGACGAGGACGACCGCCACGGGCGCGGCGGGCGCGGCGGGCGATCGACGACGGCGAGGCACGAGCGACTCCTCCGAGCAGGCGACGGGACGGGCCCGTCCGTCAGCCCCGGGCAAGGGCAGCGGCGAGGCGGCCGGCGACCCGGGCGTCGTTCACGATGAGGGAGGTGTTGGCCCGGATGGAACGACCATCCGTCAGGTCCGCGACGCGCCGGAGGACCCACGGCGTGAGGGCCGGCCCGTGGATACCGGCGGCCTCCGCCTCGCCGGTGGCGCGCGCGATCGCGGCGACCGCCTCGTTGCGCGGCAGCTCGTCCGCCGCCGGGACCGGGATACAGAGGAGGACGCCGCTCCCGACGAGCGCCAGGTGCGCCGCCGCGAGCGCGGCCGCCGCGGCCTCGTCGGGGACGGACTGCGGAGCCGCGATCCCGGATCGCCGCGAGAAGAACCCCGGCAGCTCGTCCGTGCCGACCGCGACGACGGGGACGCCGCGCGTCTCGAGGACCTCGAGCGTCGCCGGGACGTCGAGGATCGCCTTCGGGCCGGCGCAGACGACGACGACCGGGGTCCGGGCCAGCTCCTCGAGGTCGACCGACACGTCGAGGCTCGGCGGCCGCGGTCGCCCGTCGGGCCCCGCCGAGGGCTCGAACGCGCCGGGGTGGACGCCGCCGATCCCGCCGGTGGCGAAAGTGCGGATTCCCGCCGCGTGCGCAACGAGCATCGTCGCCGAGACGGTCGTCGCTCCCCAGCCGCCGCTCGCGAGGGCGCCGGCGAGCGTGGGCCGGGCCACCTTGCGGACCCCCTCGGTCGTGGCGAGAGCCTCCAGGGCAGCCGCCTCGAGCCCGACGAGGATCCGGCCGTCGCGGACGGCGACGGTGGCCGGGACGGCGCCGCTCTCGCGGACCGCGGCCTCGGAGGCGGCGGCGACCTCGACGTTCTGGGGGTGCGGGAGGCCATGGCTGATGAGCGTCGACTCGAGGGCGACGACGGGCCGGCCGGCGGCGAGGGCCTCGGCGACCTCGGGCGCGACGTCGAGCCGGGCGCGGAGGGCGGAGAGGCGCGGGTCCACGATCACGACGCCAGCGTACCAAGCCCCGGGCTACTGTTCGTCCCATGATGGCCCGATCGATCGCCCCAGCCACCCTCATCCGCCGCCAGGTCGTCCTCGAGGAGCACGACCCGCTGCCCGACGGGAGCGGCGCCGTCGTCGTGCGCCGCATCGTCCACGGGGACACGTACCGCTCGCACCTCCTCCTCGTCGACGTCGCGGCCGGGCGCCGGATGCGCCCTCCGCGCCCGCTCACGACCGGAGCCGTCCGCGACACGCGGCCACGCGTCGCGCCGGACGGCCGCCGGGTGGCGTTCCTCCGCTCCTTCCCCGGCGACCCGGAGCGGCCGGCCGCGGTCATGGTCCAGGCGCTCGACGGGGGCGAGCCGTGGGTCCTCTGGGCGCCGGAGCACGGTGTCACGGAGATGGCGTGGTCCCCCGACGGCCGCCGCATGGCGTTCGTGGCGGCGGCGCCCGAGGCGCCCTCGATCGTCGGGAGGGAGGTGAAGGGCCGGGTCGTGACCGCGCGCCGGATCGACCGGACGGACTGGCGCCGGGACGAGGTCGGGCATCACGACCGCTGGGATCACGTCTGGGCGGGCCCCGTCCGCCCCGACGCCCGGCCCCGCAGGCTGGCCCGCCAGCACGCCGACGCCACGGGGATCGCGTGGTCGCCGGACGGTCGCTGGCTCGCCTTCGTCGCCGACCCGCGGCCCGCGGCCGACATCCGGCCGCTCCCCTCGATCTGGGTCGTGCCCGCGGGCGGCCCGGGCGGGCGGGCGCAGGGCGCGGCCGGTGGCGCCGCCGGTGGCGCGCCCCGCGAGGCCGTCCGCCTCGCCGGGTACGCCGGCGCGCCGGCCTTCTCGCCCGACGGCCGGTGGATCGCCTGCGTCGGGGTGGACGTGCCGGACCCACTGGACGCGGAGAGCCCCGGCGTCTTCGTCGCCCCGTTCGACCCGGCGGCGGGCGACCCGGCCCCGGCCGTCGCCCTCGCGCCGGACCTCGATCGGCCGGTCGGCGCGTGGTGCGACACGGACCTCAACGGCTGGATGGCGTCGTCCCGGCCCGGCCCGTGGTGGGACGGCCCGCAGGATCTCGTCGCCCTCGTGAGCGAGGCCGGCCGGGTCCGGCCGTGGCGCTTCCCGTTCGACCCGCGGACCGGCGGGCCGGCCGGCGCCGCGCAGCGCCTCGTCGACGCCGAGATGACCGCCTGGACGCTCGGGGTCGGCGGCGGGATCGTCTCCGTCGTGGCGACGCTCGACGACCGGCCGATGGAGTTCCTCACCGTCGGCGGGGGCGCGGCGGGCGCGGATGCCGCGGGCGCGCGACGGGACGGGGCGCCGGAGCGCCGCCGGGCGCCGGCCCGCGCCACGGCGGTGCCGCGGACGACGGCCGGCGGCGCGTGGCGGCGCGGCCTCCCGTGGCCGGAGATGCGCCGGACGCTTGCGCCCGGGGCCGGCGGACCGATCGAGACGGGGATCGCGTCGCCCGCGGGCGCCGGCGACGCTCCCCTTCCAGCCGTCGTCGACGTCCACGGCGGCCCCCTGGGGGCGTGGTCGCCGGCGCCGTCGCTCGAGCACGTCCTCCTCGCCGCGCGCGGCTACCGGGTCGTCCTGCCGAACATCCGCGGCTCGGCCGGCTACGGGCGGTCGTGGATCGCGCCGCAGCTCGGCGACTGGGGCGGCGTCGACGCCGCCGACGTCCTCGCCGCGGTCGACCACGTCGTCGGCCTCGGCCTCGCCGACCCGGCCCGGCTCGGGATCCTCGGCCTCTCCTATGGCGGATTCATGGTGAACTGGCTCGTCGGCGCGGTGCCGCAGCGGTTCGCCGCCGCGGTGTCCGAGAACGGCGTCACGAATCAGGTCAACGGCTGGGCGAACTCGGACTCCGGCCCCGAGTACTGCCGGATGGCGCTCCTCGGCGACCCCCTCTCCGAGGACGGGGTCGCGAAGCTGTGGCGCCAGTCGCCGCTGCGGCTCGCCGCCCGAGTCCGGACCCCCCTCCTCCTGCTCCAGGGCGAGGCCGACCTCCGCTGCCCGGCGGCCGACAACGAGCAGCTCTTCGTCGTCCTGCGGCACCTCGGACGCGAGGTCGAGTACGTCCTCTATCCCGAGTCATGGCACACGTTCGCGATCACCGGGCGCCCGGACCGCCGGATCGACCGCAACGAGCGGATGCTCGCCTGGTTCGACCGCTTCCTGAAGGCGTAGGAGCGGCCGGCGCCGTCACGCGGCCCGGCGCGGAACGGCCCGGCGGACCGTCCGGGGGCCAAGCCGACCGCGCCGCCGGCGACGCGGACATCGAGCGTACGATGACGGCATGCAGGAGCCCGCAGGCGCGCAGCGGCCCGACCCGACGGACATCGCCCGGTACCGGGCGAACCTCCAGGGCGAGATCGACGGCATCGCCATCTACCGGGCGATGGCCGCGTCCGAGAAGGAGCCGGTCCTCGCCGAGCTCTACCGCCGGCTCGCCGAGGCGGAGGTCCGCCACAGCGAGGTCTGGCGCCGGCGCCTCGACGATGCCGGCGTGGCGACCGCGGGGATGGGCCCCTCGTGGCGGACGCGGGTCCTCGTGTGGGTCGCCCGCCGCTTCGGGGCGGGCGCGGTCGTCTCGACGATCGCGGACCACGAGGCGGCCGACCAGCAGATGTACGACGACCAGCCGGAGGCGCTCGCCGGCATGCCCGGCGACGAACGCTCCCACGCCCGGCTGCTCCGCCAGCTGGCCCACGGCGGTGGGCTGAAGGGGGGCACGATCGCCCGCGTCGAAGGCCGCCACCGGATGAGCGGCGGCAACGCGCTCCGGGCCGCCGTGCTCGGCGCGAACGACGGCCTCGTCTCGAACCTCAGCCTCGTCATGGGCGTGGCCGGCGCCTCCGGCGGCGGCGCCGCGGTGCTCGTGGCGGGGCTCGCCGGCCTCCTCGCCGGCGCCCTCTCGATGGCGATCGGCGAGTGGCTCTCCGTCCAGAGCGCCCGCGAGCTGTACGCGCACCAGATCGCGGTCGAGCGCCAGGAGCTGCTCGAGGTCCCCGAGGAGGAAGAGGAGGAGCTCGCCCTCATCTACCAGGCGAAGGGCCTTGCGGTGGAGCAGGCGGCGGCGACCGCCCGCTCGATCGTTCGCGGTGATGCCGGCCGGGCGCTCGACACGCTCGCCCGCGAGGAGCTCGGGATCGATCCCGAGGAGCTCGGCGGCTCGGCGTGGGTCGCCGCGGCGACCTCGTTCTGCCTCTTCGCCCTCGGGGCCGCCGTGCCGCTCCTGCCGTTCTTCGTCTCCGGGGGGACGCCGGCCGTCGTCGCCTCGGTGATCGTCAGCACGGGCGCCCTCCTGGGCGTCGGGGCGGCGATCACGATCGTCACCGGGGCGAGCGCGCTCCGCACGGGCGCGCGGCAGGTCGTCCTGGGCCTCGCCGCCGCCGCGATCACGTTCGGCCTCGGCACCCTCGTCGGGGCCGCCATCCACTAGGCCGAAGCGCGCGGTCGACTACCCGAGCGGGAGCTCCGCTCGCGGGGCGGCGATCTGGCGGGAGGCCGCCCGGTGGCCGGCGACCACGGCCCGCCGGAGGGCCGCCGGCGCGGTCGAGCGGTCGAGCGCGAGCCAGGCCGCGAGGAATCCCGCGTCGAACGCGTCGCCCGCGCCGGTCGTGTCGGGGACGGCGAGCGGGCGGGTCGCGACGTCGAAGCGGAGGGCGGGGCGGCCGGTCGCGCCGCCGCCGCCGCCCCGGGCGAGCGCCGTCGCCCCGCCCGCACCGCGCTTCACGACGACGACCGGTGCGATGTCGAGGAGGCGCTCCAGGCGCCCCTCGCCGAGGAACGCCACCGCCTCGGCCGCGTTCGCGAAGAGGAGGTCGGGCCCGGCTGCGCGGATCGTCCCGTGCGCCGCCCGGCGGCCGGCGGCGAGGAGCGGGGCGGCCGAGGCGAGGTCGACCGAGACCCGGGCCCCGGACGCCCGGGCGATGGCGATGGCGCGGGCCGCAGCCTCGCCGAGCGGCGCGCCGATGAGGGAGTAGGCCGGCAGGTGGAGGACGCCAGCCCCCGCGAGCCACGACGGCTGGAGGTCGGCCGGCGCCAGCCGGTCGGCGGCTCCCCGGTCCGCGACGAAGCTCCGCTCCCCGGATGGGTCGACGACCATCCCGATCCGGGCGGTGCGGGCTCCGGCCGGCCGCGCCGCCCGCACCTCGACCCCCGCGCCGCGGAGGGCGGCCACGAGGGCCCGGCCCGGGGCGTCGCGCCCGACGGCGCAGACGAGCGTCGAGCGGACCCCGAGGCGGGCCAGCCAGCGTGCGGTGTTCGCCGCGGAGCCCCCCTGGTGGATCCGCACCGCGCCGGGGACGTCGGTGCCGTGCTCGAGGAATCGTGCGGGGGCGAGGACGACATCGAGCGCGAGGTCGCCGAGAACGACGGCGCGGGGCGCCTCGCGCGGTCGTCGCGGGCGGCGGGCGGCGGGCGGCGACGGAAGGCGAGGCGACGGCGGCACGCGGCGAGGATACGCCGGACGGCGGCCGGCCCCGCGTCCCCGCGCGCTCGTGCGGCCACCGCCTCGCGTCCCGGCGCGGCCGCGGCCGTGGATCGCGAGGCCCCGCCTACAATGGCGGCACTCCACCCTGCCCGCACGGGAGCCCGCGATGACGACCCTCTCTCCCGAGCAGCTCGATCGGCTCGCGATCGACACGATCCGCACCCTCGCGATCGACGGCGTCCAGCAGGCGAACTCGGGTCACCCCGGCGCCCCGATGGGGATGGCGCCGATGGCGTACACGCTGTGGACCCGCTTCCTCCGCCATGCGCCGACGCGCCCCGACTGGCCGAACCGCGACCGGTTCGTCCTGTCGGCGGGGCACGCCTCGATGCTCCTCTACGCGCTCCTCCACCTGACCGGCTACGACCTCCCGCTCGAGGAGCTGAAGCGGTTCCGGCAGTGGGGGTCCCGGACTCCCGGCCACCCCGAATTCGGGATGACGCCCGGCGTGGCGGCGACGACCGGGCCGCTCGGCCAGGGTGTCGCGAATGCCGTCGGGATGGCGATCGCCGAGCGGCGCCTCGCCGCGGAGTTCAACCGCCCCGGCCACGAGATCGTCGACCATTGGACGTACGCGATCTGCTCCGACGGCGACCTCCAGGAGGGGATCGCGTCGGAGGCCGCGAGCCTCGCCGGCCACCTCCGGCTCGGCAAGCTCGTCATGCTCTACGACGACAACCAGGTCCAGCTCGACGGACCGACCGCGCTGGCGTTCTCGGAGGACGTCCTCGAGCGCTTCCGGGCCTACGGCTGGCACGCCCTCCGCGTGAAGGACGGGACCGACGTCGGGGCGATCGAGGCCGCGATCCGGCTCGCCCGCTCCGACGAGCGTCCGTCGATCATCGCCGTCCGGACGGTCATCGGGTACGGCTCGCCCCACAAGGCCGGGAGCCAGAAGGCCCATGGCGCGCCGCTCGGCGTCGAGGAGGTCCGCCTCACGAAGGAGGCCTACGGCTGGGACCCCGACCGCACGTTCTTCGTCCCCGACGCCGCGGCGGCCCTCTTCTCGCGGGCGATCCCCTGGGGCGAGGAGCTCGTCCGTCGCTGGGACGCCGCGTTCGAGTCATACCGGGCCGCCTGGCCGCGCGAGGCAGCCGAGCTCGAGCGCCGCCTCGACGGCGACCTCGCGGCCGGCTGGGACGCGGCCCTGCCGCGGTGGGAGGCCGGCGCCGAGGTGGCGACCCGGAACGCGAGCGCGGACACGATGAACGCCCTCGCGGCCGGCGTGCCCGAGCTGTTCGGCGGCTCCGCCGACCTCTCGGAGAGCAACCTCACCGACCTGCGGGGCGGCGACGACTTCACCGCGGACCAGGCGGGGCGGAACCTCCGCTTCGGGGTTCGCGAGCACGGGATGGGCGGGATCGCGGGCGGGATCGCGTGCCACGGCGGCTTCCGACCCTACGCGGCCACGTTCCTGACGTTCTCGGACTACATGCGCGGCAGCGTCCGGATCGCGGCCCTCGCGGGGCTGCCGGTGACGTACGTCTGGACCCACGACTCGGTCGGGCTCGGGGAGGACGGGCCGACCCACCAGCCCGTCGAGCAGTACGCCGCGCTCCGGGCGATCCCGAACCTGTGGTTCGTCCGGCCGGCGGACGCGAACGAGACGGCCGCCGCCTGGGCCCTCGCCCTCGAGAGGACCGCCGGCCCCACGGCCCTCGCCCTCACGCGCCAGAAGCTCCCCGTCCTCGCGGCGACCTCCGCCGGCGCCCGGGAGGGCGTGCGACGCGGCGCGTACGTCGTCCGGGCCGCCTCGAGCGAGGCGCTCGGCGTGCTCCCCGACCTCGTCGTCGTCGCCACCGGCTCGGAGGTCCAGCTCGGCGTCGCCGCCGCGGAGACGCTCGAGGCGGAGGGGATCGCGACGCGGGTCGTCAGCCTCCCCTGCTGGGAGGCCTTCGAGGTCCAGGACGCGGCCTACCGGGAGGCCGTCCTCCCGGCAGCGGCCCGCCGGCGGGTCGCCGTCGAGATGGGCGTGTCGCTCGGCTGGGAGCGCTGGGCCGGCGACGAGGGCGCGATCGTCGCGCTCGACCACTTCGGAGCCTCGGCACCGGCGGCCACGATCCTCGATGCGTTCGGCTTCACCGCGGCCCACGTCGTCGAGGTCGGCCGGCGGGTCGTCCGCGACGGCCTCCGCGGCCGTGTCCCGGCGCCGCCGTCCCCCCATCCCGGCGCCGGGCCGGGCGGTGCCCGCTGATGCGCGTCGCGTTCGCCGCCGACCACGGCGGGGCCGAGCTGAAGGCGGAGCTCCTCCGGCGCCTCGCCGGCGCCGGCCACGAGCTCGTCGACCTCGGCGGCGACGGCTCGGACCCGGACGACGACTACCCCGACTTCGCCCGCCGCATCGCCCACGCGATCCGGGACGGCAAGGCCGAGCGGGGGATCCTCGTCTGCGGCTCGGGCATCGGCGCGAGCGTGGCGGCGAGCAAGGTCCGCGGCGTCCGCGCGGCCGTCGCCCACGACACGTACTCCGCGCGACAGGGCGTGGAGCACGACGACATGAACGTCCTCTGCCTCGGCGGCCGGGTCATCGGGCCGGAGCCCGCGCTGGACTGCGCTCGGGCCTTCCTCGACGCGCGGTTCTCGGGGGCCGAGCGCCACCGCCGCCGCCTCGCCAAGATTCTCGCGATCGAGGCCGAGGAGCGCTGATCCGCGGCGCCCGCGAGGGTGGCGGCCCCGCACCCGCCCCGCGCTGCCCCGCGCTCGCGAGCATCACCGGCGGAGCCCGCGGATGGGTATCCTGCGAACCAGCGCGGCGGGCGGCCTGCCCGCTCCGGTCGTGGCGTCCCATGGCATCCCCGACGAAGGGAGAGGAGATGCACCCGATGACCACCTCGTTCACCTGTCGACCGCCGGGGCGACGCCTCAGCGCCCTCGTCGCAGCCGCGGTCCTCGCGGCCGCGTGCGGCGGCGGCGCCTCGCCGAGCGCCGGGCCGGTCACCCTCAACGCGCTCTTCATGAAGCAGGCGGCCTACTCCGAGGACAACGTCACCGAGATGACGAAGGCGTTCGAGGACGCCAACCCGAACGTCACCGTCAACCTCGAGTTCGTCGCCTACGACGCCCTCCATGACAAGATCGTGACCGACCAGGTCGGCGGCGCCGGGAGCTACGACACCGTGCTCCTCGACGCGATCTGGCCCGCCGAGTTCGCCAAGGCGAAGATCGTGCGGGACATCACCGCCAACGTCCCCGCCGAGTACAAGAACGACGTGTTCCCGTCCGCCCTCGCGGGGGGCCAGTACCAGGGCAAGTTCTACGCCGTGCCCTGGATCAACGACACGAAGTTCCTCTTCTACAACAAGCAGATGCTCGCCGCCGCCGGCTTCTCCGACCCGCCGGCCACGTGGGACGAGCTCCTCGCACAGGCCAGGGCGATCAAGGACAAGGGCATCGTCGACTACCCGATCGTCTGGTCGTGGAGCCAGGCCGAGGCGGCGATCTGCGACTGGACCCAGCTCGCCGCGGTCATGGGCGGCGCGGACTTCGTGGACGACGCGGGCAACGCCCGCTTCGCCCAGGGAGGCCCGCTGGCAGCCCTCGAGTGGATGAAGAAGACGCTCGACGACGGCCTCTCCAACCCGGCCTCGACCGGCTTCCTCGAGGAGGACGTGCGGAACACGTTCTCCGCCGGGGGTGCCGCCTTCGCGCTGAACTGGACGTACATGTACAACCTGGCGAACGACCCCCAGCAGTCGAAGGTCGCCGGTCAGGTGGGCGTCGTCGCGAGCCCCGGGATGGGCGGCGTCCAGACGAGCGGGGTGAACGGCGGGATGGGCATCGCCGTGACGTCGAGCTCCAAGCATCCCGACGAGGCGGTCGCGTACGCCCTCTGGATGGCGAGCAAGCCGATGCAGGACAAGTTCGCCCAGCTGAGCCTGCCGATGTGGAAGTCGTCGTTCCAGGACGCGGCGATCACGAAGACCGCGCCGGAGCTCTTCGCGGCCGCCAACGTGGAATTCACGAACCTCGTCATGCGCCCGGTCGTCCCGTACTACACCGCCCTCTCGAGCGCGCTCCAGGTCGCCCTCCAGGAGGCGCTGACCGGCAAGAAGCCGGCCGCGCAGGCCCTCGGCGACGTGGCGGCGAAGCTCCCCGAGATCCAGAAGTAGGAGCACCGGAGGCTCGTCCGGGCCGATGGCCGGGCTGACCGCGGCGCGCCGCCGGCTCCGCCCGGCGGCCGTCTCCGAGGCGTGGGTGGCGGGGGCCTTCGTGACCCCCGCCGCTCTCGTCATCCTCCTCGTCGTCGCCTACCCGCTCGTGCGGGCCCTCTGGCTGAGCCTCCACGAGGTCGTCCTCACGCGCCCCGGCGAGGAACCGTTCATCGGGCTCGCGAGCTACGCCCACGAGTTGGCGAATCCCGACTTCTGGGCTGCGGTCGGGCGCTCCCTGTCGTTCACGATCGCCTCGACCGCGCTCGAGCTCGTCCTGGGTGTCGGGCTCGCCCTCCTCATGGACCAGCCGCTCCGCTTCCGCTGGCTGCTCCGGTCGCTCGTCATCCTGCCCTGGGCGCTGCCCACGATCGTGAACGCCCTGATGTGGCGCTGGATCGACAACGCGGAGTACGGCGCGCTCAACGCCCTGCTCCTGCAGGCCGGGATCATCGACTCCTACCAGCAGTGGCTCTCCAACCCGGCCACCGCGATGTGGATGGTCATCCTCGCCGACGTGTGGAAGATGACGCCGCTCGTCGCGATCCTCGTCCTCGCCGCGCTCCAGGGGATCAGCCGCGAGCAGATCGAGGCGGCCCGCGTCGACGGGGCGGGGCCGGTCTCCACGTTCCGCTACGTCGTCCTGCCGCTCCTGACGCCGACGCTCCTCATCGTCCTCGTCCTCCGGACGATGGAGGCGTTCAAGGTCTTCGACATCATCTGGATCATGACGAACGGCGGGCCCGCGAACGAGACGCAGACGATCGCCATCTATGCGTACCAGACGGCGTACCGAGCCTTCGACTTCGGGCGCGGCGCCGCCCTCGGGTACCTCATCGCCCTCGCGATCATGCTGCTCGCCGCGATCTACCTCCGGCTCCTCGGCCGGGTCGGGCGGAGCTGACGTGGCCGGGTCCGCGCGCCGGCCGCGACGCCTCCTGCGGGCGACGATCCTCTACGGTGCCATGATCGCCGCCCTCGCGGCGATCCTCGCACCGTTCGCCTGGCTCCTCATCAGCAGCGTCTCCCGGCCGGTGGACCTCCTGGCGAAGCCGCTGTCGTTCATCCCGACCTCGATCAGCTTCGACCGGTACGCGGCGCTCACGATCGCGGCGAACCCCGATTCGGCGGCCGTGGGGTTCCGGGCGGCGACGATGAACAGCCTCGTCGTGGCGTCGGTCGTGACCGTTGTCGCCCTGGCCGTCGGGATCCCCGCCGCGTATGCCTTCGCCCGCCTCCGGTTCCCCGGTCGCGGGTGGCTCGTCCTCGCCTTCATGGCGACGTACATGCTCCCGCCGATCGCTCTCGTCATCCCCCTCTACCAGATCATGAGCGGCCTGGCCTGGCTCGACCGCCCGATCGCCCTCATCGTCATCTACTCCTCGTTCGTCACGCCGTTCGTCATCTGGCTCATGCGCGGCTACTTCGAGTCGATCTCCCCGGAGCTCGACGACGCCGCCCGCGTCGACGGCTGCTCGCGCCTCGGCGCCCTCGTCCGCGTCCTGATCCCGGTCTCGACGCCGGGCATCGTCTCGACCGCCCTCCTCGCATTCCTTCTCGCGTGGGACGAGTTCTTCTACGCCCTCATCATGACCCAGACGAACGCCGCGAAGACCCTGCCGGTGGCCCTCAACGACTTCATCGGGCGGCACGGGATCGATTTCGGGATGCTCGCCGCCGGCGGGGTGATCGCGGCGATCCCGCCGGTGCTCATCGCCTTCGTCTTCCAGCGCTACCTCGTCGCGGGCCTCACCGCGGGCGGGGTCAAGGGATGACCGGGGCCCGGGCGGCGGCCGGCCGCCTCGCCGGTCTCGGGCCGGCCGGCCCCGACGAGATGGGACGCGAGCTCGCCGAGGGCCCGGCGGCCGTGGAGGGGACGCTTGCCGAGGCGCGCCGGCTGGCGCCCGACCTCGCGGCGGCGTGGGAGGCCGCCGGACGCATCGTCCTCCTCGGCACGGGTGCGTCCCTCGCGATGTCCCGCGCAGCCGAGCCGGTCCTCCGCGTCGCGGCCGCCCGGGATCGCGCGCGGCCCGTCCTCGTCCGTGAGTCCTCCCACGCGGTCCTCGGCGCCCCGGACGGCGAGGAACTTCGCCCGGACGACCTCGCGATCGCCGTGTCCCAGTCGGGCGCGAGCCCGGAGACCGTGGCCGCGGCGCACGCTGCCCGCTCGGCCGGGGCGCGCATCCTCGCGGTGACCGCGGACGGCAGCTCAGCGCTCGCCTCGACGGCCGACCTGGTTCTCGTCACCCCGAGTGGGCACGAGGAGGGAGCGGCAACGAAGAGCGAGCTCACCGCGCTCGCGGCGCTCCTCGCGCTGGCCGGGGCCCTGCCGACCCACCCGGCGGCGGTGGCCGGCCTCCGCGGCGCCCTGGAGGCCCTCGTCGCCGACACCGGGGGAGCGCTCCCCGCGGGCGGCGTCCTCGGTCGCGCCCGGCGGGCATGGATCGTCGGCTTCGGGACGGGCCTCGGCCTGGCGATCGCGACCGCGACGCTCCTCCATGAGAAGGCGCTGCTCGCGGCGATCGCCACGACGCCGAGCGAGTTCCGGCACGGCCCGATCGAGGTGGCCACCTCCGACGATGTCGTCGTGCTCGTGGAGACGGACGCCCCCGACCCCCGGCGGGACGCGTACCTCGGGCGGCTGGCGGCCGAGCTCGGGCAGATCGGGACGCCGCTCGTCGTCACGGGCGCGATGGACGTCCCGCCCATGGCGATCGCCCTCCCCGCCCCGGCGCCGACCGCGACCCGCCCGCGGAGCGGCGTGCCGCCGCCCGGTCGCGCCGGGGTCGCCGGGGGGCCGGCCCCGGACGCGGCGATCCTCCTCACGACGCTCCTCCGACTCCAGCAGGCGGCGCGCGTGGCCGCGCATGCGCGGGGAACGTATCGGGACGGCTTCCGGATCCTCCGGGACATCGTGCTGGCGGCGGACCTGGCGGGGGCTCCGTAGGCTGAGCGCGGCCGGTCGCGGGGCTCGCGCCAGCGCCCGTCCCGCGTCCCGCCTAGACTCCGAAGCGCAGGAGGTTGGCCATGGCCGAGACCACGCTCCCATCGTTCGCCCCGGGGACGCTCGACGCGCGGGTCGAGGACCCCGCGCTCGCCGCGGCCGTCGCCGCCACCCTCGACCGCGCCGACGAGGAGCACTGGAGCGACCGCCTCCGCGAACGCGATGCGACCCTCTGGTCGAGCGACCCCGCGGTCCAGGCGAAGATCGCGAACCGGCTCGGCTGGCTCGACCTCCCCGTCGACTTCACGGAGCAGATCCCGGCCCTCGAGGGGTCCGGCGAGGCGATCCGCGACGCCGGCTTCACGACGGCGATCGTCGCGGGGATGGGCGGCAGCAGCCTCGCCCCGGGCGTGATCGCCGACGCCTTCCGCGACGTCGAAGGCTGGCTCGAGGTCCGCGTCCTCGACTCCACCGACCCCGCCGCGGTCCGCGCTGCGTGGGAAGGCCTCGACCCGCTCGCCACGCTCGTCATCGTCGGCAGCAAGTCCGGCACGACGACCGAGACCCTCGCCTTCCAGGCTGACGCCTGGCAGCGGATCCACGACGCGCTCCGGGCGCACGGGGCTCGCACCGAGTCGCCCGGCGAGTTCATGGTCGCCGTCACGGACCCGGGCCGGTCGCTCGCGGCGATCCCCCACCAGGACGAGATGCGGGGCGTCTTCCTCAACCCGGAGTCGGTCGGCGGCCGCTACTCGGCCCTCAGCTACGTCGGCCTCGTGCCGGCCTCGGTCGCCGGCGTCGACCTCGACCCGTTCCTCGCCTCCGCCGCCGCGATGCACGCGCGGTGCGCCGCCGCGGACCCGGCCGCGAACCCGGGCGTCGCCCTCGGCGCGACGATCGGGGCGCTTGCCGTCGCCGGGCGCGACAAGCTCACGTTCGTCGTCGACCCGGCGCTCGGGCCCCTCGGGGCGTGGCTCGAGCAGCTCGTCGCGGAGAGCACCGGCAAGCTCGGGACCGGGATCGTCCCGATCGACCGCGAGCCGCTCGGAATCCCGGCGTCGTACGGCCCGGATCGCGTCTTCGCCCGGATCGCCCTCGACGGCTCGGCCCCGCCCGCGCCCGCGCCCGACGGCACCCCGGCCGACGCGCTCCTCGATGCCCTCGCCGCCGCGGGCCATCCGATCCTCCGCTTCACCCTCGCCGACCCGATCGACCTCGCCGGCGAGTTCCTCCGCTGGGAGGTGGCGACGGCGATCGCGGGGATCGTCCTCGGCATCAACCCGTTCGACGAGCCGAACGTCACCGAGTCGAAGGAGAACACGAAGCGGGTCCTCGAGGAGCTCGAGCGCCGCGGGTCGCTCCCGGCCGAGGCGCCGCTCGCCACGGGCAACGGCCTCGCCCTCCACGGCGACACGCCCCTCCGCCTCACCGCCGGCGACGGGACCGTCGTCGGGGAGCTGCGCCGGCACCTCGAGCGGGCCCGCCGCGGCGGCTTCCTCGCCGTCACCGCGTTCGTCGCGCCGACAGCGGACCGGGCCGCGGCGATCGACCGGATCCGGGCCCGCCTCCGCGACGGGACGGGGCTCGCGACGACCGGCGGCTTCGGGCCGCGGTACCTCCACTCCACCGGGCAGCTCCACAAGGGCGGCCCGGCGATCGGCTGGTTCCTCCAGCTCACCGCCGACCACCCGGCGGACGTCCCGGTCCCGGGCCGCCACTACACGTTCGCCCAGCTCATCGACGCGCAGGCCCGCGGCGACTTCGAGGCCCTCGAGGCCCACGAGCTGCCGGTCCTGCGGGTCCACCTCGGCGCCGACGTCGACGCCGGGCTGGCGGCGCTCGAGGCCGCCGTCGCGGCGGCCCTCCCCCGGTAGGCGAGGACGCCCGCCGGCCGCCATCTCCGTCAGCAGCTATGAACGGTTCGTCGGCGCCGACGGTTCGGCGCGCAGAAGGGGGCAGCACGCATGCGCATCGGCTTCGTCGGTCTCGGGCGGATGGGCGCCAACATGGTCCGCCGCCTCGTGCGCGACGGGCACGAGGTCGTGGCGTTCAACCGGACGCCAGAGAAGACGCAGGAGATCATCGCCGAGGGCGCGGAGGGCGCCTTCTCGCTCGACGAGCTCGTGGCGAAGCTGCCGGCGCCGCGCACGGTGTGGGTCATGGTCCCGGCCGGTGACGCCACCGAGGCGATGGTGGTCGATCTCCTCGGGCTCCTCGCCGCGGGCGACGCGATTGTCGACGGCGGCAACACGAACTTCCACGACGACGTCCGGCGGCACGCGATGGCCGCCGCGAAGGGCGTCCGGTACGTCGACGCCGGCGTCTCGGGCGGGATCTGGGGCCTCGAGAACGGGTACTGCCTCATGGTCGGTGGGGACGGCGAGGCGGTCGCGCCGCTCGAGCCGGCGTTCCGGACCCTCGCGCCGCCGGACGGCTACGCCCACGTCGGCGGGCCGGGCGCCGGGCACTACGTGAAGATGGTCCACAACGGCATCGAGTACGGCCTCATGCAGGCGTACGCCGAGGGTTTCGAGATCATGCACGCGAGCGCGTACGACCTCGACCTCGCGGCGATCGCCGGCATCTGGCGCTACGGGTCCGTCGTGCGGAGCTGGCTCCTCGACCTCCTCTACGACGCGCTCGGCAAGAGCCCCGAGTTCGCGGGGATCAAAGGCTGGGTCGCCGACTCCGGGGAGGGCCGCTGGACCGTCCAGGAAGCGATCGACCGCGACGTCCCGGCGCCCGTCATCACCCTCGCCCTCCAGGCCCGCTTCCGCTCGCGACAGGACGAGAGCTACGGAGCGAAGGTCCTCGCCGCGCTCCGCAACGAGTTCGGCGGCCACCCGGTGAAGGCGGAGTAGCGGTCGCCGTGGCCCCCCGCGCGAAGTCCGGGGCGCCCACCGTGGCGTCGTCGCCGGCCGCCCCCGCCGCCCCCGCCGCTCCCACAACCCCCGCCGTCCCGGCCGCCCCGGCGGCGCGGCCGGCCGAGGATCCTCCGCTCACGGCCCGTGCGCTCCGCCTCGCCCGCCCGGCGCGGAGGCGGTCCGGCACCCGGGCGATCGCCAACCCGCTCCGCGAGGGCCTGCGCCTCGAGCGGATGCCGGACCCGGCTGCCTTCGTCCTGTTCGGCGCGACCGGCGACCTCGCCCACCGGAAGGTCGTCCCGGCCCTCTACCAGCTGTGGCGGACGAACCTCCTGCCCCACGAGTTCGCGATCGTCGCCGTCGGGCGCCGGCCGTACACGGACGACGCGTTCCGGGCCGAGCTTCGCGCCTCGCTCGAGCAGTTCAGCCGCGTCCTCCCGATCGAGACGCAGGTCTGGGAGTCGTTCGCCGAGCGGATCGCCTACCACCGCGGCGACTTCGCGGACCCGGCACTCTACGAGGGGCTCGCGCGCCGCCTCGACGATCTCGACACGACCCGGGGGACCCGCGCCAACCGCTGCTACTACCTCGCCACCCAGCCCTCGGCCTTCGCGGAGATCATCGCCGGCCTCGGCCTCGCCGGCCTCGATCACGAGCAGCACGGGGGCGGCTGGCGCCGGATCATCGTCGAGAAACCGTTCGGCCGCGACCTCCCGAGCGCGATCCGCCTGAACCGCGAGGTGGGCAAGGTCTTCCGCGAGTCGCAGGTCTACCGGATCGACCACTACCTCGGCAAGGAGACGGTCCGCAACATCCTCGTCTTCCGCTTCGGCAACGGGATCTTCGAGCCGATCTGGAACCGCCGCTACGTCGACCACGTGCAGATCACCGTCGCCGAGTCGATCGGCGTCGAGAAGCGCGGTGCGTTCTACGAGGAGGCCGGCGCGTCCCGGGACATCCTCCAGAACCACCTCATGCAGCTCCTCGCCCTCGTCGCGATCGAGCCGCCGGCGACGTTCGACGCCGACGCCCTCCGCGACGAGAAGGTGAAGGTCCTCCGGGCGATCGAGCCGATGGCGCCGGCCGACGTCGCCGCGAACGTCGTCCGCGGGCAGTACGGCCCGGGCTGGGTGGCCGGCGAGCCCGTCGCCGGATACCGCTCCGAGCCCGAGGTCGACCCGGCATCGGAGACCGAGACGTACGTCGCCGCCCGCCTCTTCATCGATGACTGGCGCTGGGCCGGCGTCCCGTTCTACCTCCGCGCCGGGAAGCGGCTGCCGAAGAGGGCCACGGAGATCGCCGTCCGCTTCCGGGAGGTCCCGCACGCCCTGTTCAAGGATTCCCACGCCGACCCCGAGGCGAACCTCCTCGCTCTCCGGATCCAGCCCGACGAGGGAATCCTCCTCCGCTTCGCGGCGAAGGTGCCGGGGCTGGGGGTCGACGTCCGGGCGGTGAACATGGATTTCACGTACGGGTCCGCCTTCAGCGTCGACAGCCCGGACGCGTACGAGACGCTCATCCTCGACGCTCTCCTCGGCGACGCGTCGCTCTTCACGCGCTCCGACGAGGTCGAGAAGGCCTGGGGGATCGTGACCCCGATCATCGAGGCCTGGGCCGACGGCGACGCCCCCGCGTTCCCTGACTACGCCGCCGGGACGTGGGGCCCGGAGGCCGCCGACGACCTCCTCGCCCGGGACGGCCGACGGTGGCGGCGGATCTGAGCAACGAGGCGGCGCCGGACGGGCCGCCGACGACCGACGCCGTCGTCCCCTTCGGGGTCGCGGGGGCTCCCGGCGAGCCGACGCTCCGGTGGGCCGGCCACGCGACCTCGGTCGCGGGGATCGAGCAGGAGCTCGGGCGGATCTGGAGCCTCCCGCAGGCCCTCGCGGCGCGGGGCGGGGCCGGCGAGCGCCTCGTGGCCGCCCGCACGAGCGTCCTCAACCTCGTCGTCGTCGCCCGGAGCCCCGAACTCGGGGAGTGGGCGGCCTCGACGATCGCGATCGGCACCGGGCGCCACCCGTCGCGGACGCTCATCGTCGTCCCGACCGATCCCGACGGGCCGGCCTGGCTGCGGGCGGACGTCCGCGCGTACTGCATGGTCCCCCGCCCCGACGCCCCCGAGACGTGCGCCGAGCAGGTCTACGTCACGGCCGGGGGCGACGCCGGCCGGCATGTCGAGGCGATCGTCGCGCCGCTCCTCGTCCACGACCTCCCGGTGACGGTCTGGTGGCCGGGCGACCCGCCGTTCGGGACCGCGCCGGCGGAGGCCCTCGTCGGGCTCGCCGACCGCGTCGTCGTCGACGGCTCCCGCTGGACGGGGGACGGGCTCGACCGGCTCCGGGCACTCGCCGCGCTCGCCCGGCCCTCGCTCCCGATCTCCGACTTCGCGCTCATGCGCCAGGCGCGCTGGCGCGAGGCGGTCGCCGCGATCTTCGACCACGATGCGTTCCTGCCGTACCTCCGCTCGCTGCGGCGGGTCGCGGTGACGTACGCGACGCACGGCGGCCCGCACGCCGAGGCCGCCACGAACCTCGTGAAGCCGATCTACCACGTCGCGTGGCTCGCCTCGCGCCTCGAGCTGCGGGTGACGAAGCCACTCGCCCGGGCGGGGCGGGCGACGGGCGGCGGGCGGGCCCGCCCGCTCCCGGGGGCAGCTCCGGAGCCGGGACGCGGGCTGCGGGCGCTCCTCGCGAGCGACCGCGGGCCGGACGTCGAGGTCGTCGTCCACCCGGTCGTGTCGGGGATGCCGGGCGGCACGACCCTCCGCGTCGAGCTCCTCGCCGAGCGCCGCGGGTCGGAGCTCCGGGCCGAGGTCACCGCCGAGGCGGACACCGTCCACGTCCGGGTCTGGCAGGACGGCGTCGAGGCGCTCGGCCGCGTCTTCCACGCGGCGCGGCGGACCGATGCCGACCTCCTCGCCGAGGCGATCGAGGCGGGCGGCCGGGACCTCGTCGCCGAGGGCACCCTCGCCGCCGCGGCGGCGCTCGCGGGGCCCCCGTCGGCCGCCCCGGACGCCGGCGAGGAGGCGGCATGAGCGGGCGGGGGACGTCCGGCGGTGGCACAGGCGGGCGGCGGCGCGTCCCCGCGCGGCTCGCCGGACCACCGGGGCCCGCGCGCGGTGCCGGCGAGCCGGCGATCGTCGTCCTCCCCGACGCCGACGCCGCGGCGGCGGCGGCGGCCGGGCTCCTCGTCGACGCCCTCGCGGCGGCGGCGGCCCGGCGGGGGCGGGCCGACATCGCCTCGACGGGCGGGTCGAGCGCCCCGCCGATCTACCGGGCCCTCCTCGCGGAGCCGCTCCGCGGTCGCGTGCCCTGGCTCGCGCTCCACGTGTGGCTCGGCGACGACCGGTTCGTCCCGCGCGGCGACCCCGCGAGTAACCTCGTCCCGATCGACGGCGTCCTCCTCGCCGGGGATGCGGCCCGCGGGCTCGTCCCCGCGCCGCTCGACCCCGCCCGGGTCCACCCGTGGCCGACGGACGCGTCGCTCGCGGCGGGCGAGGGGGCGGCGGCCTGTGCCGCCCGGTTCGAGCCGGTCCTCCGCTCCGAGGTCCCGGCCGACGCGGCCGGGCGCCCGGCTTTCGACGCGATCCTCGTCGGGGTCGGGCCCGACGGACACCTCCTCTCGGTCTTCCCGGGGAGTGCGGCGTTCGACGTCCCGGGGTGGACGACCTGGGCCCCCGCCCCGACGCACGCCGAGCCGCACGTCGACCGCGTGACCCTCACCCCAGCCGCGCTCGACGCCGCGGGCGCGCTCGTCGTCCTGGCCCTCGGGGCGGGCAAGGCGGCGATCGTCGGCGCGCTGCTCGGCGCCTTGCCCGCCGGCCGGGACGAGGACGAGCGCCGCCTGCCGGCGCTCCGGGCCCGCCGGGCCGGGGCGACCTGGGTGCTCGACGCCGCCGCCGCGGGGGCGCTCTCGGCGGCCGACCCGCGCCGCGTCGGCTAGGATCGCCGGCGATGGACCGTTCGACGCCGGGCGCACTCCTCTTCGGCCTGCAGCTCGTCCTCCGCGTCGCCGCGGGCCCGGTGCTCCTCGGCGGAGCCCTCGTCGTCGTCGCCGCGGCCCTCCTCGAGGCGCTCGCCCGGTCGTAACGGCGCGCGGGTCGGGCGCACCCGGCGCGGAGTACGATGGACGCTCCCCGTCACCCGGCCTCCGGCCCCTCAGAGGACACGCCCCCGATGCCCGCCACGCCCGACCCGGATCCCGCCGCGCAGCCCGCCGCCCCTGCCGCCCCCGTCGCGGACGGCCGGCCGTACTCGCCGGGCCTCGAGGGCGTCCTCGCCGCGGAGACCTCCCTCGGCCTCGTCGACGGGGCGAACGGGCGCCTCATGTACCGCGGCTACCGGATCGGCGACCTCGTCGCCAACGGCACGTACGCCGCCGTCGCGAATCTCCTCTGGACCGGCACCTGGGACCCGCGGTCCCACATGGCGGCCGGAAGGGTCCCGTCGGCCGTCCTGTCGGCCCTCCGGGCCCTCCCGAGGACGACGAAGCCGATGGACGCCCTCCGGACGGCCGTCTCCGTCTGGGGCGCCACGCAGGTCCTCGACTGGCCCCCGAGCGAGGTCCACGCCCGCGCGATCACGGCGTTCTCGCCGTCCGCGCTCGCCGCGTTCGTCCGCCTCCGCCAGGACCTCGAGCCGATCGACCCGGATCCGCGGCTCGACCTCGTGTCGGGCTTCCTCTTCCAGCTCACCGGCGAGCGGCCCGACCCGGCGACGGCCCGGGCGCTCGACGCGTACTTCATCGTCGGCGCCGAGCACGGCCTCAACGCCTCGACGTTCGCGGCGCGGGTCATCACCTCGACCCGCTCCGACATGGCCTCGGCCGTCGCGGGGGCGATCGGAGCGATGAAGGGCCCGCTCCACGGCGGCGCGCCGTCGGAGGTCGTCGAGCAGATCCACCGGGTCGGCTCGCCGGAGCACGCCGAGCAGTGGGTCCGCGAGGCTCTGGCCCGCGGCGAGCGCCTCATGGGGTTCGGCCACCGCGTCTACCGCGCGTACGACCCACGGGCCACCGCGCTGCGGACCGTCGTCGAGGCGATGCCGACGAAGCCCGACTGGCTCGAGCTCGCGATCAAGGTCGAGGACGTCGCCCTCCGGGTCCTCGAGGAGAAGCACCCGGACCGGCCGCTGAAGACGAACGTCGAGTTCTACGCGGCGGCGGTCCTCCAGGGCGTCGGCCTCACGCCGGACCTCTTCCCGGCGACGTTCGCCCTCGCCCGCCACGCGGGCTGGACGGCCCACGTCATCGAGCAGGCGTCCGCCAACCGGCTCATCCGGCCGGACGCCCGGTACGTCGGCCCCGGCGAGCGCGACCTGCCGGCATAGGGCGGGCGCGACGCGCGAGGAGGGGCAGCCGGATCCGGAGCGCGTGCTCGTTCGCCGCCGAAACGCCGGCCGCCGGCCTACCGCCGCGCGGCGCGCCCGAGCGCGACGATGATCGCGAGGCCTCCGCCGAGGAACACCGCCCCGGCCGTGTAGAAGGGGGCGGCGACGCCGCCGATCCCCGCCGCGACCGCGCCGATCGCCGGACCGACGATCCCGGCGAAGTAGAGCGGGAGGAGGACGAGGTTGAGCGTCGCGGAGCGCCGCTCCGGGGCGACCTCGACGGCGACGAGCCCGAAGACCATCGCCTGGGTCGCCGCCTGGAGCGCAGCGTAGACCACGGCGACGCCGGCGAGCGCCGCCACCCCGGGGGCGAGGGGCATGAGGAGGAGCATCGCCCCCGCGCCGAGGGCCGAGGCCCCGAGGATCGGCCGGAACCCGACCCGGTCGCCGAGCGGCCCGGCGAGCGGCGAGATGAGGGCGCCGAAGAGCGCGGCCGTCCCGGCCACGAGGCCGATCGCGGAGGCGAGGTTGCCCGCATCGCCGTTCGCGACCTCGACGAGGAGGGGCACGTACGGGCGGCTCATCTGGTTCGCCAGGATCGCCACGCCGAAGATCGCGAAGATCCGCCGGACGGCCGGATCGGCGACGACGCCGCCGACCGCCCTCCGGGCGAGCGCGATCGCCCTGCCCTTCGGCACGACCGCCGGGCGGATCTCCCGCGACCCGGCGAGGAGGAGTGCCACCGACCCGAGCGAGAGCGCGGAGCCGAGCCAGAAGACGACGACGAGCGGAAGGCCGAGGCCGTCGACGACGACGGCGCCGAGCACCGGTCCGAGGGCGAACCCGAGCGGCCCGGTCGCCCCGAAGAGGGCCGTGGTGGTCCCCACGCGACGCCGCGGCGTCACGTCGCGGAGGGCGGCGAGCATGACCCCCGTGTTCCCGAGCTGGAGGCCGACGAGGAGGAGGCTCGCGGCGAGCTGCCAGGGCTCCCGGGCGAGGGCGACGCCGGCGAAGACGACCGCCTCGACGACGGCGCTCCGCACGATGACCGCGCGGCGGCTGTACAGGTCAGCCCAGACGCCCCAGAACGGCACGAGGAGGATCCCGAAGACGAAGATCAGGCTCGAGAAGAGGCCCGTGAACGTCGGGATCTGCGCCTCCGGCAGCCCGACCTCGCGGAGGCGGAGCGGGAGGAAGGCGAAGACCTGCGAGACGCCGATCGCCTCGATCGTCGAGACGATGCCGTAGACGACGAGGAGCGAGCGCCATCCCTGGGCCGGTCCCGGGGCCTGCCGCGGGGACGCCGGGGGGGCGGGCGACGTGGCGGCGGGCGATGGGGCGGCAAACGGCTCGGGCGCCGTGGGCGACTGGGACCCGGGCGCGCGGGCGCCCGGCTCCGCCGGTTCGGGGGTCACGGACGGAGTCTACCGGCGCGGCGCCGCGAGGCATGGCACGATCTGCAGGTGACCGAGCCTCCGGCGCCCCCGAGCGTGCCCCGCGGACGCCTCCGCGTCCGTCGCGCGACCCGGGCCGACCTGCCGGTCGTCCTCGACCTCCGTCTCGCGTTCGACCGGGAGCTGCTCGGCGGCGACCTCCCGCCGGACCGCGTCGGCCCGCACCGCTCGCAGGTGGCGGACTACCTCGCGACGCACGTCGACGGCGAGGCCTACCGCCTCTGGGTCGCGGAGGACGGCGGGCGGATCGTCGGGATGGGCGGCCTCGTCGTCGTCGACCGCCCGCCGCACGCGCGCTCCCGGCGGTCCGCCGAAGGGTTCATCGTCAACGTCTACACGCTGCCGACATGGCGGGGCCGGGGCGTCGGGCGGGTGGTGATGGACGCCCTCGTCGCGGACGCTCGCACGCTCCGCCTCCGGCGCGTCTACCTGCGCACGTCGGATGCGGGCCGCGCCCTCTACGAGGAGATGGGCTTCCGCGACCCGGGGAACTACCTCTCACTCGACCTCGACTGATCGGGCGCCCGGGCCGCCACGTCCGGCGGCGGCGCCGCGGCCGCCCGCTCCACCCCCCACGGCGACGAGAGCGCACCGGTCGCCGCGAGCCAGTCGGCGACCCGGTCGGCCGCCCCCGCCACGTCGTCGTCGGAGACGTCGAGGTCGAGGACCGGGAGGAACGAGCCCGCAGCGAGCTCGCGGAGGAGGCCCTGCTCACGGACGAAGACAGCGAGGTCGTCGTACTGGTCGGGCCTGCCCGAGACCCTGAGCCGCTCCTCCCGCGCGGCGGCGAACGTCTCCGCGCGACGCGTGCACAGGACGACCCGGAACCCGAGCGGCCGGAGGCGCTCCTCGAGCCACCGGAAGTCGGGGTCGCGGCCGTTGAGCCGGCGCTGCTCCGCGCGTGTCGAGAGGTGGAACCGGTCGACGATCCAGCTGTAGTACGGGAGGAGCTCGAAGAGGCGCGCCCACGTGGCGTACGCCTCCATCGCCCGGGCCTCCTCCTCGGGCGCGTAGTTCACGAGGCCGCGGCCCCACGGGTGGTCGGTGAACCCGCACCACTCCGCCGACACGAGCGGCGACGGGTACACGTACTTCCGAGCCCCGACGACCCGCGGGTGGCGGTTGAGAGCGAACGCGAGGTCGGTCTTGTGGGTGAGGCGGGTCCCCTCGAGGATGACCTTCGGCGTGAGCTTCGTCCCCACGGCCGGCCGCGTCAGGGCCGGATCATGAAGGACGTCGCGATGTCGGCGATCGCCTGCGAGAAGTCCGACGCGCGGGCTGGCGGCACGGCGAACGTCATGACGTACCCGCGCCCCGGAAGGACGTAGAGCACCTGCGTGACCGCGGACGAGCCGGTCTGGCCGTCCGGCCGGGTGATCGGGGCGAGGTACGCGAGCGAGTAGCCGCGGCCGGCCGTCAGGAGGACCGGGTCGAGCTGGACGTCCTTCTCGACGAGCTGCGCGACCTGGCCCTGGATCGTCTTCGCGAACGTCTCCAGCGACACGTCGAGGGGGAGTTCGACCTCGGTCACGACGAGTGTCACGAGGTCGCCGGCCTGGACGACCGACGGCGTCGCGTCGAACGCGACGTAGGTCGTCGACGCGGCGAGCGCGCCGAGCCGGGCGGCAAGGGAGTCGGCGAACGCTGGGTTGCGCTCCCGCATCGA
This sequence comes from Chloroflexota bacterium, assembly GCA_021802585.1. GTDB lineage: Bacteria > Chloroflexota > Limnocylindria > Limnocylindrales > CSP1-4 > CTSoil-043. The sequence goes on from JAJZRQ010000012.1 coordinate 31,659, forward strand.
CGCCAGGAGCGCCTCGTGGCTCCCGGGGACCGGCACCTCGCGCCAGCCGCTCGGGAGGGTGAACGTGAACGCGCCGGCGGGGAGCGGCGTCGCGCCGGCGGCGGGACCGCCGGAGCCGGGCGACCCGGTCGGCGACGACGGCGCGGCCGGCGGCGAGCCCGTGGCCGACGACCCGCCCGGGGCGGACGAGCCTCCCGGATTGGACGAGCCGCAGGCGGCGACGAGGAGGGCCGCCGCGGCGAGGAGCGCGAGGAGCGCGGTGTGGCGGGCGAGACCGCGGCGCGCCGGGCAGGATCGGATGACGATGCCGTCGGAGATCACCTGGGCCACGTGGGTCCTCCAGAGCGAAACGGGTCCGCGCGTACGGTACCGCCGAAGCGGGCGACGCGCCGCCGGCGCCGCCCGTGGCGGCCGCTCAGCCCGCTCCGGTGACGAGGAGCGCGGCGATCGCCGCGGCGACGACGCCGGCCCCGTGGACCCGGCCCAGCGGCTCGCGGAGGATGAGCGCCGCGAGGACGACCGTGGCCACCGGGTAGAGCGAGCCGAGGGCGGCGGCGAGGGCGAGGCCCCCGCCCTGGGCGGCGAGGAGGAACATCGCGTTCCCGGCGAGGTCGAGGACGCCGACGAGGGCGACGAGTCCCCCGGCCGCGCGCTGCCCGCGGAGCGCCGTCGGGACGGGCGTCCGAAGCGCGACGACGACGAGGAGGGTGAGGACCGAGGAGGTCGCCCGGGCGACGGCGAGGGGCCCGAAGACCCCCTGCTCCACCTGCCCGACGCACGTGCTGTAGAGGCCGAAGGCCACGCCGGCCCCAACCGCGAGGGCGAGCCCGCCGCGCCCGGTCGTGCCGTCGTCGGCGATCGACACGAGGACGATCGCCACGAGGGCGAGGCCGAAACCCGCGAGGCGGACGGGGCCCGGCACGCCGGCGGTCGCGAACCCGACGCCGACCGGGATGATCGCCGCGAGGAGGCCCGTGATCGGGGCGACGATCGCCATCCGGCCGTCCGCGAGGGCGCGGTAGAGGCCCGCGAGGCCGACCGAGCCGAAGACGGCGCCCGCCGCGGCCCACGCGGCGTCGCCCGGGGCCGGCAGCGCCTCGCCGGCGAGGAGCGCGGCGGCGACCGCGCCCGCCAGCCCGATGACCTGGGCACCGAACAGGACGACGAAGACGGGGAGCCGCTTCGCGGCCATCCCTCCCCCGAAGTCGCCGGCGCCCCAGAGGACCGCAGCGACGAGGGCCGAGGCGGCCGCGAGGAGGTCGGCCGGCACCGGCGCGGGGCGACGGGGCCGGTCAGCGGGCCGGAGTCGCGGGTTCCGGCTCCTCGTCGGCGCCGTCGTCGGCGGCCGTGGGGCCCCGGAGCTCCACGACGCGGTCGGCGGCGCCGTCGTACCGGTCGAACGTCGTCAGGTAGACGACCTGGAAGTCGGAGGCGAGCTCGCGGAGGAGCGCGATCGCCCGGGCGGCGCGCTCGTCGTCGAACGTGACGAACGGGTCGTCGAAGACGAGCGGCGGGCGGCGGTCCTGGGTCACGAGGCGGACGATCCCGAGCCTCGCCGCGAGGTAGCCGAGGTCGAGGGTCCCCTGCGAGAGGTCGTCGAGGCGGACCCAGTCGCCGCGCTCAGGGGCGAAGACCCGGATGTCGAGCGTCGCGTCGTCCACGTCGACCCGACGGTACCGGCCCGCGGTGAGGCGCGCGAGGTCGGCCCGCATTCGCTTCTCGAGGTAGCGCGTCGCCGTCCGCATCGTCGAGCTCTCGGCCCGGCCGATCGCCTCGAACGCCTTCTGGTAGACGCGCTGGCGGCGCTGGAGGGAGGCAAGCTGCTCCCGCCACGCCACGAGCCGCTCCGCCTCGCCGGCCACCTTCTCGGCGTCCACCGGGCTCTGCTCGACCCGCGCCCGGGCCCCCGCCTCGTCGTCGCGGGCGCGCTCGAGGGCCGCCTCCTGGTCCCGGACCTCGACCTCGAGGCGCTCCCGGGCGCGGGGCTCCTTCGCGATCGGGCCGAGCGCCTCGAGGGCCGCCGTCTTCTGCTCGATCGCGAGCGCGGCGGCGTCGCGGATCATCGGGAGCGTCTCGACGGGCTCCTTCCCGACGAGGCCGTCGAGCTGGGCCGCCGCGCGCTCGATCGCCTGGACGTGGGCGTCCTCGCGGGCGAGGAGGTCCTCCGCCGCCGGCGGGTCCGGCACCGCGAGCGTCCCGAGCTGCGCGGCGACATCCGCCTCCCGGCGCCGCAGGTCGTCGGCGAGCTGGCTCCGTCCGCGGAGGCGCCGGGCGATCTCCTCCTCCCGGAGCTCCTTCTGACGCCGGAAGTCGAAGGCGGCCCGGCGGCGGGCCCGGGCAACGAGCGCGAGGAGGAGGCCCACGCCGGCGGCCGCGGCGCCCGCGGCGATCGCGGCCGTGACGCCCGCCACGACGCCGACGGCCACTGCGGCGACGCCGCCGGCAGCGAGGAGGAGGGCGAGCCAGGCAAACGGGCGGTAGCGCGGCTCGGGGATGACGACCTCGTAGTCGACCGAGACGGGCTCGCCCTCGAGCTGGGCGCGCAGCCCGACGACCTCCCGGTCGAGGGCGCGGATCCGCTCGACGATCTGGCGGAGGACCGGGAGGGGGTTCGACGACGGGTGGCTCCCCTCGAGCTCCGCGACCCGGGCGGCGACGGCGACGGCCTGCCGGTACCGCTCGAAGCGCTCCTGGGCCGCGAGCCGCTCGGCGCCGAGCCGCTCGGCCTGGCGCGCCTTCTCGAGGAGGGCGCGCCGCTCGACGAGGGCGTGCTCGGCGGCGGCCCGGCGCTCGCGGGCCACCACGAGGGCGTCGCGGTCGCGCTCGAGCTGCGCCAGCTGCGCCTCACCCTGGGCGACCGTGGCGTCCGCGCGGGCGACGGCTTCCTCGGCGACCCGCAGGCGGCCGGGGTTCCGCTCGCCGCGCGCCTGGAGCTCGCGGAGGGCGCGGTCGAGGCGCCGCTTCGCGACGCTCGTGCCGCGGTCCGCGCCGCTGATCGAGGCCTGGAGGCGATCGCGGAGGGCACCCTCGTCGCGGGCGAGGTCGAAGACCTCGTGGTGGTGGATCGACGCCGTCGAGCGGTAGAACTTCTCACCGGGGATGCCGGTGAGGTCGGCGAGGACCTCGTCGGCGCGGGCGGGATCCGTGATCGTCTCGCCGTCGAGCTCGAGCTTCACGACGCCCTTCGCCCCGCGGAAGTCCTTCTCGAGGTGGCCGGTCCGGGTCCCGTCGGGGTCCTCCTGGACGAAGTCGATCGCGACCCACGGGCGGCCGTCCTCGGCGGCGCCCCAGCTGCGGAGCCCCTCGATCTCGGCGCCGCCTGCCGTCACGCGGCGGAAGAGCGCGACCTCGAGCGCCCGCTGGATCGTCGTCTTGCCAGCCTCGTTCGGCCCGCGCACGACCGTCAGGCCCGGCGCGAGCTCGACGTCGAGGTCGCGATGGACCTTGAGGTCACGGAGCCGGAGGCGGGTGATCCTCACAGCGTCACCTCGCGGCCGTCGAGGAGGAGTCGCGCCAGGCGGAGCGCCTCCCGCACCTCGCGGGCCTCGTCGTCGCGGCCGCCCGCCTCGCGCTCGGCGATCTCGGCCTCGAGGTCCCGGACGAGGGCTCCGGCGATCGTATCCGGCGGCGGGAGCGGCCCTTCGGGCAGCGCCGCCGTCGAGGCGTCGCGCACCCGGACGCGGAAGAAGCGGGCGGCCACCTCGCGCTCCACCTCGTCGGGGGAGAGGTCGAGCTCGTCGGGACGGACCCCCGTCACCCGGACATCGAGGACGAGGTCCGGGTCGGCCCGGGCGACGATCTGCTCGACGAGAGCCGGCTGGCCGGGGATCTCCGTCGCGGCGACGTCCAGGCGCTCGAACCGCGTCCTCCCGACCCGGCGCTCCTCGACGGCGACGTGGCGGCCACGGTCGCGCTGCTCGAGGGCGACGAGGAGGACGTTCCCCGCCTTGTCCTGGTCGACCGCGACCGGCTCGGGGGCCCCGCTGTACGCCCACACGGTCGCCCCGGCGCGACCCCGCTGGGTGGAGTGCCAGTGCCCGAGCGCGAGGTAGTCGAGGTGCGAGCCGGCGACCTCGTCGCTCGTGAAGACGACCTCGTCGTGCTCGGTCCGCTCCGGGATGTGGAGCGAGCCGTGGATCATCCCGACGTGCCACGTCGCCCGGTCGTCGCCGGCGACGTCGAACCCCGCGAGGGGGCTCCGCGGCGCCCGCTTCGTGGCGAAGACCCGCCCGTGGACGGCGAGGTCGAGCTCGCGGATGACGACGTCCGGACGCTCCGGCGTGAGCACGACGATCCGGTCCGCGTCGGGCGGGAGGCCGGCGAGGGCCGCGAGGTCGTACGCCCGGTAGACGGACGCCCCGTCGTAGACGTCGTGGGTCCCGGGGATCACGACCGTCCGGATGGCGCCGTCGGCGAGGCGCCGGAGCTCGGCGGCGACGCGCTCCACCGAACGCCGCGGCTGGGTGTTCGAGTCGAAGAGGTCGCCGGCGACGAGGACGACGTCGACGCGCTCCGCGAGGGCGAGGTCGACGGTTGCCCGGAAGGCCGCGAACTGCCGCTCGCGCTGCGCGGCGGCCTGCTCGCCGAGGTCGGCGTGGCGGGCTCCGAGGTGAACGTCGGCCGTGTGGAGCAGGCGGAGCATTGCGGGCATTGTGACAAATCGGGAGGGCGGCGGCGAGGTGCAGGCCCGGGCGGCACGACAGCCGCCGGGACGCGCCCCGGGCAGGCGTCCGGGACGCGCGGGCGGCAGGCCCCCGGGAGGCCGCGCGCACCCCGTCCTCGCGAGCACCCCGTCCGGGAGGCGGTGCTATCCTCCCCTCACGCAACCGGTGCGCGCCCCGAGAGGTCCGCCAGCACGTCACCCGGGTCGCGCGGCACCAGGCTCCTTCCGCCTTCCCCGCCGCCCCGCCGCGACGGAGGGCCATCCGGGACGACCGCCGGCGGCGAGCGCACGGACCTGGAGGAGCACCTTGACGTACATCGACCGAACGCTCACCTGCGTCGACTGCGGCATGAGCTTCACCCACACCGCGGCCGACCAGGAGTACTACGCCCAGAAGGCGTTCACGTCCGATCCGAAGCGCTGCCCGAGCTGCCGGGCGAGCCGGCGCGTCGCGCGCGGCGACGGGTGGGACGTGCGCAGCATCGGCGGCCCGCGCGGCTATGAGCGCGGAGGTGGGTCCGTCGACCGCGAGTACTTCGCCGTCACCTGCTCGCGCTGCGGCAACAACGCGCAGGTCCCGTTCAAGCCGCGCCTCGACAAGCCGGTCTACTGCTCCGACTGCTTCCGGGCGATCAAGGCCGGCTGAGCCGGCCCGTCAGGTCCACTCGTCCGCCGCGCCGGCCTCGTCGGCCGGCGGCGGGATGGAGAGGCGGAACGTCTCGCCGGCGCGGTGGCGCGTCCGCCCGCGCCCGCGCCAGACCGTGACGCGGCCCGGGCCGCGCACCTGCCACGCCCCGTCGCGCCCGACGGCCGCCGTCTCCTCATCGATCCCGAGGACGACGGTGCCGCGGGGCGCCACGAGCACGACCGCGGCGGCGAGCGTCTCCGGGAACGCGTCGTAGTGCGGGAGCACGACGGTCCGCTCCACGAGGCCGAGCGCGTCGCGCCAGCCGAGGGGGAACCGGAAGAGGCGGCGGCCCACCCGGGGCTGGCGCGCGGCGAGGACCATCGCCCCGGCCGAGCACCCCGCGACGACCCCGCCGCGCTCGTGGACGGCCCACAGGGCCTCCTCCGCCGGCGAGCCGGCAAGGACGTCGAGGAGGTGGTCGGGCTTGCCCCCCGAGAGGTAGACGACGTCGGCCTCGCCGATCGCCTGGGCGCAGGCGCCGTCGAGCGCGTCCGCGCGCGTGCGAAGCTCCACCCCTTCGACCTCGGCCCCCAGCGCGGCGAAATGGGCCTCGCCCTCCGCCAGCCAGCGCTGGAACGTCTCCTCGCCGTCGGGCCACGAGGCGGTGGGGACGACGGCGACGCGCGGCCTCGCCCGGCCGGTGCCGGCGAGGAGCTCGCGGTCCACCGCCTCCATGGCGGCGGTGAACTCACCGGATCCGACGAGGACGATGGGGCCGGGCACGGCCGCAGTCTAGTGCGAATGGGCGGTGGGGCTGCCTGACGCACAGGGGGCTGTTCGCGGATGGCGCCGACGGCTATCCTCCCCGCCATACGGGCACATGGTCCCGGAGCGCGCGCGCCGGGTGGGCGTTGCGCGCAGCCGTCGGCCGCCGCCCAGCAGGGAGGAACGATGGAACCGACCGGATCGCCCGCGACCCCGCCTGACGAGGCGTCCGCACCGCAGGCAGCGCCGCCGCCCCCGCCCCCCGCGGCTCCCCCCGCGGCCGCCGCGGCGAGCACGTCACCGGCGTGGCTCGACAACATCACGTCGCAGCAGACGATCGCGGGGCCGGCCGGCCTCGTGTACGCGGACATCCCGTCGAGGATCTTCGCCTACATCATCGACGCGATCATCCTCGGCGTCGCGTTCGGGATCGTCTACGCGGTCCTCGCCGGCATCCTCTGGAGCTCGATCCTCATCGGGGGGTTCGGGTTCGTTGCGTTCGTCTGGCTCGTCGTCCTACTCGTCGTCTACGCGGCCGGGAGCGCCGTGTACTTCATCTACACCTGGACGAGGATGCGAGGCTCGCCGGGCCAGCGCGTCCTCGGCCTCGAGACGCTGAACGCCGCGGACGGCGCGGTCCTCACGCAGCCGCAGGCGATCCGCCGCTGGCTCTTCCTGTTCGGCCCGTTCGTCCTCGCCCAGGTGTTCGCGATGACCGGCTGGATCGGGATCCTCGGCTCGCTCCTCAGCTTCGTCGGGCTGGCCTGGGCGATCTACCTCCTCTACACGACAGCGAACAGCCCCTCCCGCCAGGGGTTCCACGATGTCCAGGCGTCGACGGTCGTCGTCAAGGTCAAGCGGTAGCGCGCGGCCGGCCCAGCCGGCCACCGCCGCAGCCCGACGCCCCGGCCCACGGCCGGGGCGTCGTCGTGGCTGGGGGCGGAACGTGGGACGGCTCCGGCGCTGGGCCCTTCCGTCGGCCGACCGCGTCCGCCGCCCGGATGCGGCCCCGCGCGAGCGGAACCTAGCGCGTCGCGGCGGCCGCCTCGAGGGGCGCCGTGAACGGCGGGAGGCCGAGGCGCCCCGACCCGAACCGCGTCCCGGCGCGGCCCCACGCGAGCGACGCGGCGTCCTCGAGGCGCCCGATCGCGGCGAAGCGGCCGCCCGATCGCACGAACTCCGCGCAGGCGCGGATCTTCGGGCCCATCGAGCCCGCCGGCCAGGCCTTCGCCTCGAGGCCGGCGAACGCCTCCTCCGGCGACATCCGGTGGACGGCCTCGGCGTCGGGCGTGCCCCAGCCGCGGTAGACCGCGTCGACGTCGGTGAGGAGGAGGAGCCCTTCCGCGCCGACGGCCCGGGCGAGGACGACGGCCGCGAGGTCCTTGTCGATGACCGCCTCGCGGCCCTCGTAGCGGCCGTCGGGCAGCTCGGCGACGGGGATCCCGCCGCCGCCCGAGGCGATGACGAGGACGCCGGCCTCGACGAGCGAGCGGATCGACGCCGCCTCGACGAGCCGGAGCGGCGCGGGCGACGGCACGACCCGCCGCCAGTGCTTCCCGTCGGGGGCGATCGTCCAGCCGCGCTCGGCGGCGTGGGCGTGGGCCGTCGCCTCGTCGTAGATCGGGCCCACCGGCTTCGTCGGGTGGGCGAAGGCCGGGTCGTCGGTCTTCACGACGACCTGGCTCACGATGACCGCGATCTCGCGGGTGATCCCCCGCTCGAGGAACGCAGCGTGGAGGGCCTGGGCCATGAGGTAGCCGATCTGGCCCTGCGACTCGGCGCCGAGGACGTCGAGGGGCGGCGCCGGGACGACCTCGGCGGCCATCTCGGCCTCGATCGCGAGGAACCCGACCTGCGGGCCGTTGCCGTGGGTGAGGACGATCTCGGCCCCGCTCCGCTCGGCGAGGTCGACGAGGGCGCGGGCGGCGATCTCGAGGTTGTGGCGCTGGACGTCGGTCGAGCCGGGCTCGCCGCGACGGATGAGGGCGTTCCCGCCGAGGGCGACCGCGATGCGGGTCATCCCAGGCGCGCCCCGAGCCGGTCGCCGGTGATGAGCGCGTAGAGGAGCGCCTGCTCCGTGTAGACGCGGTTCTCCGCCTGGTCCCAGACGCGGCTCCCCGGCCCGTCGATCACCTCGTCGGTGACCTCGTCGCCGCGGTGCGCGGGCAGGCAGTGGAGGAAGATCGCGCCGGGGCCGGCGGCGGCCATCATCGCCGCGTCGACGGTGTACCCGGCGAAGACGCGTCGGCGCTCTTCCCGCTCGTGCTCCTTCCCCATCGACGCCCACACGTCTGTGTAGACGGCGTCGGCCCCGGCGACCGCGACACGGGGGTCGCCGACGACCTCGACGGCCCCGCCGCTCGCCGAAGCGTGCTCGCGGGCCGCCGCGACGATCGCCGCGTCGGGACGGTAGCCCTCCGGCGTCGCGACGACGAGGGTGAAGCCGAGGGATCCCGCGGCCTGGATGAGCGAGTGGGCGACGTTGTTCCCGTCGCCGACGAACGCGATGCGCCGGCCCCGCAGGTCGCCGAAGACCTCCTCGAGGGTCATGACGTCGGCGAGCGCCTGGCAGGGGTGGTGCTCGTCGGTGAGGGCGTTGATGATCGGGATCGTCGCGTGCGCCGCGAGCTCCTCGACCCGCGCGTGGGCGAAGGTCCGGATCGTCAGCGCGGAGAGGTACCGCGAGAGGACCCGGGCGGTGTCGGCGACCGTCTCCCCGTGGCCGAGCTGGAGCTCGTCCGGCCGGAGGACGATCGGGAGCATCCCGAGCGCCCAGGCGGCGTCCTCGAGGCTCACCCGCGTCCGGGTCGAGGGCTTGTCGAAGATCATCCCGACCCGCCCGCCGGCGAGGGCGCCGCGGTGCCGGTCGGGCTCGCGCTTGAAGCGGTGCGAGAGGTCGAGGATCTCCCGGACGCCCGTCGGCCCGAGGGAGTCGAGTGTGAGGAAGTGATCGGCCATCGGTCCCTCCTACGAGTGCGGCGCGACGGCGCCGGCCTCGCGGGCGCGGTCGACGATCGGGGCGAGCAGGTCGGCGAGCGTTGGGGCATCCGGCTCCGGCGCCAGCTCCTCGAGCTCGTAGCGCACCCGGACCACCGGCTTGTCGAGGGTCAGGACCCGGGTGAGGTCGATCGGGTTCGCGGCGAGGATGACGTCGACCGGCATCGCGTTCAGCGTGGCCTGGAGCTCGTCCATCTGGCCCCGCCCATAGCCCATCGCCGGGAGGAGGCTCTCCAGGCGCGGGTACTTCGCAAGCGTCCGGGCGAGGTCGCCGACGGCGTATGGCCGCGGGTCCACGACCTCCGCCGCCCCGAAACGGCGCGCGGCGACGACGCCGGCGCCGTACGTCATCCCGCCGTGGGTGAGGGTCGGGCCGTCCTCCACGATCGCGATGCGCTTCCCGGCGATCTCGCCGCCGACGAGCTGGAGCGCCGACCGGGCGAGGACGACGTGGGCCCGCGGGTTGAGGCGAGCGACGTCCTCCCGGACGGTCGCCACCTGCTCCGGGGTCGCGCTGTCGATCTTGTTGATGACGATCGCGTCGGCCATCCGGAAGTTCGCCTCGCCCGGGTGATAGCTCACCTCGTGGCCGGGCCGCAGCGGGTCGGCGACGACGACGAAGAGGTCCGGCCGGTAGAACGGGAAGTCGTTGTTGCCGCCGTCCCAGATGACGACGTCGGCCTCCTGCTCCGCCTCGCGGAGGATCGCCTCGTAGTCGACGCCCGCGTAGAGGACGCGCCCCGCGTCGAGGTGCGGCTCGTACTCCTCGCGCTCCTCGATCGTCGTCTCGTGGCGATCGAGGTCGGCGTACGTCGCAAAGCGCTGGACGCGCTGCCGGACGAGGTCGCCGTATGGCATCGGATGGCGGACGACGACGACGCGGAGCCCCTGCTCCTCCATGAGGCGGGCGAGGTAGCGGGTCGTCTGGCTCTTCCCGGCCCCGGTGCGGGTCGCCCCCGTGGCAACAACCGGCTTCGTGCTCCGGATCATCGTGTGGACCGGCCCGAGGAGCTCGAAATCGGCCCCGCCCGCGAGCGCCCGGCTCGCCTGGTGCATGACGAGCTCGTGGGGGACGTCCGAGTAGGCGAAGACGACGCGATCGATCGCCTGGTCGGCGAAGAGCCGCTCGAGCTCGTCCTCGGCGACGATCGGGATCCCCGCGGGATAGAGCGGCCCGGCGAGCTCCGGCGGGTAGCGCCGGCTGTCGATGCCGGGAATCTGCGTCGCCGTGAACGCGACGACCTCGGTGGCAGGATCGTCGCGATAGACGACGTTGAAGTCGTGGAAGTCGCGACCGGCGGCTCCCATGATCACGACCTTCGTGCGATCCATGAATCGTCCGCGCCTCCAGGCCGTCGGGGGAACGCTCACGCCCGGAGGTGCCTCACGGCGTCGGGGTGTGCCGCTGACGGCGTCGGCGGACGAGCCGGTTCCCGGCCAGGGCCCAGCGGTCGTCCAGTCCATCGAGTGTCGCGGCCCTGTCAAGCCGCGGGGAAGGGCCGACCGGCCCGGCCGCGCCGGGACGTTCGGGGGGCAGCCGACAGGTGGGCGGCGCCCGGCGGCGCCACCAGGTCGCGCCCGGCTGACAGCCCTGCTGGCGAGATTGGCCCGCACTGAGCGTCGGCCGAAGCTCGAACCTGCCCTTCGCGGAACACCTCGAGCACGATCCTTCGCAGTCCTGCCAACCTGGCTGTCGCGGGGCAGCAGCTTGGTGGACGAGCGGACAGAACGATCATGGTCGGCGAGATCCAGGTCGAAGGCGGAACGCTCCAGGGACCGGCGCGGATCGGGCGCGACAGCACCACGGTGAGTGGGCGGGCACAGCCCCCTGCAGGACCCGGAGGTCGCCGCCCGCGGAGGGCCGGTGCCCGGGGGGTGCTTGCCGCCAGCCGCGGAGGTCCCGGTGCCCGGGGGGTGCTTGCCGCCAGCCGCGGAGGTCCCGGTGTCGAAGCACGGACTCGGGGCGCCTCCGGTGGGGCCGGCCTAGCGGAGGCGGAATGCCTCCCCGTGACCCGGGATGACGATCTCCACGCCACCTTCGAGGAGTCGCGCCCGACCCTCCTCGAGCTTCTCCTGGTCCCACGCGAGCGGGTCGACGACCGGCGTGCGGTCGCCGCGCCACCAGAGATGGGTGAGGGCGTACACGGCGTCGTCGGCGCGCACGACGAGGGTCGCGTCCTCTTCGGTGTGACCCGGCGTCCGCCAGAGCTCCGCGTTCGGGGCGAGGAGGTGCCCATCGCCGTCGTGGTCGAGCCACTCGTCGGCCCGGTAGCGCGCCCAGAAGTCGACGACCTCGGCATTCGGGAAGAGCGCGGCGTTCATCGCGTGGTCAGGGTGGTGGTGCGACAGGAAGACGTGGGTCACGTCAGCGGGGGCAATGCCGAGCGCGGCGAGGGGAGCGAAGATCCGCGCCCGGTCGGCCACCATGCCCGGATCCGCCACGATGAGCGCGTCGCCGTCGCGCACGAGGGTCACGCTGCTCGCGACGCGCTCGTGGGCATAACCGGCGGTGAGAGGGTGGACCGTCGTGCTCATCCGCGGCCCCCAACGGCCGGGCCGCCGGAGGGCGGCCGGGCCGCCGGGGCCGGCGTCGCTGGCGGAGCGTCGTCCGCCGCGGCCAGCACCGCCGGCTCGGGCAGCACCCCCGGCGCGAGGGAAGCCGACGCCCACGGGGCCCCGTCCGGCCTCGCCTCCGGGGCCGGCGCTGGAGCGGGGCTGAGCGGCTCGAGCCGGAAGAAGATGCCGGTCGCCGCGACGTGGCGTGCCGCGAGCCGGTACATCGCGTTCCCGGGGAACGGGTGCTGGCGGAACGTCGCCCGCACGACGGCATCGCGCTCGGACCCGGAACCGAGGAGCACCGCCCGGACCCGGGCCCGCGGCACGCGCGCCGCTTCGATCGACGCCGAGGCCGCCGCCCGGAGGTTGAGGGTCCACGCCGTGTCGCCGCTCGGATGACCGAGGTAGCGCCTCCCCCCGACGGTCAGGAGCCCGAGGGGCAGCGACCGCTCATGGCCCGAGCGGCGCCCGACCACGCGCAGGACGACGAGGTTCCCGAAGCCGGGACGGAGCGCGAGCCGCGCGAGGGGCGCGCCGCCGACCCGGAGGAGGCGGTACCAGCCTCGCCACCAGGCCCCCCACGCGCCGGTGGTGTGGGACGGCTCGGCGAACGGGCCGCGGGTCGAGGTCGTCAGGGGCGGCTCGGCGAACGGGCCGCGGGTCGAGGTCGTCACGGCACTCCGCGTTCGGTCCCGCAACCGGGACCCCGGGGAGGATAACCCGGTCTCAGGCCGGAGGCCGGCGGGGAAGGTCGTCCCGCGTGTCGACGTCCCGGAGCGAATCGCCCGCCGGGTCGAAGGCGCACCAGCGCTCCGGTTCGAGGACTCCCGCGCGGAGCCGGCCGAAGAGCCCGACGAGGCTCCGCGTGCCCCCGGCGAGCGCGACGGCAGCCGCCGGACGGGCCGTCGCGACGCGGAGGGCGACCGGCAGGGCCCGAAGGCGCCCGTCCTCCTCGAGCCCGACAACATCGAGGTCCGGGCCGCCGGCCGTGGGCTCGAGCCAGCGGAGGAGCTCCCCGAGGAGCGCCGGACGAAGGCTCGGCTGGTCGCCCCCGACGAGGACGGCGAACGGCTGCGACGCCGCCGCGAGGCCCGCCGCGAGGCCCGCCAGCGGTCCCTGGCCGGCGATTGCGTCGTGGGCGACGACGACGGGCACGACGACGTCGCACGGCGGCACGGGCGGGGGCACGCCCGGGGCGACGACGACGACGACCTCGGCCGTCACCTCGGCGACCGCGCGGATCGCGCGGTGGAGGAGCGGCTGTCCGTCGATCTCGGCGGCCAGCTTGTCGCCGCCGAAACGGGTCGATCGTCCCCCGGCGAGGACGATCCCCGTCGCTCGCGCGGGGGCGGCCTTGTCGTCGCCGGGACGGCCGGTCACCCCGCGGCCCGGGGCCCGCGCACGTGGCCGGCCGGCGTCCGCGCGAGGATCCCGCGCCGGCCGAGCTCCTCGAGGAGCGCCATGACGTACTTCCGGCTCGTTCCGGTGGCGTCCCGGAGGGCCGCCGGGGTGAGCGGGCCGGGGGTGGCGAGGTCGAGGGCCATCTCCTGCAGTCGCGCGAACGCGGGGGCCGACCAGGCGAGGTCCTCCTCGACGGGGACGATCCGGCCGGCGGCCTCGAGCGCCCGGATCCCGGCGGGCGGGCAGCCCGCCGCGCGCGCCGCGCCCGCGAGCGCGGGCGGCGCCGGCACGTCGAGGGCGACCGCGAGCCGGTCCATCGCTGCGAGGACGGCGGCGGGCAGCCCGACCGACCGGCCCGGCAGGTGGACGAGGTCGCCGGCGCGGGCCAGGCTGCCGGCGTCGACGAGCGCGGCGAGGAGCGCCGCCGCGGCATCGGCGGCCGCCTCCGCCCCGATCGACGCGCGGCGGCGGAGGGCCCGCGCCAGGTGGTCGCGGAGCCGGGCGTGGGAGACCCCGTCCCCCGGCGCCGCCCGGACGACCGAGGTCGCCTCTGCCAGGAGGTCGGCCGCGACCCCGGGGGAGAGCACGACCCTGCCGGCTGGCACGGCCGCGCCAGGCGCCAGCCGGGCGACCGACGGGTGGGCGCGGGCGAGGCCCCCGTGGAGCGCAAGGAGCGCCGCCCCGTGCTCACCCGGCGTGCCCGCGCGGGCCAGTGCGCCTACCGGCCCGGCTGTCGCCCGGCGCCACGGCGCCCCGGTCGGCGGACGCGGGTCGAGGACGCGACCACCCGCGAGCGGCTCCGGGGGCGAAGGCCGGCGGAGGACGAAGCGGTCCCCGGCCGCCGCGGCCACCGGCGCCGCGAGGCGGAGGATCGCCGTCGCCTCACCCCCCGGAAGGTCGTCGACGTCACGCCTCGACCGCCGCAGGACCCCCTCGACCTGCGCCGTGCCGAGGTGGAGCCGGACCTCCGTGCCGGCCGCCGGCAGCGGGCGACGTCCGCCGGCCGCAAGGTGCGCGGCCGGGTGCAGGGCGACGAGAAGCCGGTCGGTCGCGACGACCGCCGGATCGTTCGTGGCGATCGCCCCCCGGGAGATCGCTGCCCGCTCCACGCCGGCGAGGTTCGCGGCGAGGCGGCCACCCGGGCCGCCGACCTCGACGCCGGCGCCGCGGACCTGGAGCTCGCGCGCCCGGACGACGCTCCCGCCGGGTTCGAGGCGGAGGGTCGTGCCGCGCGCCAGCGGCCCGCCGCGGAGCGTACCGGTCACCACCGTGCCGCGGCCCTTCACGCCGAAGACCCGGTCGACCGCCAGGCGGGCCGGCCCCGGCGCCCCCGCCCCATCGGCGCGAGCGCGGTCGCGGAGGTCGGCGAGGGAGGCGACGAGCCGGTCGATCCCCTTCCCGGTGATCCCCGAGACGGGGAGGACCGGCGCCCCGGTGAGCGTCGTCGAGGCGAGCAGGGCGGCGACCGCCATGCGAACCGCGTCGACCCGGCCGACGTCCACGGCGTCCGTCTTCGTGATCGCGACGACGGCGTGGCGGAGGCCGAGGGCGGCGAGGAGCTCGACGTGCTCGTGCGTCTGCGCGCGCGGCCCATCGTCGGCCGCCACGACGAGGAGCACGGCGTCGATCTCGCCCGCCCCGACGAGCATGTTGCCGACGAGCCGGTCGTGACCGGGAACGTCGACAAAGTCGACGACGTCGCCGTCGGGGAGCCGGAGGTGGGCGTATCCGACCTCGATCGTCATCCCACGGCGGCGCTCCTCGGGGAGCCGGTCGGCGTCGATCCCGGTGAGCGCGCGGAGGAGCGTCGTCTTCCCGTGGTCGATGTGGCCGGCGGTGCCGACGACGACGGTCACGGCCGTGCCCGGCCCAGGCGCCTCATCGGGCGCCCTCGGCCGCGACGACCGCCCGCTCGATCGCCGCGCGCAGCTCCGCGTCCTCGCGGGGCTCGACCGTCCGGAGGTCGAGGACCACCCGGCCGTCCTCGATCCGCCCGACGACCGCGGGATCGCCGCGCCGCAGGGCAACGAGGAGACGGTCGGCCGAGCGGGCCCCGAGGGCGAGCCCGAACGAGGGGAGCGTGGCGCCCGGCAGCGATCCTCCACCGGTCGCGGAGCGCAGCGGCACGACGTTCGCCCCGGACAGGCCGGCGGCGACGGCGTCGGCTCGGGCCCGCAGCTCGCCGGGGGTTGTCGCGATCATCCGCCACACGGGGATCTCGCGCGTCGCCAGCCCGGCGCGATGGAGGCCGAGGGTGGCCGCCACCGCGGCGAGCGTCGCCTTGTCGGGGCGCATCGCACGCGCGAGGGGGTCCCGCCGGAGCCGTGCGACCAGGGCGGCCCGCCCGACGACGAGCCCCGCCTGGGGCCCGCCGACGAGCTTGTCGCCGGAGAACGTCACGAGGTCGGCGCCGGCAGCCAGGCGCTCGGCCGGGGTCGGCTCGTGGGCGAGGCCGAAGGCCGCGGTGTCGAGGAAGGCCCCGCTGCCGAGGTCGTCGACGACGAGCGCGCCGTGACGGTGGGCGAGCGCGGCCAGCTCCGCGGGGTCCGGCGCCTCGACGAACCCGGCCATGGCGAAGTTGCTGGGATGGACCCGGAGGACGATCGCCGCCCGGCCGTCGCGGAGCGGCTCCTCGTAGTCCTCCACCCGCGTGCGGTTCGTCGTGCCGACCTCGACGAGCCGTGCCCCGGCGCGGCGGACGACCTCCGGGATCCGGACGCCGCCGCCGATCTCGACGAGCTCGCCGCGCCCGACGATGACCGCCTTCCGGCCGGCGAGCCCGACGGCGAGAGCGAGCGCCGCGGCGCCGTTGCCCACGACGAGCGCGTCCTCCGCGCCGGTGAGGGCGACGAGGTGCTCCTCGGCGACGCGGTAGCGGCGGCCGCGGCGGCCGGTCTCCCGGTCGAGCTCGAGGAGCAGCGGCTCGCGCGCGGCCGCCTCGGCGGCCCGGATCGCCGCCTCCGGCCACGGCGCCCGGCCCAGGTTCGTGTGGACGATCACGCCGGTCGCGTTGACCGCGCGCGACGGGAAGGCGTCGGCGACGTGGGCGGCAAGCCGGGCGAGCACCTCGTCGGCGAGCGCCTCGAGCGGCCGCGGGCGATCGCCGGCCGCCAGCCGACGCCGCTCGTCGCCGACGGCCGCGCGAGCCGCCGACACGAGGGCCTCGGGGGCGCGCGTCCCGGCGCGCGCGCGGAGGAGCGCGAGGACGCGTTCGACGCTCGGCGGCCGGGGGCGGGTCGGGGTCATGGCATCGATGATCGCAGGCTGGCGGGAGCGCATGGGAGTCGAACCCACCCGGCCGCGTCACCCGCGACCGCACCGGTGTTGAAGACCGGGGCCGCCACCGGGCGACAACCGCTCCCGGGACGCGATGGTAGCGCGGGCGCGCGATGCCGGCCGACAGGTGTCGGCCGACAGGTCGCGGGGCGGCGGGATCGCCGGATCTGCCGGCCGACAGGTCGCGGGGCGGCGGGATCGCCGGATCTGCCGGCCGACAGGTCGCGGGGCGGCGGGATCGCCGGCTGGCACCCTCGGGATCAGCGGCCGTTCGCGGCGTTCATCGCCGAGCAGGCGGTGCGGACCGCCTTCGGGGCGTTCGCCCCGCCCAGCACGACCTTCTCGACCGCCGTCCGGAACGGCTGCCAGTAGGCGTCGATCGCGCTGCCCGTCGGCCGGGTCCTGCCGGCCGCCACCGCCTTGGCGAAGTCGGCGCCGAGCGGGTCGGTGCTCGTGACGAGCGCATCGGCGGGGACGTGGACGGCGTTCGTCGCCCACGTCCGCTGGGCGGCCCGATCCGAGAGCGCGAGGGCCACCTTCGTCGCGAACGCGGCGTTCGGTCGCCGCGCGTTGACGAACCAGCCGTCGAGGCTGACCATCGGCCGCGAGGCGCCAGCCGGGCCCGACGGGAGGAGGGCGAGGCCGAGGTCCGGGCCGACGGCCGCGCGGAGCTCGGCGCCGATCCAGTTGCCGTCGATGATCGCGTCCAGCCGGCCCGCCTCGAAGTCGCCCTCCATCTGCCCGTAGTGGCCAATCGTGTACGCCGTCGCGCCGTCGAGCTCGAGCCGGCGGAGGTAGGCGAGGGCGTCGGCGACGCCCGGCGTCCGATCGGCGACGCAGCGGTACGTCGAGTCGATGATCCGGCCGCCGAACGCCGGGAAGAAGCCGGCGACGAAGTACGAGTCGGCGACGAAGCCGAGCCTGAGACCACCACGCACGGCCTCCAGCAGGGCGTCGGTCGTGGCGGGCACGGCCGCGACCCTCCCGGGGCGGTAGTAGAGCGCCAGCACCTTCGTGGACTCGGGGATCATGTAGAAGCGGCCCGCGATGCGCGCTCCTTCGCGGGCCCTCGTGGTCAGCGAGGCGACGCGCGACTCCACCGCCGCCGTCACGTCCCGGAGCAGGCCGGCGCGCACCTCCGTCCCGAGCCGATCGTTGCTCGAGATGAACAGGTCCGGGCCGTGCGCAGGATCGGCCTCGAACCGCGCGTACAGGTCGCCGAACGCCTGCCGCACGACGGTGAACCGCACGTTCGGGAACCGCGGGCGGACCGCGGCCAGCACGGTCTGGAAGGCCCACTCCTCGGCGGAGCCCGCAACGTAGTTGTGCCAGATCGTGAGCCGCGCGGAGCGCGCGTCGACGATCGTGCCGGCGGCGGGAGGCGGGCCGGCGCTCCCGATCGCTCCAACCGCGATCACGAGGGCCGCGGCCACGCCCAGGACCTTCCTCATCGGGCCACCTCGCCGAGCGTCCCGCGACGGAGCGCGGCGACGTCGATCGGGGCAGGTCGGTCTCGCCAGTGGCTCCGCGCGGTCCCGGCGGCCGGTTCATGGCCCGCGCGTCGACGCCCTCCCGCCGGGCGGCACGATGGGCGGCGCCGCGCATGCTGGCGAGAGCCGAACGGCCCCCGGCGCCATGGGGCCGTGCCGAGCGTCGTGGCCGTGCGCGGCCGCGCCCCGGCGCCACGGGGCCGCGCCGGCCGCCGGACCGCGCCCGGCCGCCGCGGGCGCCCCGTGCCGGCCGTCGCGGCGCGAGGTCTATGCCCCGACGGCGGCGTCGGCTACGCTGTCGCGGTCGGAGACGGAGGGGAGTACCGGTGATCTGCGCGAGCTGCGGCGCGGAGAACGATCCGGGGCGGAAGTTCTGCCTGGAGTGCGGCGCGCCGTTCGCCTCCGCCTGCGGGACGTGCGGGTCGCCGAACCCGCCGGCGGCGAAGTTCTGCGGCGAGTGCGGGACGCGCCTCGGCGTGTCGGCCGGCGGCGCCGCGGC
>JAJZRQ010000012.1:50033-51521 GCA_021802585.1 Chloroflexota bacterium
GGCGTCCGGCGGGCCGGGAGTCTCCGAGCGGCGCCTCGTGTCCGTCCTGTTCGCCGATCTCGTCGGCCTCACGACGCTCGCCGAGCACCGCGACGCCGAGCGGGCCGCCCGCGCCGCACGCGAGCTCGTGTCCGCGGTGCGGACGGTGGATCGTCGGTCCAGGCGCGCGCCGGCGTGCCCGCGGCCCGGCAGGCGCGCGGCGGCCACGCGATGGCGACGCTCCTCGGCTCGCGCGACCCGCGGGCGCGGGCGGCGGTCGACGAGAGCCGCCTCTTCTTCGAGGCGATGGGCCCCCGGCCCTGGCTGGCTTGCCTCGACGACGTGCTCGGCTGCGGCGCGCCCCCCCGCGCCGCAGCCCGGCGGGCCTGCGGCGGCCGTGGAGGGCGGCGCGGCGGCCACGCCCGAACGGCGATGACGGAGCCGCTCCCGGCGATCCGCCTCACCGACCTCACCGACTGCGGCGGCTGCGCCGCGAAGCTCGGCGCCGACGTCCTCGGCGACGTCCTCGCGGGGCTGGGAGCCGCGCCGGCGCCTCCGGACCTGCTCGCCGGGCTCGACCCACCCGACGACGCGGCGGTCTACCGCGTCGGGGACGACCTGGCCGTCGTCGGGACGGTCGACTTCTTCCCCCCGCTCGTGGCCGACCCGGAGGCCTTCGGCGCGATCGCCGCGGCGAACGCCTGCTCCGACGTGTTCGCGATGGGCGGGCGGGTCCTGTTCGCCCTCTCGATCGCGGCGTTCCCCGAGGAGTTGCCCGCGCCGGCGATGGCCGCGATCGTCGGTGGGGCGGCGGCGGTCGTCCGCGAGGCGGGCGGGACGCTCGCCGGCGGCCACACGATCCGCGACCCGGAGCCGAAGTTCGGCCTTGCCGTCGTCGGCCTCGTCCACCCCGACCGGATCCTGCGGAAGGGCAGCGCCCGGCCCGGGGACGTGCTCCTCCTCACGAAGCCGCTCGGGACGGGGCACCTCGTCTCGGGGGCCCGTGAGGGTCGGGTGGCTCCGGCCGACCTCGAGGCGGCGATCGCCTCGATGCGCAGGCTCAACCGCGCCGCGGCAGAAGTCCTCGTTGCGGCCGGCGTCCGCGCGGCGACCGACGTCACGGGGTTCGGGCTCCTCGGCCACGGGCTCGAGATGGCCCGGGCGTCGGGGTCGCGGCTCGTCTTCGACGCGGCGGCCCTCCCGGCCCTCCGGGGCGCGCTGCCCCTCGCCGCGGCAGGCGTCGAGACGGGCGGCGCGGCCCACAACCGGCGCTTCACCGCGCCCGCCCTCGAGATCGCGGCCGGCGTGGCCCCACCGATCGTCGCGCTCGCCCACGACCCGCAGACGTCGGGCGGGCTCCTTGCCGCGGTCGCGCCGGACCGCGTCGAGGCCGTCGAGGCGGCGCTCGCGGCGGCGGGCGTCCCGTCCTGGCGGGTCGGCCGGGTCGAGTCGGGCGGGGGCGTCGCCCTCGCCTGACTTCGGACCGCACGGCCCTTGCTCCGCGGCGCC
>JAJZRQ010000075.1 GCA_021802585.1 Chloroflexota bacterium
CGGCGTGGATGCGACCGGGTCGGCGGAGCCTGTCGCGCTCGTCCCCGTGGCGGGCGGCACGGGCGCGGACCGGGGGGCGCTCTACGGGCCGCCGCCGATCGCGCCGGGCCCGAGGATGCCCGGCGGCGCGCCCACACCGACGCTCGTCGCGGCGGGCGGCTCGCCCGCACCCGGCACGAGGACGCCGGCGGCACCCCCCTCGTGGCCCCCGGGAAGGTACGTCTTCCGCGTCCAGCCGGCCGACGGGTCGGCGGCGTGGCTGGCGATCGAGGTCCGCGGGCCGTGGCCCGGCGTCGCGGGGCCGGCGTCCCCGGCGGCTCCCGCCGCGTCCCCGGGCCCGACCCCCTGAGTTCGGCCGGCGGCGCCTCGCCCACCCCCGCGCCGGGCCTCGGTGTCAGTCCCGCCGGCGGCCGTACATCTCCGCGGCCGCGAAGACGAGCCCCACGACGCCGGCCGCCGTGAGCCAGAGGCCGGGCGCTCGGTCGGGGAGCATCGTGCCGAGGCCGCCCGCGCCGGTCGCGATCGCGAGGACGCGGACGAGGAGCGCCACGACGGCCGTCGCCGCAACCGCGGCGTACGCCCACCACCGGTCGAGGGCGACGGGCCGGTCGCCGGCCGAGTAGGGCAGGGCGACGAGGGCGAGGGCGGCGAGGGCGGCGAGGAAGACGAGGATCCCGGGCCCCTCGAACGCGTTCCCGACGAGGGGCGGGATGCCGTCGCTGCCCCCCGCCCGGAACCACGGCAGCACGGACCCCGCGAGGACGAGGATCGCGCTGACTGCGGCGACGAGGCGCCCCCGGCCCAGGGAGCGGCGCTGCAGCGTCATGCGGGGCTCGTGTAGACCTCGGGCCGCAGCACCCCGACGAACCGGAGGTTCCGGTAGCGCTCGCCGTAGTCGAGGCCGTAGCCGATGACGAACTGATCGGGAATCTCGAACCCCCGGTAGTCGATCGGGATCTCGACGAGGCGCCGGGCCGGCTTGTCGAGGAGGGTGCAGATCCGGAGCGAGGCCGGGTTCTTCCCGCGGAGGTAGCGGACGAGGTAGTTGAGGGTCAGGCCCGTGTCGATGATGTCCTCGACGATGAGCACGTGGTGGCCGTCGATCGACGACGAGAGGTCCTTGAGGATCCGCACGAGCCCCGACGACTCCGTCGCGGTGCCGCCGTACGAGGACACTTCCATGAGGTCGATCTGGACCGGGATCGTGATTGCCCGCATGAGGTCCGCCATGAACGGCAGGGACCCCTTCAGGACGGAAACGAGCGTGAGCTCCCGCCCCGCGTAGTCGGCCGAGATGCGCCGGCCGAGCTCAGCCACCTTCTCCTGGATCTGGTCCTCGGAGAGGAGGACCGCGGCGACGTCGGCGATGAGATCGGCGGTGCGGGTCACGTGGGCTCCTCGGTGGCGGGGACGGCAGCAGCGCGCGCGGCCGCGCGGGCCCGGGCCTCGGATCGCGTGCGGCGGGGCCGTCGCGGGTGGGTGGGCGATGATCGGCGCGCGGCGCGCGGGGCGGCGACGGGGTCGCGCAGCGCGGCGGCGTCGGCCCGCGCGGCGGGGTCGCCCGGCGCGGCCGGCGGGGAGGACGCCCCGGGGTCGGGGGTGCTCGCCATCGGCAGCGCCACCGGCCGGGGCCGGGCTCCGGCCGTCGAGGTCCCGTCGCCTGCGGCGGTCAGGACGCCTGCGGCGTCGCGGTCCGGGGTCGCCTGCCCCACCGCCCCGCTCAGGGCGTCGGCGAGGGCGATCCGGCCGTACTTCAGGAGGAGGGCCCGGAAGTCCCGGGCATAGAGGAGCTTGATCCGCAGCCCCGGATAGAGCTCCCGGAGGCGGCGGAGCTTCCGGTTCTTCTTCCGGACGAGGCGCTGCTTCAGCGTCGTGAGCTCGACGTAGAGGTCGAGGTCGGGCAGGTAGAAGTCCGGGCTGAAGCTCTCGAGGACGGCGCCCTGCCGGTCGAAGAGGATCGGGAACGTGTGGGGCTCGTACTCCCAGCCGACCTCGTAGAAATCGAGGATCCGCGCCAGCTCCGCCTCGCTCGCATGGGCGAAGGCGGGCCGGGGCCGGGCGTCCGTCACCGGGCCGCGGCCCCCGGGGCGACGCGCACCGGTGCCGCGTCATCGCGGCCGGCGGGCGCGAGGTGGGACTCCGGGAGGTCCATCGGCGCCAAGTCTAGCCGGTTGGCCGCGGGGCCGGGCCCGCCCGGCGAGCGGGGGTCCGCCGCGGGCGCAGCTCCCCCGTCCGCCGATCGATACTCGCGGGGAGTATCATGCTCCCGGCGAGCCCGACCGGAGAGCGACGACCGATGACCACCGAGCACCACCACCCGACGGGAGCGACCGACGCCGGCGAGGCCGGCGGGGACGATTCCACGTTCCGCCACTCGTACAGCCGCGACCGCGCCCAGCTCCTGCGGCGGCTCCGGCGGATCGAGGGGCAGGTCCGCGGCATCGCCCGGATGATCGAGCGCGAGGAGTACTGCGTCGACATCCTGCAGCAGACGGCGGCCCTGCGGGCCGCGATCGACGCGGTCTCGATCCTCGTCCTCGAGGACCACGTCCAGGGCTGCGTCCGGACGGCGGCCGAGCGGGGCGAGGCGGACCAGTACGTCGACGAGGTCCTCGACGTCGTGCGGCGGACCCTGGGCCGGCCGGTCCGGAGCGCTGCCCCGCGCACCTGACCGCCGCCGCGGTCCTTCCGGCGGCGCTCGCGCGACGACCGCGCCTCCCCGCGCCGGCGACCCGGTGGATCGCTACCTCCGCCTCGCGGTGGCGAGCGCCGAGGCGCAACTTGGGCTCGAGCTCGCCGACCGCGCCCACGCGCCGGCCGCCAGCGCACTCCTCCCGGCGGCCGCCCTCCGGCACCTCCTCGCGGCCTCGCCGCGGCAAGCGGCCGCGCCGCCGAGGCGGGGCGCGCCGCCGTCCTCGCCGCCCTCCCCGGCGTCGTCGAGCGCGAGGAGGTCGCCCTCGAGGAGCGGGAGGTCGTCCGGGCCCCCCGCGCCGGCGCGCGCGGGCACGGCCGGGAGCCTGACCTGTCCACATGCCCGGGCCGGCGTGCGCCGGATCGTGGACAACCCGGTGGATAACCCCGTTGACGGGGGCTCGACCGGCGGCAACGATCGATGTCCGCATCGAATGGCGGACCCGATGACGGGGGACGGCGTGCGCGAGGGGCCGCGGGGCGACCCGGGCCGCGAACCGGACGCGCGCCGGGAGACCGTCCTCCCAGGTCGCCGGCGATGCGAGCAGATCGCCGGCCGGGAGCGGCGCGGTCCAGTTGCTGGGGACCCGCACGACGCGACGGAGGGTTCCTTTGCGCGACCGCGCACCGCTCCCGGCCGATCCGTCCCTCTGCCCCGCCCTGCCTGCGGCGGCGGTCGAGGCGTTCGACGCCGGCTGTGCGATCCTCGGCCTCGGCGACCTCCCGGCAGCGACCCGTGATGCGATCCTCGGCCATCTCCGGCTCCTCCTCGCCTGGACGGCGGCCGTGAACCTGACGGCGATCCGCGACCCGGAGGCGGCGGTGGCCGGGCACCTCCTCGACAGCCTCGCGGCCGTGCCGCTCCTGCGGTCCGCCGGCGTCCGGCGGTTCGTGGACCTCGGGTCGGGCGGCGGCTACCCGGGGCTGCCGCTCGCCCTGGCCCTTCCGGCGGAGCGGGCGCTCCTCGTCGACTCGATCGCCAAGAAGGCCCGGTTCCTCGAAGTCGCCGCGGAGGCGGCCGGGGTCGCCGGCCGGGTGGCCGTCGGCGCCCTGCGCGCGGAGGCCCTGGCGGCGGACGGCCGCCACCGGGAGCGCTGGCCGGCCGTCACCGTGCGGGCCGTCGCCGCCCTCCCCGAGCTCGTCGAGCTCGCCTTCCCGCTCCTCGCGCCGGGCGGCATCCTCGTCGCCTGGAAGCGGACCGGCGGCGGCGCCGAGCGGGACCGCGCCGTGCCGGCGATCGCCGCGCTCGGGGGAGGATCCCTCGCCATCACGCCGCTGCCGAGCGGGCTCGCGGGGCTCGAGGGCCACGTCCTCGTCACGATCCGGAAGACGGGCCGTACCGGCTCGGGGTGGCCCCGTCCGCCCGCCGACCGGCGGCGGCGCCCCTGGTGACCCGGCGCGCGCGGCCCGCCGCGGCGCGATACGCTCCGTCGCGATGCGCCTCGCCGTCCTCTCCGACATCCACGCGAATCTCCCGGCCCTCGAGGCCGTCCTCGCCTCCCTGCCGCGCGTCGACGCCTTCTGGCACCTCGGCGACGTCGTCGGCTACGGGCCCCATCCCGACGAGGTCGTGGCCCGCCTCCGCGCGATCGGCGCGGTCGGGGTGCGGGGCAACCACGACGCCGCGGCGCTCGGCGAACTCGGCGTCGAGGGCTTCAATCCCGCGGCCCAGCGGGCGGCGAGCTGGACGGCGGCCCGGATCTCCCCGGAGACGCGGGCCTGGCTGGGAGCCCTCCCCGAGCGCCTCGAGGTCGAGGGGGTGACCCTCGTCCACGGCAGCCCGCGCGACCCGACCTGGGAGTACGTGACGACCGCGCGGGAGGCGGCGGCGAGCCTTGCCGCCGTCGCGACGCGCTGCTGCCTCCACGGCCACACCCATGTCCCCGTCGCGTGGCTGGAGGATGAGGGCCGGGTCGACCTCGTGCGCGCCACCGACGGCCTCGAGCTCGCGCTCGGCACGGAGCGCCTCCTCCTCAACCCCGGAAGCGTCGGCCAGCCGCGCGATGGTGACCCGCGGGCGGCCGCGCTCGTCCTCGACACCGGCGCCGCCACCGCCACCTGGCACCGGGTGCGGTATCCCGTCTCCGACACCCAGCGCGACATCCGGGCCGCCGGCCTCCCGGACTGGCTCGCCGACCGCCTGGCGGTCGG
This sequence comes from Chloroflexota bacterium, assembly GCA_021802585.1. Taxonomy (GTDB): domain Bacteria; phylum Chloroflexota; class Limnocylindria; order Limnocylindrales; family CSP1-4; genus CTSoil-043. Next base: position 4,843 of record JAJZRQ010000075.1, read on the forward strand.
CCGCTAGGCCGTGATCGGCGGTCGCCGCCCGCTCAGCGGACGCAAGGTCGGCGACCGGCGGGTCCGCATCGAGCGGCCCCACAGCGCGTACTTCCGGTACACCGGGCCCGGCCAGCTGACCGCGAAGCGGGCGGCGAGCGCGCCGAAGACGGCGTTCGGGCGGGCCTGGGCGCGGGTGAAGGCGCTCGCGATCGGGCGGCCGCTCGCGAGCGAGGAGGAGATCGGCGAGCGGCTCTCGAAGACGAAGGCGCTGGCGATCTTCAGCTCCGACGCGATCAGCTCCTCGACGTACGCGTCGGAAGAGATCCTCCGGATCCTCGCCCTCGCCGGCGGGACGGCCCTCGCGTTCGGTCCGGGGATCGCCATTGCGATCGCCCTCCTCCTCCTCATCGTCGCGATCTCCTATCGCCAGGTCTGCATGGCCTATCCGAGCGGCGGAGGGGCCTACGCTGTCGCCCGGGCGAACCTGGGCCAGCGGATCGCCCTCGTCGCGGCCTCTGCCCTCCTCTACGACTACGTCATGACCGTCGGCGTCTCCGTCGCCGCCGGGATCGCCGCGATCACGTCGGTCGCGCCCGATCTCCTCCCGTGGCGGGCGGAGCTGGGGATGGCCGCGATCGCGCTCCTCGCCCTCGCGAACCTCCGCGGGCTCCGCGAATCGGGGAACATCTTCGCCGTCCCGACGTACGCGTACGTCGTCGGCGCCCTCGCGATCATCGGGCTCGGCATCGCCCGGATCGCGTCGGGGGACCCCGCCGCGTCCTTCCCGACGCCCCGCGTCGAGGCCCCGCCGGACGGCTTCGAGGTCCTGACGATCTTCCTCGTCCTTCGGGCGTTCGCCTTCGGGTCGGTGGCGCTCACCGGGACGGAGGCGATCTCGAACGGCGTCCCGGCGTTCAAGCCGCCCGAGGCGCGGAACGCCGCGACGACGATGCTGGCGATGGCCCTCCTCCTGGGGATCATCTTCATCGGCCTCTCGTTCCTCGCGGCCGCCTTCGGGCTCGCCCCCGACCCGGCCGAGCGGGAGACCCTCATCTCGCAGGTCACGCGCACGGTGATCGGCGACGGGGCGCCCTACGTCGGCTTCCAGGCGATCACGACGCTCATCCTCCTCCTCGCCGCCAACACGGGGTTCAACGGCGCCCCGCGCCTCGCCCAGATCCTCGCCGCCGACGGCTTCGCCCCGCGCCAGCTCGCGCTCCTCGGCGACCGACTCGCCTTTTCGTGGGGCATCGTCATCCTCGCGGCCGCGGCCGCGGGCCTCGTCTTCGTGTTCGACGGCTCGGTGGCCGACCTCATCCCGCTCTACTCGATCGGGATCTTCCTCTCGTTCTCCATCAGCCAGTCGGGGATGGTCGTCCACTGGGCGCGCGAGCGGGCCCGCGGCTGGACGTGGCGGGCCGCCCTCAACCTCGGGGGAGCGCTCGTCACCGGCGTCGTGTGGGTGATCATCACGGTCGCGAAGGTGCCCCACGGCGCGTGGATCGCCCTCGTCGTGATCCCCGGCCTCGTGGCCCTCATGGAGTGGGTCCGCCGCCAGTACCGTGGCCAGGAGGCCGAGCTCCAGGTCGCGGCGGATGCGGCGATCCCCCGCCCGCATCGCACGCAGCGGATCGTCGTCCCGGTGAACGGCATCAATCGCGCCGTCGTCCGGGCGGTGAACGTCGGGCGGACGGTCGGGCCGGATATCCGGGCCGTCTACGTCACCGACGACCCCGACGCCGGCGAGGCGCTCCGGGAGCGCTGGACCCGGCAGCTGCCGGACGTACCATTCGTCGTCGTGGAGTCGCCGTACCGCTCGCTCATCGGGCCGTTCGTCGCCTACCTCGACGTCCTCGACCGCGCGTGGCCCCCGGAGCAGGAGGCCCCGACGACGGTTGTCGTCCTGCCCGAGTACGTCGGGCGCCACTGGTGGGACCGTGTGCTCTACAACCAGGTCGCGCGCCGCCTGCGCTCCACCCTCGTCGGGCGCGAGCGGACGGTGATCCTCGACGTGCCGTATCGGCGGACGGGCTCGGGCCACGAGCCGCCCGCGAGCGGAGGGCAGCCGCTCCCGCGGGGGGTCGGTGGTCAGCCCGCGCCGGGGGACGACCGGCCGACGGAGCCGGGGGACGCGGCGTCGTGATCGGCGGACGGCGCCCCCTCCACGGCCGGAAAGTCGGCGACCGGCGGGTCCACGTCGAGCGGCCGCACTCCGCGTACTTCCGGTACACGGGCCCGGGGATGCTCACCGCGAAGGAGGCGGCGAGCGCGCCCACGCCCCGCGGCCGCGCCGTGGAGCACGTCCGCCGGCTCCTCTTCGGGCGGCGCCTGTCGAACGCGGAGGAGGAGCTCGAGCGGCTCCCCAAGAAGCTCGCCCTCCCGATCTTCAGCTCGGACGCCATCTCCTCGTCCGCGTACGCCACGGAGGAGACGCTCCGCGTCCTCGTCCTCGCCGGCGCCGGCGCCCTCCTCGTCTCGATCGAGGTCGCCGCGGCCATCACGATCCTCCTCACCGTCGTCTCCCTCTCGTACCGCCAGGTCTGCCGGGCGTACCCGTCGGGCGGCGGCGCCTATGTCGTCGCCCGGGAGAACCTCGGCGCGGCGTTCGGGCTCATCGCCGCCGCGGCCCTCCTCATCGACTACGTGATGACGGTCGCGGTCTCGACGGCGTCGGCCGTCTCGCAGGTCTACTCGGTCGTCCCCGCCGTCTACGACGTGCGGATCGAGATCGCGCTCCTGTCGATCGCCGCGATCACGCTCGCCAACCTGCGGGGTCTCCGCGAGGCGGGCCTGATCTTCGCCAGCCCGACGTACCTCTTCGTGGGGCTCGCCCTCCTCATGATCGGGCTGGGCGTCGTCCGGATCGCCGGGGGGGAGGCGCAGGCGACGCCGCTCCCGGAGAACCTCGTGCCCCTCGGCACGGAGCCGCTGGGGGTCCTCCTCCTCCTCCGGGCCTTCGCCTCCGGCTCCGTCGCCCTCACCGGGGTCGAGGCGATCGCCAACGGGGTCCCCGCGTTCAAGCCGCCGGAGGCGAAGAACGCCGCGAACACGATGCTCGGGATGGCGATCCTCCTGGGGGTCCTGTTCATCGGGATCACCGTCGTCGCGGACGGGTTCGGGATCCGGCCCACCGTGGAGGGCGGCCAGACGGTCGTGGCGATGGTCGCGGCCGCCGTCTTCGGCGACGGGTCGCCGCTCTTCGTCGCCTTCCAGGCGGCGACGGCCCTCATCCTCTTCCTCGCCGTGAACACGAGCTTCAACGCCTTCCCGCGCCTCGCCGCGATCCTCGCCCAGGACGGCTACGTGCCGCGCCAGTTCGCCTTCCGGGGCGACCGGCTCGCGTTCTCGTGGGGGATCGTCATGCTCGCCACCGTGGCGGGGGGCCTCCTCGTCATCTTCGGGGGCGAGACCCACGCCCTCATCCCCCTCTACTCGGTCGGCGTCTTCGTCTGCTTCACGCTCTCCCAGACGGGCATGGTCCGCCACTGGTTCACCGTCCGCGAGCCGGGCTGGTGGTGGCGCGCGATCCTGAACGCCATCGGCGGCGTCCTCACGTTCGTCGTCCTCCTCGTCGTCGCGAGCGTGAAGTTCTCCGCCGGCGCGTGGCTCGTCGTCGTCCTCATCCCGATCGAGGTCGGGGTCTTCCTCTTCATCCACCGCCAGTACCGCGCGTCGCGGACGCAGCTCGCGCTCCGCCCCGACCAGGTCATCGAGCCGCCGCGCCGTGCCCAGCGCGTGGTCATCCCCGTGAACCGGATCGACCGGGCCGCGGTCCAGGCGGTGAACGTCGGGCGGACCCTCTCCGACGACGTCCGGGCCGTCGTCGTCACGGAGAGCCGCGAGGAGGCCGAGCAGGCCCGCGAGCGCTGGGAGCGCCAGATCCCCGGCGTCCCGCTCGTCGTCGTGGAGTCGCCGTATCGCGCGATCACCGGCCCGGTCATCGCCTATCTCGACGTCCTCGACCAGGCCTGGCCGCCCGACAAGGAGGCGCCGATCACCTTCATCGTCCTGCCGGAGTACGTGCCCCGCCACTGGTGGGAGCGGATCCTCTACAACCAGGTGACCGCCCAGCTCCGGCGGGCCCTCGTGGGGCGCCCGAACACCGTCGTGACGAGCGTCCCGTACCGGCGCGAGGAGGCCGATGCCTTCCGCCTCCGCGAGGGCCCGGGCGAGGCCTGAGCGCGACGGCGGCCGCGGGGCCGGATTCGCCGGGTTAGCCTCCGCCGGCGTTGACCTCCGCGGCCGCGAGGCGGAGCCTCGCCGGCGTTGACCTCCGCGGGCCGGCCTCCGCGCCACGGCGGTGCTATCGTGTTCCTGCCCATCGCGCCGCCGGGCCGTTTCCCCCGCGGCCGTGACCGTGACCCGGAGGACCAGAGCGTCCCGTGGCTGAGAAGCCCGTACCCGCCTTCCGGCGCGCCGTCGTCGCGCTGAGTGGGGGCCCATCCGACGAGCGCATCCTCCGCCTCGTCCTGGAGCTCGCGAGGCCGACCCACGCCGAGATCGTCGCGGCCCACGTCGTCGAGATCGATTGGACGCAGCCGCTCGACGCGAACGTCGCCGAGATGAACGAGGAGGCCCAGAGCGTCCTCGACCGCGCCGAGGCGCGAGCCGAGCACGCCGGGGTGAAGATCGAGTCCGTGCTCGTCCAGGCGCGCGATGTCGGCGCCGCGATCGTCGACGAGGCCGTCGAGCGGGCGGCCGACCTGCTCGTCCTCGGCCTTCCGTACCGGACCCGGTTCGGGGGGGACTTCGCGATCGGCCGCACCGTTCCCTACGTCCTGAAGAACGCTCCGTGCGCCGTCTGGGTGGCGCGCGAGCCGATGCCCGAGGAACAACGACCATGAGAGCCGTCATCGTCGGCTGCGGTCGCGTCGGCGCCACGATGGCGCGGGCGCTCGACACCGCCGGTCACGACGTCACGATCATCGACCTCTCGACCCGCGCCTTCGACCGCCTGCCGGCCACGTTCCGCGGCAGCGCCCTCCGCGGCGACGGCACGGACGAGGACACGCTCCGCCGCGCCGCCACGGAGGGCGCCGACCTCTTCCTCGCCCTCACCGAGGGCGACAACCGGAACGTCATGGCCGCCCAGCTGGCCCAGGAGGCTCTCGCCGTCGGTCGCGTCTACGCGAAGGTGAACGACCCGGTCCGCGCGAAGGCGTATGCCGAGCTCGGGATCGGCACCCTCTGCCGCACGACGATGATGGCGGACGCGCTCCTCGCGGCCATCGGCCAGCCCGGCGGCGGCGAGCCCTCGATCCGCGAAGGGGTCGCTCACGCCCATCCCGGGGCCGCCCTCGCCGGCACCGGCCGCGACGACCTGGAGGCCTGATCGATGTTCGTGCTCGTCGTGGGCGGCGGGAAGGTCGGCTACTACCTGACGAAGGAGCTGAGCGAGTCCGGCCACGAGGTCGTGCTCATGGAGAAGGACCGCGTCCGGGCGGACCAGATCGCGGACGAGATCGGCTCGATCGTCGTCTCGAAGGACGGCTGCGAGGGCAGCGCGCTCGCCGCGGCCGGCGCGAACCGCGCTGACGTCGTGGCGGCCGTGACGGGCGACGACGAGGACAACCTCGTCATCTGCCAGATGGCGAAGCACCACTTCGCCGTGCGGAAGACGATCGCCCGGGTGAACAACCCGAAGAACGAACCACTGTTCAAGCACCTCGGGGTCGACGAGCTCATCTCCCCGACCCGGATGATCCTCGGCTCGATCGAGCAGGACATCCCGGTCCACGAGCTTCTCCACCTCGCCCCGCTGACGGCGGACTTCGAGCTCATCGAGGCACACCTCGACGATGCCTCCCCGGCCGTCGGCCGCAACCCGCGCGAGATCGCCCTCCCCGAGGGGTGCGCGATCGTGGCGATCGTCCGCGAGGACGCCGCCCAGCCGATCCTCGCGGACACGGTCCTCCGCGCCGGCGACAAGGTGATCGCAACCGGCCGCGCGGAATGCGAGCCGGCGCTCCACGAGACGCTCATCGGCGCCTTCGGCGGCGGCTGAGCACCTCGCACGGCGGGGGCTCCGTGGCGCCGCGGCGGCGGGC
>JAJZRQ010000076.1 GCA_021802585.1 Chloroflexota bacterium
CGTGTCGTCCTCTGCGGCGTCCCGCGTCGCGTGGTCGCGGCGGTCGACCGCGACGAGGACACCGGCGATCGTGCCGTCGATCGGGAGGGGGACGACGAGCTTCGTCTGCCCGCCCGCCGCCGCCAGCTGCTCGAGGCGCTCCTCGTCGGTGGCGACCGACCGCAGGTGGAGCCGCCGGAGCCGTCCCTGATCGGCGATCCGGCGGAGCTGCGTGGCAACCGGCCCGGCGATCCGGAGCGGATAGACGGGGTCGAGCCCCGGCACCGACCAGCCGGCGAGCCGGTGCGCGCCGTCGCCCTCGTACACGTAGATCGCCGCGGCCACGATCGGCCACAGGCGGCCGAACTCCGCAAGGAGCGTCGTGGCGGCGCGCTCGGCCGTGCCCTCCCCCGCGGCACGGTGCGCGGCCGTCCGGAGGCTGTCGGCCCATGCCGCGCGGCTCCGGGCGACGGAGCGCTCCGCGGTGACATCGCGGAGCGTGATGACCGCGCCCTCCTCCCCGGCACCCGGCGCGCCGAGCGGCACGGCGCTGACGCTGACGACGACCGGCGTCCCGTCAGACCGGGCGAGGACGACATCGCCGAGCGGGTCCCTGGGCTCCGCCGCGATGAGCGCCCGGAAGCGGCTGCCGAGGTCGACGATCGGCGTCCCCTCGGGCATCGTCATGCGCCAGACCGGGTCCTCGACGCGGCGTCCGACGATGTCGCTCCGGTGGCGGAGGACGAGGCGCTCGACCGCCGCGTTCACGAGGGTGACAGTCCCCCGCCGGTCGATGACGACCATCCCGTCGGCGCAGGCCTCGAGGACGGCCCGGAGGCGCGTCTCGCTGGAGCGGATCGTCGCCGCGGCGCGGGCCCGCTCCTCGGCCGCGCGGGCCTCCCCGGCGATCCGTCGCGATCGCTCGAAGAGGACGCCGGCGAAGACCCCCGCGAGCTGGTACGCGAGGAACCGGAGGAGCCAGCCCCAGGTGCCGAGGAACGTCAGCGACGCCGCGGTGCTGTCGTGGCTCAGGGGCCCGGCGAGGAGGCCGGCCACCGTCCCGACGAGGAGGCCGCCGACCCAGCCCCAGGTTGTCGCGACGACGACGACCGGAATGTAGAGGAAGTGAACGAGCGGGTTCGGCGTGCCCCCCGTCAGCTGGATCGCCCCATAGACGATCGCGAGCAGGCCGACGGAGAGGGCGAGCCGGAGCCGGTGGTGATGGAGGGCCGTCCTTCCGGAGCGCAGGGCGGCAAGCGTCGACGCCGGGTTCACAGCGGTTTGACGGTACCTGCGGGCGGCCGCCGTGCAACTGGCCCGTTCGTACGGGTCGACGGGCCGGCGTTCAGGCACCTGCGACGGGCCGGGCTCGCCCCGCGTCGCTGCGCGCCGGCGATGGCGTGACCGACGGGGGCCAATCGGCCCCGGGCCTCGGGCCGGACGGCCCTGCCGCGCGGAATCGCTCGTCCCCGATCCTGCACGGGTGCCCGCCCCCAGGGCACGGGGCCGGGCAATCGGCCCGATCCGGCGGCCGGCGATCGAGGCTCTCGGAGGTCTCCCCCCGGCCTGCGTAGACGCCCGTCGTCGGCCGCCGATGCTCCCCCGGCCGTGGGCCGCCGATGCTCCCCGGCCTGCGTAGACGCCCGTCGTCGGCCGCCGATGCTCCCTCGGGCCGTGGGCCGCCGATGCTCCCCCGGGCCGTCAGCCCTCCGACGTCGGGCGGTCGTCGCCGGTGATCGCGCGGACGATCGTGTCGCACGGGGCGACGGCGCTCCGCTGGGCGCAGGTCACCCGGCGCGGGTGCGGCGGGTTCGTGTAGAGCGTCGACACCTTGTGGTCGAGGAGGGTCGTCGCCCAGATGACGATGACCTCGGCCCACGCGACATTCGCCTTCGCCTCCGCCGGATTCGGGCGCGCGACGCCGTCGACGAACCGCCACTCGACCTCCGGCGCGCCGGCGGCGCCGCGCGGCCCGGCGCCGCGGTCGCCCTTGAGCTCGTCACAAGAGCGCGGCGACCCGCCGACGACGAGGAGCCGGCGGATCCCCGTCGCCCGGCACGCGGCGGCGACGCGCGCCCGCGCCCGCTCGACCTCGGAGCCGCGGCAGACGCGGCAGTCGTCCTCCCGGCCGCGCACGACCGGCCCCCCGGCGAGCGCCGGCCCCAGCTCATCGCAGAAGCGGCTGCCGCAGGAGGTCGCGAGGCGCTCGTCGAGGAGCGCCCGGACCGCCGGCAGCGTCGCGCCGTCGACGCCGTCGTGAACGAGGAGGCCGGCTTCCGCGAGAACGCCCCGCACGACGGGCTCGGCCGAGACGTCGAGGCCGCGCTCGGCGACGAGGCGGCGCAGCGGAACGACGTTCACGCGCGATCGCGGGGGACGGGCCGGCCGGTCATCGGACCATCTTCGCGCGGCCGGCGGCCCGACGCCACCGCGTGTCTCGTCGCGGGAGCGTGGGCCCGGCCGGGAGCGAGGCAGCCGGGCCCCGCGTGGGCGCCGCGGGGCTGGGGCGAGGCGCCGCGGGCGGCCGCGGGCGGCCGCGAGACGCCGGCCCGTGCCGGGGTAGCAGCCCGGGCGATGCAACGCCCGTCCGGACGCCGGCCCGTGCCGGGGTAGCAGCCCGGGCGATGCAACGCCCGTCCGGACGCCGGCCCGTGCCGGGGTAGCAGCCCGGGCGATGCAACGCCCGTCCGGACGCCGCGATTCGCGCTGCCCCGACGGCGCCGGATGTCCACGGAGCACGAGACGGCGCCCGAACGGCGGCTCGATCAAGCCGTCGCACGCAACACCCGCCGCCCGATCGCCGGGCGCGATATCCGGGACGAGAATCGCCCTCCTCGCGCCGTTCGATCGCCCGGGGTGATCGTCCGGACCGCAGCGGTCGGTGCGTGTGATGCTGCCGTGAGGGCCGGTCGTCATGGACGCCCTGCCGCGGCCGGTCCGTCCTGTCGCGCGGTGCGGTAGCGTCGATGCGGCGCGCCCAACCACCGGCCACGGCCGCCCAACCACCGGCCACGGCCGCCCAACCGGCGGCGGTCGGAGCGCCCAACCGGCGGCGGTCGGAGCGCCGAAGAACCCGCAGTGCGGTAGTGTTCGATCCGTGACGACGACCGCCTCCGACGCCCGCGCGGCCCGCGCCTGGACCCGCCTCTGGCTCCCGCGCCAGCACGGGGCCTGGGCGATGCTCGCGATCCCGATCCTCGTTGGCGTCGCCGCCTCGCGGCCTGCGCCCTGGCACCTCGTCCTTGCGGCGGCCGCGCTCGCGGGCTACCTCGTGTCGGCGACCGCCCAGGCATGGCTCCGCGCCCGGCGCCGGCCGTCGTTCCTCCCCTCGCTCGCCGTGTACGGGGCGATCTTCGCGGCCGCCGGCTTCGCTCTTCTGGCCACGTTCCCCGCGCTCGTCGTCGCGACGGCCGTCGTCGTGCCGGTCGGGGCGCTCGTCCTCGGCGGCGCGCGCCCGGGCACCCCCCGCGACCTCGCGAACAGCCTCGGCCAGACGGTCATCGCCCTCGTCCTCGTCCCGGCGGCCGTGCTTGTCTCGGGCGCCTGGGACGCCGGTGTCGCGGGGCGGGCGACGCTCGTGGCGGCCAGCTACCTCTTCGGGACGGTGCTCGTCGTCCGCTCGGTCATCCGGGAGCGCGGCAACCGCCGCTTCGTGGCCCTCGCGGTCGGCTTCCACGTCGCCGTCGTCGGCGCCGCGGCACTCGTCCTGCCCTGGCCGTACGCGCTCGGGTTCGCCGCGCTCGCCGCGCGGGCCGCCGCGCTCCCTATCGTCGAGCGCCGTCGCGCCGGGACGGTCCGGCCGCTCCGCCCGGTCCACGTCGGAGTCGTCGAGGCAGTCGCCTCCGCGCTCCTCGTCCTCCTCGCCTTCCTAGTCCCCGTGTAGGACCGAGGACGCTCGGCCGGCCCGGCCGAGCCGGCCCCTCGCGGCACGGAACCGCGCTCCCCGGTCTCGGCCGGCGCTGGCCCGGCCTGGCCGGCGCGGGCCCGGCCGAGTCGGCCCGGGCCCGGGACGCCCCGCCAGCGCCCGCCCGGAACGCACCCGGAACCGACCCGTCTAGATCGTTGCGATCGGGTGCTACGATCGCCCCGACCCCACGCCGGCACCTCGTACGGGGCCCGTCCGCGCCGCTCGTCGGCCGGATGCAAGGGCCCGCGATGACCCGGCGGGAGAGGAGAGGCGCATGGCGACCGTGACGTTCGACCACGTCACCAAGAAGTACGGGGAGGTCGTCGCCGTCGACGACTTCACGCTGCAGATCCAGGACGGCGAGTTCATGGTCTTCGTCGGCCCGTCGGGGTGCGGCAAGACCACGAGCCTCCGGATGATCGCCGGTCTCGAGGACATCACGACCGGCACGCTGGCGATCGGCGACAAGGTCGTCAACGACATCCCGCCGAAGGATCGCGACATCGCGATGGTCTTCCAGAGCTACGCGCTCTACCCCCACATGAGCGTGTTCGACAACCTCGCCTTCGGCCTCAAGCTCCGCAAGGTCGACAAGAAGGAGATCGACCGCCGGGTCAAGGAGGCGGCCGAGACGATCCAGCTCACGAACCTCCTTCAGCGGAAACCGAAGGAGCTTTCCGGCGGCCAGCGCCAGCGCGTTGCCCTCGGGCGGGCGATCGTCCGGGAGCCGGCGGTCTTCCTCATGGACGAGCCGCTCTCGAACCTCGACGCGAAGCTCCGCGTCCAGACGCGGGCCGAGATCGCGCGCCTCCACCAGCGCCTCAAGACGACGATCGTCTACGTCACCCACGACCAGGTCGAGGCGATGACGATGGGCCAGCGGATCGCCGTCATGAGCCAGGCGAAGCTCCAGCAGGTCGGCCCGCCGCAGGAGCTCTACGACCACCCCGCGAACAAGTTCGTGGCCGGCTTCATCGGCAGTCCGTCGATGAACTTCCTCCCCGTCGAGCTGTCGGGGAGCGGCGAGACGGCGGTCCTCCGGACGGACGGCCTGCAGATCCCGCTGCCCTCGCACTACCGTTCGGCGGTCGGCGCCGTGACCGGCGGGCGGTTCGTCATCGGGATCCGCCCCGAGCACCTCGACGTGGCCCCGCTGAGCGGCCCGTCCACGACGGTCCAGGCGCGCGCCGACGTCGTCGAGTACCTCGGCAACGAGGAGCTCCTCCACGTCGAGATCGCGGGAACCGACGTCGTCGCCGTCGTCTCGGCCGACCGCCGGGTCCGCCCCGACGACGTCCTCACCGTTCACCTCCCGCTCGACAAGATGCACCTCTTCGACGCGGAGACGGAGCTGAACCTCCCGCGCTCCGCGGCCTGAGCGCCGCGCCGGCCGGCGAACCCGCCGCGCCGGCGTCCGACGCCGGGGACGAGCTGGGCCGCGGGGCCCGGCTCGTCCACCTCCGCGGCCGGCGATAATCGGGCGATGCGCACCGAGCGATCCGCTCCCGACCCGACGCCGCGCCCGGGCGACGACCCGACGCCGCGCCCGGGCGACGACGCGCTCGTCGAGAAGCTCGTCGCCTCCCAGGTCGTCCACCGCGGCCGGATCCTCGAGTTTCGGGTCGACACCGTGGAGCGGGCTGACGGCCGCCGGGCCCGGCGCGACGTCGCCGCGCACCCGGGGGCCGTCGCGGTCGTCCCCCTCGACGCGGAGGGCCGCGTCCTCCTCGTCCGCCAGTACCGCCACCCGGCCGGCCGGGTCCTCCTGGAGATCCCGGCCGGCACCCTCGACCGCGACCCGGCGAGCGGGGCGACGGAGGATCCCGCCGCGGCCGCCCGCCGCGAGCTCGAGGAGGAGACCGGCGTCCGCGCCGGCCGCTGGGAGCGGCTCGCCGACTTCTGGACGGCGCCCGGCTTCGCGACCGAGCGGATGGTCCTCTACCTCGCCACGGAGCTCGTTCCGGCGGACGGCGACCGGCTCGGCCCCGACGAGGACGAGGCGCTCGAGCTCGTCCGCCTGCCCTGGCGCGAGGCGCTGGCGGCCGCGGAGCGCGGGGAGATCCACGACGCGAAGACGCTCGTCGGGCTCCTCTGGCTCGCGCGCCGGATGGAGGCCGCCGGCGCGGGCTGAGCACCGCCGGCCCTCGGGCCGGCGGCTGCGCGCCGCCAACTCCCCGCGCCCGGCCGCTCCCGGCCAGGCCGCCGACTCCCGGCCGGGCCTACTCCCCCGCCCCGCCGGGCTCCTCCGTCGCCTCCCGGTCGCCCGCCGGCTCCCGGCGGTCGGCGGCCGCGCCCAGGCGCCGGAGGCCGCCGCGGTAGAGGCGGTTGTCGGGGGCGAGCGCCGCCGCGAGGCGGAGGTGGGTCCGGCCCTCCTCGACGCGACCGAGCCGGATGAGCGACCGCCCCAGGGCGTAGTGCCCGTAGTGCGACGAGGGGTCGACGACGAGGAGGGCCTCGAACGCCTCAGCCGCGCGCTCCACCTGGCCGGCCATGAAGCACGCGCGCCCGAGCGGCTCGAGGATCGAGCCCCGTCCCGGCTCGAGGCGGGCGGCGCGGGCGAGGACGATGGCCGCCTGCGCGTGGTGCCGGCCCGCGAGGAGGGCCTGCCCGCGCTGGAGGAGCTCGTATGCGCTCTCACGCTCGTCGGGGTCCGGGGCTGCGTCACGGTCCCCGGGTCCGGGCGCGGGATCGCGATCGTCGTCGCGGGTCCGCTCGTCCATGCCCCGATCGTCGCACGGATCGGCGAGGCCGTCCCCGCGGGCCGCGGCGCGCGTCAGGCGACGGTGCGAGCCCGGAGCGCCGCGAACGAGCGGCAGACGACGGCGCGCTCCATGTCGTCGGCCGCCTCGACGAGGAGGCGGCGGAGGCTCGGCGACCGCTCGACCTGGGCGTCGGCGATCGCCCTGGTCCGCTCGACGAGCGCGGCCTCGGGGCGATGATGCGGGTAGAGCCCGCCGACGAACGCCCGCACGAACGGGTGGTCGCGCGTCGCGGCGACCTCGGGGAGCGCCTCGAAGAAGCGGTCGACGTACGGGGCGAGGAGGGCGGCCTCGTGGGCGTGGTTGAAGCCCTGCATCGCCGCGTTCGTGAGGTGGAACGACCCGTAGCCCGCGCCGAGGATCCGCTCCCAGGCCGTCGCCTTCACCGCCGGGTCGGGCGCGCCGACCTCGGCCCGGATCGCGGCCCGGGCGCCGCGGTCCGACGGGTCGGCCTCGCGCTCGGCGGCGAGCCGCTCTCCCGCCCCCGGCAGGTCGTGGGCGACGGCGAGCGCGGCGACGGCCCAGCGCATCTCGCGGTCGACTCGGACCTCCGGCGTTCCGGGCTCGCCGTCGACGATCCGGGCGAGGTCGGCGACGTCCCCCGGCTCGGCCGCGGCCACGAGCGCCGCCCGGAGGGCGAGCGTGCGGAGGTCGCCGGGCGGGAGCGCGTCGAGGGCGACGCGGCACGCGGCGATGAACCGGCGCGCCTCGTCGAGGCGCCGCTCCTCGGGCACGTACCGGGCGAGCGCCGCGCGGGCCGCGTCGAGCGCGGCGAGCGACACCTGGTCGTCGCGCTCCTCGGGGAGCCGGTCCCGCACGAGGGCGAGGAACTCGAGCGACGAGTAGCGCGCCCCGCGGACCATCTCCCAGAGCGAGCCCCAGAGGAGCTGGCGCAGGAGGGGGTCGACGAGGCCGGGCAGGACGCGGGGCACCGCCGCGAGGGACGCGGGGTCGAGGAGGACGCGGGCGTACCCGTGGTCGCCGTGGTTCGGGAAGACGAGATCGGGAGCGGCCCGGCCGGCCGCCGCCTCGACCCTGCCCTCGGCCTCGTCGAGCCGGGCGGGCACGACGTCGACCTCCGCGGCCCCGCCGTCGACCGCGCGGACGAGGGCGACCTCGAGGGCGTGGGGCCGGAGGGTCGGGTGGTCCTCGGGTGCTTCCTGGCTCAGCTCGAGGCGCTCGAGGCGCCCGTCGGCCACGGTCCAGCGGGCCTCGATCGTGTTCAGGGACGCCGTCTCGAGCCAGCGCCGGCTCCAGTCGCGGAGCGAGCGCCCGGCGCCGACCTCGAGCGCGGCGAGGAAGTCGGCAAGCGTCGCGTTCTCCCACGCGTGGCGCCGGAAATACGTCCGGAGGCCGTCCCGGAACGCGTCCCGGCCGATCTCCGCGACGAGCTGCTTGATGACCGCCGCGCCCTTCCCGTACGTGATCCCGTCGAAGTTGTAGAACGTCGCGTCGGTGTCCGGCACGACGCCCGAGATCGGGTGGGTCGTCGTGCGCGCGTCGGCCTGGTAGCCCCACCGTTTCATGTCGGCGTGGAAGCTCCGCCAGGCGCCGTCAAAACGGGTCGCCTCGGCGAGGGCGAGGTTCGAGGCGTACGTCGCGAAGCTCTCGTTGAGCCACAGGTCGTCCCACCAGCGCATCGTCGCGAGGTCGCCGAACCACATGTGGGCCAGCTCGTGGAGGACCGTCTCGGCCCGCCCCAGGCGCTGCGTCTCCGTCGGCGGGTCGCGGAAGACGTACGTCTCGTTGAACGTCACCGCGCCGACGTTCTCCATCGCCCCGGAGTTGAACTCGGGGACGAAGACCTGGTCGAACTTCGCGAAGGGGAACGGCTGGTCGAAGAGGGCGGCGTAGAAGTCGATCCCCTGGCGCGTCACCTCGAAGAGCTCATCCGGGTCGAGGAAGCGCGCGAGCGAGCGCCGCGTCCAGAGCCCGAGCGGCGTCCCGCGGTGCTGCGAGCGGACCCCGACGTACGGCCCGGCGATGACGGCCGCGAGGTACGAGGAGATCGGCGGCGTCGGGGCGAAGCGGTGCTCGCGGCGGCCGTCGGGCAGGGTCGCCGCAGCCGCCGGCGGGCCGTTCGCGATGACCGCCCAGTCGGCCGGGGCCCGAACGACGACGTCGTACGTCCCCTTCACGTCGGGCTGGTCGAAGCACGGGAAGAGGCGGTGGGCCTCGAACGGCTCGAAGTTCGAGTAGGCGTACTCCGCGCCGTCCTCCGGGTCGACGAAATGGTGGAAGCCGTCGCCGCCACGGTCGTACTCGCTCTCCCACGCGACCTCGACCTCCGTCGTCGGCCGAAGGACCCCCGCCGGCAGGAGGATCCGGTGCCCCGGCCGCTCGGGCGTGACCTCGCGCCCGTTGACGACGAGCCGGTCGACCGAGCCGCCGCGAAAGTCGAGGAAGAGGTCGCCGGGCTCGCGGACCGCGAACCCGAGGCGGGCCGCGCCACGGTACGTGGGGCTGCCGGCAACGAGATCGAGCTCGAGGGCGTAGGCGACGCGGCCGACGCGGGCGCCGCGTGCGACGGCCTCCTCCCGCGTCAGAACGTCCGCGCGCGGCGGCGCCGTCAGGTCCCGCTCCGCCACGCGGCGAGGTCCACCGGCCGCAGCCGGGGGCTCGCCGTGACGCCCGGGATCCGGCCGCGCTTCGCGATCGGGCGCCCGTCGATCTCCTTGATGTCCGCCGTGAAGTCGATCGGGCTCGCCCCGGAGATGTAGCTCCCGACGGCGAAACTGTCGGCCGGCGCCCCGAGCTCCTTGAAGTGGCGGATCCGGTCCGGCGTGAGCCCGCCCGACACGACGATCCGGACGTGCTCGTGGCCGGCCTGGTCGAGCCGGGCCCGGACCTCCTTCACGAGGTCGGCGGTCACCCGCCCCCGCTCGGACGGGGTGTCGAGGCGAATCCCGTAGAGCTTCTCGCCGAGCGCCCCGGCGACCCGGAGCGCCTCCTCCGCCTCGTCCTTGAACGTGTCGACGAGGACGATCCGGGGCACGTCGGGCTCGAGGTCGCGGTCGAACGCCTGGGCCGCCCGGACCGTGTCCCCGACGATGAGGACGAGGGAGTGGGGCATCGTCCCGGTCGGGTTGAGGTTCGCGAGGCGGGCGCCGGCGGGGGTCGACGCCCCGACGCAGCCGCCGACGATCGCCGCGTAGTCCAGGACGTCGGTCACGTCGGGGTGGACGTGGCGGGCCCCGAAGCTGATGACGGGCTGCGGCGCGGCCGCCTCGACGCACTCGCGGGCCGCCGTCGCCCACCCGGTCGCCTGGGCCATCATCCCGAGGATCGCCGTCTCGTAGAGTCCGAAGACGCGGTACCGCGCGCGGATCCGGAGGACGACCTCCTTCGGCGAGAACGTGTCCCCGTCGTCGAGCGCCTCGACGAGGCACTCCGCGGGGTCCGCCTGCGCGAACACGTGGGCGAGGAGGTTCTTGGCCTCGTCGATGCCGCAGAGGATCCCCTCGCCGCGGCTGAAGACCTCGAGGATGACGACGGGGTCGAGCCCTTCGCGCTCGAGGATCCGCGTGGCCCGGGCGAAGTAGACGTCGGCCGACTCGCCGGAGAGGATCTCGCGCGAGGGGCGATGGGGCTTCAGCCGCATTCGGCGATCCTAGCAGGGCCCGGGCGGTCGGCGTGGTCCAGGGTCAGCGGGGCGCGGCCAGCTCGCCGAGGGGCGCGGCCAGCTCGCCGAGGGGCGCGGCCAGCTCGCCGAGGCGCTCGGCGTACCGGGCGATGAGGCCAGCATGCCGGCTCGTGCGGCCGGTCCAGTCCGGGATGCGGCCACCAATCCACGCCCAGGCGGCGGTCTCCTCGAGGAGGAGGTCGCAGAGCGCGAGGACGCGCGCGACCGCGAGCCCCAGCTCGTCGCGGTCGAGGCGCTCCACGGGGATCTCCGCGGTCAGGACGGGGCGCTCGTCCGTCGTGAGGCCGAACTTAACGAACGGGAACTCGTCGTTCCAGCGGAGGAGCTTCCGGTACGAGGCGCGGAAGGCGTCACCGATCGGGGGCGCGAGGTGGGCCCACACGATCGCCGCGGTCGCCGGGTCGAGGATGACCGTAACGGGGACGTCGAAGCGGCGGCGCCCGTCGAGGCGGAGGTCCCACGCGGCGACGGCCTCGCGCTCGACGCGCGGCGGGGGCCCGAGGCCGAGCTCGGCGAGCCAGCCCTCGACCGCGTCCGGGGTGG
>JAJZRQ010000013.1 GCA_021802585.1 Chloroflexota bacterium
TCGATCGCCGCCCGCATCGACTCCGTGACGGTGTCGGCATACATGACGACCTCGCCACCGATGTTCCGGGCCGCCCGCCCGATCATCTGGATGAGCGACCAGGCGCTCCGCAGGAAGCCCTCCTTGTCCGCGTCGAGGATCGCCACGAGGGTCACCTCGGGGAGGTCGATCCCCTCGCGAAGGAGGTTGATCCCGACGAGGACGTCGTAGACCCCGAGGCGGAGGTCGCGGAGGATCTGGACCCGCTCGAGGGTGTCGACCTCGCTGTGGAGGTACTGGACCTTCACGCCGAGCTCGCGGAGGTAGTCGGCGAGGTCCTCGGCCATCCGCTTCGTGAGCGTCGTCACGATGATCCGCTCGCTGCGCTCCACCCGCTCGCGCACGCGCTCGAGGAGGTCGTCGATCTGGCCCTCGGTCGGGCGGACGGTGATCTCCGGGTCGACGATCCCGGTGGGGCGGATGAGCTGCTCGACGATCCGCTCGCTCCGCTCGAGCTCGTACGGCCCCGGGGTCGCGCTCATGTAGACGGCCTGGCCGACGGTCGCCTCGAACTCCTCGAACGTGAGCGGGCGGTTGTCGAGGGCGGACGGGAGCCGGAACCCGAAGTCGACGAGGATCTCCTTCCGCGTCCGGTCGTTCTTGTACATCCCGACGACCTGCGGGATCGTCATGTGCGACTCGTCGACGACGAGGAGCCAGTCCGGCGGGAAGTAGTCGAGGAGCGTCCAGGGCCGCGAGCCGGCCTCGCGCCCGGCGAGGTGCCGCGAGTAGTTCTCGATCCCGGAGCAGAACCCCAGCTCGCGGATCATCTCCAGGTCGAACGTCGTCCGCTGGCGGAGGCGCGCCGCCTCGAGGGCCCGCCCCTGCTCCTCCAGCCAGCCGGTCCGCTCCTCCATCTCCGCGGCGATCGTGTCGACCGCGTGGCGGAGCTTGTCGGCGGGGGTCACGAAGTGGCTCGCCGGGAAGACGTTCACCTCGCTCCGCTCGGCGAGGAGCTCGCCGGTCAGCGGGTCGAGCTCGGTGATCCGCTCCACCTCGTCCCCGAAGAACTCGACCCGGACGAGGAGGTCCTCCGACGACGGGACGAGCTCCAGGGTGTCGCCGCGGACGCGGAACCGCGACCGCTGGAGCGCCGCGTCGTTCCGCTGGTACTGGAGGTCGACGAGGTGGCGGAGGACCGTGTCGCGGCGGTACGCCCCGCCCCGCTTCAGGCGCAGGACCGTGGCCCCGTAGTCGATCGGCGCCCCGAGGCCGTAGATGCAGCTGACGGAGGCGACGATGATGACGTCCCGCCGCTCGAACAGCGCCTTCGTCGCGGCGTGGCGGAGCTTGTCGATCTCCTCGTTGCGGGTCGAGTCCTTCTCGATGTACGTGTCGCTCCGGGGCAGGTACGCCTCCGGCTGGTAGTAGTCGAAGTAGCTGACGAAGTACTCGACGGCGTTCTCCGGGAAGAAGTCGCGGAGCTCGGCGTAGAGCTGCGCGGCGAGCGTCTTGTTGTGGGCCAGGACGAGCGTCGGGCGCTGTGCCCGCTCGATGACCCGCGCGATCGTGAACGTCTTGCCCGTCCCCGTGGCGCCGAGGAGGACCTGGTTGCGGAGGCCGCGGGTGATCCCGTCCGCGAGCCGCTCGATCGCGGCCGGCTGGTCGCCGGTCGGCTCGAACGGGGCGACGAGCCGGAAGTCGGGCATGCCCCGAGTCTACCAGCCGCGTGCGGAACAGAACGGGTGTTCGACGCGGGCGGGGACGCCGGGCTGCCCGCCCCCGGGCCGGGCGCGGGACGGTCCGCGGAGGGGCGGGGCCCGACCCGCGACCTCAGGGGTGGTGCGGGCAGGACGAAGGGGTCATGGAGCGGCACCGGCCGGTGCGCGATGCTCGGCCCGGTCCGGTCCTCCGGGCCGTGTCGCCCTGCGCACGAGGTTCGGTCGCCCGATGCGGATCCGCGCCCTCCGCCGCCCCGCCCCCGCCGGCGCGCGCATCCGGACGGACCGGCGCGGCCAGAGCCTCGTCGAGTTCTCGCTCGTCCTGGGCCCGCTCCTCCTCCTCATCCTCGGGGTCATCCAGTTCGGCCTCATCTTCAACTCGTACGTCACGATGACGAACGCCGCCCGCGAGGGGGCCCGGACCGGCACCGTCTACGTCTACGACCGCACCCTCTCGAAGGCCCAGAACGACACGGCCCGCAACGACGCGATCCGGGCGTCCGTCCTCGACGCAATGAACCTCCTCGGGACGACGAGCCCCTACTTCGCCGGGGGAACCACCTGGACCCAGAGCGGCATGACGTACACGAACGGCGACCTCGTCGTCACGTACGCGGTCCCGAGCGGGATCACGGACGCCGACCCGCGGACGGGCCAGACGGTCACCGTCCGGGCGGTCTACCACCAGGACCTCATCATCCCCCTCATCTCGGCGCTCCTCCCGCGGGACGCGAACGGCCGCCTCGCCCTCACCGGCGAGGTGACGATGGTGATCAACTGATGGCGGCCTGGCTTCGCGGACGCGGGGCCGGGAGCCCGGCGGCTCGCGGCCAGGTTCTCGTCCTCTTCGCCCTCGGGCTCGTCATGCTCCTGGGGGCGGCCGGGATCGCGTTCGACGCGGGGCGCTTCATCATGGAGCGCCGCTCCCTCCAGAACGCCGCGGACGCGGCGGCCCTCGCCGCAGCCGACAGCCTCATCCGCGGGGGGACGGACGCGGACGCCGACGCCGAGGCGCGGGCGGTCCTCGCGACGAACCTCGCCCACGGCCCGAACGGGATCGTGGCGCCCCTCCCGCCCGCCAGCCCCGTCTACGCGCCCGGCGGCGCCGGTAACCCGGCGCAGCTCGTGAACGGGATCCTCGTCAGCGGAGGCGACGTGCGGGTCGCGATCCAGAACACGATCCCCTTCACGTTCGGGCGCGCCGTCGGCCTCGCGACGAGCGTCGTCGGGGCACGGGCCCACGTCCGCCTGCAGGGCGACCTCCTGCCGATCGCGGTGCGCCACTTCCTCAACGCGCCCGGCCCGACCTCCGGCGCCGTGTATCCCTGCGACGGGGACACGCGCAACTTCCAGGACCTCATCTCGACCGCCGACACGGCCTGCCTGGGGACCGAGGTCGACGGGTCGCTCCGCACGATGCCGTCCGCGGGCGCTGCGTTCGACGCCGCCAACCCCGGCAACGATCCGGCGCGCCACGGGCCGATCACCACGCTCGTCGGCCAGGGCGCGGCGCCCGGCAACAACGCCAGCTTCCGGGGGTTCGTGGTCCTCGACATCCGGAACTTCGCCTCGGCGACCTCGAACGTCTTCTACAACGGCGTGACCGCGGGGTCGAACCCGAACACCCTCAAGGCGAAGGAGGCCGGGTGGGTGGCGACCGGCTACCCGGGCCCGGCGTTCCCGCCCGCCACGGCCCCGCCCGACCCGAACGACCAGGTCGGGATCATGGACGGCAACTCGGCCGGGATCGTCGTCGACGCGATCCGCACGCGGTACGCCCCCGGCGACGAGATCCTCGCCGCCGTCTACTCCGGGAGCACGATGACGATCCCCGACTTCACGTACGCGGCGCCCTCCGCGGTCTCGATCGGCACGACGCAGAACCGCGACGACACGATCGCGATGTCCGTGACGAAGAACTCGTCGTTCAACGGCACCGTCACGACGACCGCCTTCCCCGACTGGGGCGACCCCGCGAACCCCCTCGCGACGGGCGCGCTCGCGCCGATCACGTTCGCCCCCGACCCCGCCACGCCGCCGACGACCGTCCTCTGGCACACGTTCCGGACCGTCGCAGCCCCTGTCGGCGTCTCCACGGTCTGGATCAAGGGCCACTCGTCCAGCCCGTACCTCACGGACCACTACTACCCGGTCGCGATCAACGTCGGGGGGGTCGCCCGGGACTTCTCGAGCACGGGGGGCGGCCAGGTGTTCGCGATGGACGCGACCGGCCAGACGGCGACCGGCTCGATCACGTTCGCCACGACGAACAATACCGCCACGTACTTCGGCGGCTCCGTCACCCTCACGCTCGAGGGAGGTCCCGACCGCGGCGGCGCGCTCCCCACCGGCATCGGCGCGGCCTCGATCTCGCCGTCCTCGTTCACGCTCAACAAGAACGGCAGCGTCGCGGTGTCCGTCGCGGTGAACGGCGGGACCCTCGGACCGGGCGAGTACCAGCTCACGATCCGGGCCACGGGCACGAACGCGGCCGGCCAGACCGTGACCCACCAGGTCCCGATCCTCCTCGACATCGCGACCGCGGGCACGTCGAACGAGTACGTCGACATCATGGGCTTCACGGTGTTCAGGATCACCGCCGTCGGCTCGAACAACGTCGACGGCTACGCGATCACGGGCGTCTATCCCGACATGAACGACGCCGCGCTGCGCCTCGGTCAGGAGGCGCGGCTCGTGCCGTGGTGACCGGCACGACGGGCAGGCACGACGGTTCCGGCCGCCGGCGGCGACGTCGCGCCGCGGCCCCACGGGAGGCCAGGCATGGATGAGCTCGAGTTCAAGGACCACGGCCGGCGGGGTCGCTGGATCATCGTCGTGGGGGTCATCCTCGCCCTCGTCGCAGGGGGCGGCGGGTTCTACCTCCTCACCCAGGCTCAGCAGCAGGCCGCGACACAGGGCGTCCCGCAGGCCTCGGTCGTCGTCGCCGTCCGCGAGATCCCGGCCCGGAAGCCGATCGAGGAGGGCGACGTCGCGCTGCGGCAGGTCGCCCAGGACGTGACGAACGCCTCGGCATTGACGGCGGTCGCCGACGCCGTCGGCCGGATCAGCGCGGTCACGATCCCGACCGGCCAGCTCGTGACGAAGAACCTCCTCGCCTCGGTGGCCGCCGGCGGGCAGTTCTCGATCCTCGGTCCCGACGCCTCGATCGCCCCCGACAGCCCGAACCTCCGGGCGATCTCCGTGAGCGTCCCCGACGACCGCGCGGTCGGGGGTCTCATCGAGCCCGGCCAGACGGTCGACGTCTTCATCACCGTCACCGTGAACGTCCCCCAGGACGTCGCCGACCAGGGACGGCTGTACACGGACAAGTCGACGAAGCTGACGTACCAGGACGTCCCCGTCCTCGCGAAGTCCGGGACCTTCTACGTCCTCCGCGTCGACGAGACGACCGCCGAGCAGATCAGCCACCTCCAGGCCTCGGGGACGGCGTCGTTCAGCCTCGCCCTCCGGCCGCCGGAGGACAGCCGGACGGTCGACGTGAGCGGCCTCGGCGAGACGACGAACCGGATCATCCAGGAGTACGGGCTCCCCGTGCCGGAGACGTACCCGCGCGCCGGCGGTCCGCTCGCGACGCCCGCTCCGTAGCCCGCCGGGTCGCCCGGGCGCCCGGCCCGCGCCCGGCTCTCCTGCGCCGCTGACCCGGCGCGCCTCCCGTGCCGCCCGGCCCGCGCCCGTGGGCCGGGCGGCCGTGCGCGCACGGCGGCGGCCCCCCTCAGGCGCCGGCGGTCCGCCGCGCGTGCGCGGCGAGGGCCCGCTCGAGGAGCACGCCCGCGCGCGCCTCGACCGTCGCCGGCGGCCCGTCCGTCCCGAGGACGCGCGACGCGAACGGTCGCAGCCGCGCGGCGACGTCACCCTGGATGGCGATCCGCCGGTCGGCGTCGGTGGGGGCCACGCCCCGCCCGGCGAGTCGGCGTCGCTGGGTCGCCGGGCGGCAGCGGACGAGCCAGACCTCGTCGCACACGGCGGCGAGACCGCCCTCGACGAGCTTGATCGCCTCGACGACGACCGCCGGGGCGCCTGCCGCGTCGGCCGCCTCGATCGCCGCGAGGATCCGCGGCCGGACGGCGGGATGGACGATCGCCTCGAGGTCGCGGAGCGCGGCGGGGTCCGAGAAGACGCGGCGGGCGAGAGCCGCCCGGTCAAGCGCCCCGCCGGGCCCCCGGACCGCGGCGCCGAACCGGGCGAGGACCGCGTCGTGGGCGGGCTCCCCGGGCGCCGTCACGGAGCGGGCGATGGCGTCCGCGTCGACGACGGCGGCGCCCCGCGCGGCGAGCCACCCCGCGACCGTCGACTTGCCGCAGCCGATCGCGCCGGTCAGCCCGATCCGGAGGGCGCGGGGGGCCCGCGGGGCCACCGCTCGGGCGCCGCTCCCGCCCGACGCGCTCACGGGGCCCGGTCCTCGAGGAGGAGCCACGCCTCTTCGGCCGCGGCGAGGGCCTGCTCGACGTCGGCCAGCTCGCTCGTCACGCGCCGGAGCTCGACGAAGTTCGCGGCGATCGCCGGATCGTGGAGGGCGAGCTCGAGGTGGCTCCTCCGCAGCCCGAGCCGCGTGAGGTCGTCCTCGACGACGGCCTTCTGGCGGCGGTACGCATCCTTCGAGAGCTTCACTCCACGCGCCGCGGAGCGCGGCGCGGCGCCGGACGCGGGCTCCGCGGCGGGCGCGGGCTCCGTCGCGGCGGGCGCGGGCTCCGATGCGCCGCGGGCGGCGGACGGGGCCCCAGCCCTCGTCGCCCGGCCGCCGTTCCGCCCTCCCGGGCGGGCGCTCCCGTCCCGGCCGGCGCCGGCCGGGACCGGCGCCGGCCGGCCGTGGAACCGGGCGTCCTCGCGGGCGAGCGCGTCGCCGATCCGCCAGCCGTCCGCCACGGCCGCCCGCCACGCCCGGTAGCCTCCGTCGAACGGCACGACGGCGCCCTCGCCGACGACCCACAGGCGATCGCAGACGGTGTCGAGGAGGCGCCGGTCATGGCTCACGACGAGGAGCGTCGCCGTCGTCTCGCGGAGGAACGCCTCGAGGGCCTCGCGGGCCGGAATGTCGAGGTGATTCGTCGGCTCGTCGAGGAGGAGGAGGTTCGAGGGGAGGATCCCGAGGAGGGCGAGCTCGAGGCGGGAGCGCTCCCCGCCCGACAGGCTCCGGACCTCCTTGAAGACGTCGTCGCCGCGGAAGAGGAAGCGGGCGAGGAAGCCGCGCGCCTCGCCGCCGGTCATCGGGATCTCCCCGAGGAGGGCGTCGAGGACCGTCTCGCCGGCGAGCGGGTTCGTGCGGACCTGGGCGAGGTAGCCGAGCTGGACGTTCGCCCCGAAGACGAGGCGTCCATCGCGCGGCGGGAGCTCGCCCGCGATCACCCGCAGGAGCGTCGTCTTCCCCGCCCCGTTCGGCCCGACGATCCCGATCCGCTCGCCGCGCGTCGCCTCGAGGCGGACGGCGCGCGCGACGTCCGGGCCCCCGGGGTGGCCGACGACGAGATCCTCCATCCGGAGGACGACCTCGCCGGAGCGCGGGGCCCCGCGTCCGAGTGCCCGGTCGAGGCGGAGCGCGGGCCCCGCGCGGGAGACCTCGATCCGGTCGAGCCGGGCGAGGCGCGCCTCGTGCTCGTGCATCTTCCCGTGCTTCCGCTGGGTGCGGTACGTCTGGACGAGGGTCTGCTCCTTCGCGATCTCCGCGACGCGCGCCTCGGCCGCGCGGCGGAGGCTCGCGTCGCGCGCCTCGCGCTGGCGCGCGAACGCCGAGTAGTCGCCGCGGAACGCCGTCAGGCGGCGGTCCCGGAGCTCCCAGATCCGGGTGACCGTGGCGTCGAGGAAGGCCCGGTCGTGGGAAGCGACGACGAGGGCCCCCCGGCGGCGGCGGACCGCCTCCTCGAGCCATTCGAGGGCCGCGAGGTCGAGGTGGTTCGTCGGCTCGTCGAGGAGGAGGAGGTCGAGGTCGGCGACGAGGAGCCGGGCGAGCGCCGCCCGGGTCTGCTGGCCACCGGAGAGCTCCTCCGGCGAGCGGACGATCTCGGCCGGCCCGAACCCGAGCCCCGAGAGGGCCTCCTCGACCCGCTGGTCGAGGGTCCAGCCGTCGAGTGCGGCGAAACGGTGGGCGAGGTCGGCGTAGGCCGGCGTCCCCGCCGCCCCCGCCTCCTCGAAGGCGCGGAGCTCGGCTTCGAGCGCCTCGACATGGGCTGCGCCCCGCCGGACGGCGGTCCGCAGGTCGGGCGCCGACGCGAAGGCCTCGTCGAAGTGGGCCTCCTGGGCGAGGAGTCCGACGGTGAGGTGGCGGCGGCGTTGGACCTCGCCGCGGTCGGGCTCGTCGGTCCCGGCGACGATCCGGAGGAGAGTCGTCTTCCCCGCTCCGTTCGGGCCGACGAGGCCGATCCGTTCGCCGGCCGCGACGGCCGCGTTCACGGCGTCGAGGATGACGAACGTGCCGATCTCGCGCGTGACGTTCGAGAGGCGGACGAGCGACACCGTCAGGCCTCCCCGCCGGGCCGGCCGCCGTCCGCCGGCTGGCGGGATCTGCCACCCCCGCCCGCGCGCGCCCGCTCCCGCCGCGTCGCGGCGGCCCGCCGCGTCCGCTCCGTCCGGGCCCGGGCCACCGCCCGGGCCGTCTCGTCGGGCGTCAGGCCCAGAGTCCCCTCCCCTGCCAGCTCGGTCCAGCGCCGCCCGTGCGTCCGCGGCGCACGCGCGGCGCCGAGGATCGCCGCAGCCCCCCGCCGGTCGGCCGCCGGCAGACGCTGGCACCACGAGCAGAAATGGGTCGCGCGCCCCCCGACGACGATCCGCCGGATCGGCCGGCCACAGCGGGGGCAGGGCTCGCCGGTCCGCTGATACGCCTCGAGACGCTCCTGCATCGACCCGTCGCCGTCAGGCGCCGTGTAGTCGTCGATCGAGGAGCCGCGCCGTTCGACGGCCTCCGCGAGCACCGACCGCAGAGCCCGGTACAGGCGGGCCTCGTGCGGCGAACGCAGCGTGGCGGCGCTCCGCAGCGGGTGGAGGCGGGCCCGCCAGAGCGCCTCGTCGGCGTAGATGTTCCCGACCCCGGCGATGAACCGCTGGTCAAGGAGGAGGGGCTTGAGGCGGCCCCGCCGGCCGCGCAGGCGCTCCCGGAATGCCCGCAGCGTGAAGGCGTCCTCCAACGGCTCGGGGCCCGTCGCGGCGAAGAGACCGGCCCCCCCGGCGCGCTCCAGCACGTCGCCCGTCCCCGGGTCCACCGGCCAGCAGCCGATCCGCCCGAGCTTGCGGACGTCGCGGAAGCGGATCTCACGCCCGTCGGCGAGCGGGAGCACGACGTGGACGTGGCGGTCGGCCGGGGCGCCGGCCGGGACGACGAACAGCTGGCCGGTCATCCTGAGGTGGACCGTCAGGGCGGCCCCGCCCTCCAGCCGGACGACGACGAGCTTCGCCCTCCGCCCGACGGACTCCACGCGCCGCCCCGCCACGGCGGCCGCGAACCCCTCCACGGAGTCGTGCGAGGCGATCGCCGGTGGCCAGTCGCCGCGGGCGCCTGTGATCGTCGCCCCGGCGACGAGCCGGGCGAGGTCGCGGGCAACGGTCTCGACCTCGGGCAGCTCAGGCACGGGCGGTTCCCCGGGTCCGCCGGCACCCGCCGGCCGCGCGCGCGCTCACGCGGCGGCGGGACCGCCCGCCGTCCCGGGGCGCGGCAGCGGCGTCATCGCCTCCCAATCGGCGCCCGTCTTGACGTCCACCGTGAGCGGGACGTCGAGGGCGAGCGCGCCCTCCATCGTCTCGCGGAGGACGGGCACGATCCGCTCGACCTCGTCCCGCGGAACTTCGAGGAGCAGCTCGTCGTGGACCTGGAGGAGGAGCCGCGCCCGGAACCCCTCGGCGCGCAGGCGGGCGGCGACCCGGATCATCGCGATCTTCATGATGTCGGCGGCCGTCCCCTGGATCGGCATGTTGATGGCCATCCGCTCGCCTGCCGCGACGAGGCTGCGGTTCGACGAGCGCAGCTCGGGGATCTCCCGGCGCCGTCCGAGGAGCGTCGTGACGTAGCCCTGGGCCCGTGCCGTCTCCTTGATGTGGAGCATGTAGTAGCTGATCCCGCTGTACTCGGCGAAGTAGCGGTCGATGAACGCGCGGGCCTCCGCGCGGGGGATGTTCGCCCGGGTCGCCAGGCCGAAGTCGCTCATCCCGTAGGCGATCCCGAAGTTCACCATCTTCGCCTTCGAGCGCTCGTCGGCCGTCACGTCGGCCGGGTCCTTGCGAAGGACGAGCGCGGCGCTCTCGCGGTGGATGTCCTTGCCCTCGGCGAACGCCGCCCGGAGGTGCGCGTCGCCGGACACGTGGGCGAGGATCCGCAGCTCGATCTGGCTGTAGTCGGCCGAGACGAGGACGAGGCCGGGGTCGCCGGCGACGAAGGCCCGCCGGATCCGCCGCCCGAGGTCGGTGCGGATCGGGATGTTCTGGAGGTTGGGGTCGGACGAGGAGAGCCGCCCCGTCGCCGCCACGGCCTGGTGGAACGTCGTGTGGAGCCGGCCGTCGTCGGCGAGGAGTCCCGGCAGGGCCTGGACATACGTGCTCCGGAGCTTCGCGTAGAGGCGCCAGTCGAGGAGCTTGCCAACCGCCGGGTGGGCCGGACGGAGCTCCTCGAGGACGGTCGCGTCGGTCGAGTAGCCGGTCTTCGTCCGCCTGCCCTTCGGCAGGTTCAGCTCGTGGAAGAGGACCTGCTCGAGCTGCTTCGGGCTGCCGAGGTTGAACTCGTGGCCGACGTCGGCGTAGATCTCGGCTTCCAGGCGGGCCAGCTCGGTCCCGAACTCCGCGTCGAGGGCGGCGAGGGCGGCGAGGTCGAGAACGACGCCCGTCGCCTCCATCCGGGCGAGGACCGGGATGAGCGGCAGCTCGAGCTCGGCGAAGAGGCGGGCGAGGCCGACCTCCTCGAGGGCCGCCGCGAGCGGCGTGCGCACGGCGAGGGCCCCCAGCGCCTCGAGAGCGCCCCGCTCGCCCGGGCCGAGGCCGGCGGCGGTCGGGGGGAGGTCGAGGTCGAGCCGCTCGTGGACGACGTCCGCGATCCCCTGGCTGCGGAGCGAGGCGTTGAGGAGGTAGGCCGCGACCTGCGTGTCGAAGGCGACCGGGGACGGCGCCGCGGCGAGATCCTCGGCGAAGCGGGCGACGAGGAGCGGCTTCACCTCGTGGCCGACGAGCGGCGTCCCCGCCGCTTCGAGGGCGTGCCGGGCGGCGGCGACGGCCTCGGGCCCCTCGAATGCGACGACCCGGCCGTCCTCGCCCGCGAGCGCGAGCGCGACGGGGCTGCCCGCCCGCGGCCGCGGGTCGTCGACGACGAGCGCGGCGCCGACCGCGGGGAGGGTCGCCAGCCACGCCGCGAGCCCGTGCTCCGCCGCGGCGTCTGCCCGCTCCACGCGCCCCGGGTCCGCGACGAGCGCGGCGAGGGCGGCCCGCAGGTCGCCGGCGGGGAGCGGCACCGGGGTGGCGCCCGCCGGGGGCGCGGGGGCCACCGCGTCGAAGGCGAGGGCGAGCTGGAGACCGCCCGACGGGGCGGGTCGCGGCCGCGACGCGGCGCCGGGCGCCCGGGCCGCCCCGACCGTGCCGGCGGCGTCGCGGGCATGGGCGGTCGCCTCCTCGGCCGTCTCCCCGTCGAGCGGGGGGAGGCGATCGATGAGCGTCCGGAACTCGTACTCGCGAAAGAGGCGCACGACGGCGTCGCGGTCGTACCCGCCGAGGCGGGCCGCCTCGACGTCGAGCGCGACCGGCACGTCGCGGACGAGGCGCTGGAGGTCGCGGCTGGCGAGGACCCGCTCCTTCGCCTCGGCCAGCAGCGGGCGGAGCTTCTCGGGGGCCACGTCGTCGATCCGGGCGTACAGGTCGTCGATGGTCCCGAACGTCGCGACGAGCTTCGCCGCCGTCTTCTCGCCCACTCCGGGCACGCCCGGGATATTGTCCGTCGTGTCGCCCTTCAGGGCCTTGTAGTCGAGCATCTGGTCCGGCCGCAGGCCCCAGCGCTCGGCGATCCGGGCGAGGTCGTAGACGACCGTGTTCGCGACGCCGCCGCGGAGGGAGACCATGAGCCGGGTGCGCTCCGAGACGAGCTGGAGCATGTCGAGGTCGCCGGTGACGATCGTCGTCTCGAGCCCCCGTTCCTCGGCCTGCCCGACGAGCGTGGCGATGACGTCGTCGGCCTCGAAGCCCTCGCGCTCGTAGACCGGGAACCCGAGGGCGGCGACCACCCCGCGGACCTTCGGGAACTGGTCGCGGAGCTCGTCGGGCATCCGCTGGCGCGTCGCCTTGTACTCGGCGAAGCGCTCGTGGCGGAACGTGGGCTTCCCGAGGTCGAAGGCGATCGCGACGGCGTCCGGCCGCACGTCCTGGATCGCCCGCAGGACGATGTTCGTGAAGCCGAAGACGGCGTTGACGAGCTCGCCCTTCGACGTCGTCAGGGGGGTCTCGATGAGGGCGAAGTAGCCGCGGTAGATGAGCCCGTTCCCGTCGAGCAGCATGAGGCGGGTCATGGCGGGCGGGTCCCTCCGGGGCGGCGCCGGCCGGGCCGGCGCGTCCCTCCCAGTGTACCGGCCGCGAACCGGCGGAGGCCCCCGGGCGGCCCGAGCCGCGTGCTAGACTCGCGCCGCCTCGCCGCCCCCCACCTCGTTCCCCGGCGCCTGCGTCCGAAGGAGTCGAGCCTCGTTGGACGATCCCCGCCCGAGCCCGCCCGGCGAGCGTGCCACCGCGACCCCGGCCGCGGCCGACGCGCCCGTCCGCCCCGGCGACGAACTCGCCGCCCGCAGGGACGAGGCGCTCGTCGCCCGGGCGCTCGACGGCGACCTCGGGGCGTTCAACCAGCTCGTCGAGGCGTACCAGGACCTCTGCCATGCCCTCGTGGCACGCCTCGTGCCCGACGTCGACCAGGCGTCCGACGCCGTCCAGGAGGCGTTCTTCTCCGCCTACCGGAACCTCCGCTCGTACCGCGGGCCCTCGTTCCGAGGCTGGCTCACCCGGATCGCCGTGAACGCGGCGATGGACCTCCAACGCGCCCGCCGACGACGGCCGGTCGGGCCGTACCCCGAGCTCGAGGACGATTCGTGGCAGCCGCCGGCCGGGCCCGACGCCGATCCCGAAGCGATCGTGACCGCCTCGGAGCGCGGCCGCGCGCTCGCGACCGCGCTCGCCGCGATCGCCGCCGACCAGCGGACGGCGATCGTCCTCTACGACGTCGAGGGGTACGACTACGGCGAGATCGCCGAGCTGACCGGGGTCTCCCTCGGCACCGTCAAGTCCCGGATTCATCGCGGCCGGCTCGCCCTCCGGGCGATCCTCGCCGAGCGGATGGAACTCTTCCACCACTGAGGTCGTCAGAGGAGCATGCCGCCCGTCGCCCACGTCCCCGTCGCCGCCGCCGCGGCGCACGCCGCCCTCGTCGTCGCGCTCGACGCCGGCGACCTCGCGGGGGCCGATTTCGCGGCGGCCGAGCGGCTTCGCGCGACGTGCCCGGGATGCGCCTCGCTCGCCGCGGACCTCGCCGCGATCCGGGGGGCGCTCGTCGCGCTCCCCGCGCCGGCGCGGCGCCGCGACCACCGCCTCACGCCGGAGGACGCGGCAGGGCTCCGTCCGGCCGGCTGGCGGCGCGTCCTCGACTGGCTCGCGGCGCCCCGCTCGGCGGTCCGACCGCTCGCCACGGGCCTCGCGACGCTCGGGATCGTCGGGCTCCTCGTGAGCGCCGGGCTGCCGGGGCTCGGGTCGGCCGGGTCCGCCCCGGTCCTCAGCTCCGTCGGATCGCAGGTCGAGTACGGGCCCCCCGACGACAGCTCCGGTTCGGGGGCCGGCGGCGCCGTTCCCGCCCCATCCCCCACGGCCGCGCCGGCCGCGGGCGAGGCGTCCGGCGCGAGCCCCCGTCCGCTCGCGAACGCGACGCCGGCCGGGCCGCCGCTCGCCGCGGGCCCCAGCGCCGCCCCGACACAGGCCGGGGCCGCGGCCGCGGGCGAGGCGTCCCCGACGCCTCCCGGGGAGCGGTCGAGCGTCGCGGGCGCCGCCGACGATACGACGGACGCGGGCGCGGCGAAGTCGGAGGGGAGCCCGGGCCCGGGCATGGCGCCCGTCGCGATCGCCTCCGCCGGCCTCCTCGCCGCGGGCGTCCTCCTGCTCCTCGCCCGGGCCGTCGCCCTCCGCCGCGCGCGCTGAGCGGCGCCGGACGGCGAGCGGGCGGCTCAGGCGCCGGACGCCTCGAGCGAGCGCTCCAGCACCTCGAGGAGGAGGCCGGCATCGCCGCCCGTCGCGACGAGCGGCGGGCGGACCTTCAGGACGTTGCCGACGTGCCCGGTCGTCCCCACGAGCACGCCCCGCTCGCGCATCGCCTCCTTCACCCGTGCGGCAAGCGACGCGTCCGGCGTCCCGGGCGCGCCCTCCGCCCGGGGCGCGCCGTCCGCCCTCGGTGCGCCCCGCTCGGCCCCGTCCGCTGACGCCGGCGCCGCCACGGCGACGAGCTCCACGCCGATCATGAGACCCCGGCCGCGAACGTCGCCGATCGCCGGGTGCCGGGTCGCGAGCGCGCGGATCCCCGCCCGGAGGTCCTCCCCGACGGCCGCGGCGTTCGCGACGAGGCCCTCGTCCGCGAGCACGTCGAAGACGGCGAGGGCCGCGGCGCAGGCCACCGGGTTGCCCCCGAACGTGCTGAAGAAGACGGTCTCCGCGGCGAGCCGGTCGACGATCTCGGCGCGGGTCACGACCGCCGCGACGGGGTGGCCGTTCCCCATCGGCTTCCCGAGCGTCACGATGTCGGGGACGATCCCCGCCACGTCGAAGCTCCACAGGCCGTCCCCCATCCGCCCGTAGCCGGCCTGCACCTCGTCGGCCACGTAGAGGGCGCCCGCCGCGCGGGTGCGGCGCACGAGCTCATGGAGGTACGCGGCCGGCGGGGCGAAGACCCCGTCGCTCGTGAACGCCCCGTCCACGTAGACCGCCGCGGGCCGGATCCCCCGCGCCGCGAGCTCCGTGACGGCGGCATCGAGGCGCGCGGCGGCGCGCGCCGGCCAGCCGGGGCCGTCGGCCGCCGGCAGGCGGTACGTGTCGGGCGCCGGGATCGTCGCGACCGAGGCTGGTCGGGGACCGCTCCCCCACTCCGCCGGGGAGAGGTCGGCAACCGCCGCCGTCACCCCGTGGTAGGCGTGCTCCGTCACGATCCCGCCGCGCCCGCCGGTCGCCGCCGTCGCGAGGCGCCAGGCGAGGTCGTTCGCCTCGCTCCCGGAGTTCACGAACATCACCGTGTCGAGGCCGGACGGCATCGACACGACGAGCCGCTCGGCGAGGTCGAGGACGGCGGCGTGGAGGTACCGCGTGTTCGTGTTCAGCGTCGCGGCCTGGCGGGCGATCGCGGCGACGACCCGCGGGTGGGAGTGGCCGACGACCGGCACGTTGTTGTACGCGTCGAGGTACGCCCGGCCAGCGCGGTCGTACATCCGGGCGCCCTCGCCGCGGACGAGGTGGAGCGGCCGCGCGTAGCTCAGACGCTCGAGCGCCGTGCCGAGGACCCGCCGCCGGGCCAGGAGGTCGGCCTCGCGGGCGTCCGCTGCTGCAGACGGGAGGGCCGCGGCCTCGGCCGCCAGCGCCGGCACGGGCCAGGCGGGGACCCGCCGGGCGGCGGCCACGAAGCGCCGGCGAACCTCCGGGAAGCCGACGCGGGCGAACAGGTCGAGCATCGGCCACGCCTCAGCGTCCCAGCTGGCGAGGTACGTCGCGTTGTCCGGGTGGAGGCGGACCCGCCACGCCGAGATGAGGGTCGTCTGGGCGAGCCGCGCGGCGACGAGGTCGCCGAGGTGGGCCGCCTCCCCGTCCTCGAGGGGGGTGATCGACGCGTAACCGGCGATCGCCGCCTCGGCCGCGGCGAAGAGGTCGCCCGGATCGTCGCGGCCGCCGAGGAGCGCCACGAGGGCGGCGACGAGGTCGAGGATGAGCGCGGTGTGGGCCATGTCGCCGAAGTCGACGATCCCCGTCACGCGGCCGGCGTCGTCGAGGAGCGTGTTGTCGAACGTCAGGTCGTTGTGGATCACCTGGGCGCGGAAGCCGCGGAGGTCCGCGGCGACCGCGGCGTCGAAGCGGTCGAGGATCGAGGCGACGAGCGACCTGCGGGCCGGGTCCGCGACGAGGGGCAGGTGCGGCCGCAGGTCAGGGAGGTGCCGCACATCCCAGAGGATCGGCCGGCCGGCCATCGGGTGGAAGTACCCGCGGGTCGCCCGGCCGAGGCGCGCCGCAACGGCACCGAAGTCGCGGATCCCGTCGCGGGACAGGTCCACGGCCACGCCGTTCCGGCCGGGCATGAGCGGCAGGAGCCGGACGAAGTGGTGCGTCCCGCCGACGCCGGGGACGACGCCCCAGGGCGCGCCGTCAAGCGTCGCCCGGGGGACGGCGACGGGGAGACCCGGGTCCACCGCCGCCACGTGGCGGACGACGCCGACCTCCATCGCCACGACGCCCTCGCGCTCGCCGGAGTTCGACACCTTGAGGACCCAGCCCCGCCCGTCGTCCGCGGCGATCCGGAAGTTCTGGTCGCGCTCGCTGACGAGCGGCGACGCGGCGCCCGCGACCCCGAACACGCCGTCCGCGATGGCGGCGGCCTGGGCGAGGGTGAAGCGCGGCGGCGGGGCCTGCAGGACGTCACCGGCGGCGTCCGGCTCGCGGGTCTCCATCGCGGCCGATGGTACAGGCGGCCGCGGGACGGGCGGGCGGCCGTCGCGCCCGTCGGTGCCCGTCGGGCCTCGGCTAGACTGCGCCTGCCCGGGATGGCGGAACGGCAGACGCACCCGACTCAAAATCGGGCGACCGGAAGGTCATGGGAGTTCGAATCTCCCTCCCGGGACCAGTCTGGCAGCGGCGCGCGGCAGCATCCTGCGCCCGTTTGTCCGTCCAATGGGCGACATGCGGTGGCTCCACGCGGTACCGGAGGATGGGGACGCTCCGGGCGTCCGGGGCCGTTCAGGCCCAATGCCCCTAGGCGCCGGTCGTCGCCGCGTCGCATGCTCGTTGCTCACGTGCTGGAGGCTCTGACGCACGGCCGACACTCCGGCGGCCGGGACCGCGCGGAGCCACAGGCGTCACCGACCCGAGAAGGCGTCCCGGGAGGTGCCACGCAGCAGGAATGCATGGGGTCTCGGGGCCCTTCTGTCGCGGCGCCTGGATCGCCTGTTCAGCTCGCCGCCATCGGCCCGCCGTGAGGTTGCTCGTCGTCTCGAACGGGTTGAGGGCGACCTTGCCTGTCTGCAACCAGCCCCTATCCAAGACGCATGATCTGTGGGAGACGCGATGAAGAAGCTAGTGGTACTTGCAGTTCTCGTGCTGCTGGTTGGGATGGCACCTGCCTCTGCGGCCTCGAGTGGCGGGTCGGCAAGGCCGGCTGCCAAGAACGTCATCGTCATGATTAGCGACGGCTGGGGCTACAACCACCTGCGGGCCGTCAGCTACTACGAGTACGGCAAGGACGCCAGGCAGATCTACAACCGGTTCCCCTTCCAGTTCGCCATGAGCACCTGGGAGGTTGAGAGGCCTGCCGACAACTGCACTCCGCTGGCCGGGGGATACGATCCAGCCCTTGCCTGGAGCAACTTCAACTACGTGAAGTATCCCTGCGCGACCGACTCAGCTTCCGCGGCGACCGCCATGTCCACCGGCGTGAAGACCTACAACGGCTACATCGGCGTGGACGTGGGGGGCAACCGCGTACCGAACGGCCTCGAGCTGGCCGAGCAGAAGGGCAAGGCCACCGGCGTGGTCACGAGCGTGGAGTGGAGCCACGCCACGCCCGCCGGATTCGTCGCCCACAACATCAGTCGAAACAACTACGCGGCCATCGCCCAGGAGATGGTGAACCTCAGCGGCGCGGACGTGGTCATGGGCGCCGGGCACCCCTGGTATGACGCCAGCGGCAACCTCAAGGCCACCCCCAACACCTTCAAGTACGTGGGCGGCCAGGTGACCTGGGACGCTCTGGTGGCCGGGACTGCCGGAGGCGACGCCGACGGCGATGGCGTTGCCGACCCCTGGACCCTGATCCAGACGCGGGCGGAGTTCCAGGCGCTGATGAGCGGCCCGACCCCCGAGCGGGTCCTGGGTACAGCGCAGGTGTCTGAGACTCTCCAGCAGGGACGGAGCGGCAACGAGTTCGCGAACCCCTACGTGGTGCCGCGGACGACAACCGTGCCAACGCTGACGGAGATGACCCTGACCGCCCTCAACGTGCTGGACAACGACCCGGATGGCCTGTATCTCATGGTCGAGGGGGGCGCCGTGGACTGGGCCTCTCATGGCAACCAGTCGGGGCGCATGATCGAGG
Organism: Chloroflexota bacterium; assembly: GCA_021802585.1. Classification (GTDB taxonomy): domain Bacteria; phylum Chloroflexota; class Limnocylindria; order Limnocylindrales; family CSP1-4; genus CTSoil-043. Next base: position 17,989 of record JAJZRQ010000013.1, read on the forward strand.
AGGCGATCGAGTTCGAGCGGGCCGTCGAAGCCGTGGTTGACTGGGTGCAAGCGAACAGCAACTGGGGCGAAACGCTGCTGGTCGTGACCGGCGACCACGAAACCGGCTACCTCTGGGGGCCGGGCTCGAATCCCACCTGGCAGCCGATCGTGAACAACGGTGCCGGCAACCTGCCGGGCATGCAGTGGAACTCGTCAGAACACACCAACAGTTTGATGGTCCTCTCCGCCAAGGGTGATGCTGCCAGGATGTTTGCCCGGTACGCCGACCAGTATGACCCGGTGCGCGGGCGGTACTTGGACAACACCGAGCTGGCTGAGCTTGTCTTCTGGGCGATGGATCCTGAGTGAGGCAATTGGCAGCTTGATTCGCTCCTAGCGCCTCCCCTATCGAGGCCGCCCAAGATCAGGCGCGAGGACGTTGACTCTGCGACACCACGTGCTGGGCCTGAACCCTGCCACCTGGTCGCGAAGGAATGTCGGCGCCCGCGCCATGAGCTCGCCCGGCCCCAAGCGTTCCCCGCCGGCCCGCCGAACCCGCTACCCTCGACGGGTGACCGCCTGGCCGCGCCGCGCCAAGATCGCCTTCGTCGGCTCCCATGGGATCCGCAAGACGACGGCTGCGTATGCGTTCGCCCACACGATCCAGCGCGCCGGACGCTCCGTCGAGTTCGCCCGCGAGGTCGTCCGGGACAACCCGCTTGGGATCAACGAGTCGGCGACCGGCGAGGCCCAGCTGTGGGTCCTCGTCAGCCAGGTCCGCCAGGAGCTGGAGCTCGCCCCGAAGGCCGAGGTCCTCGTCACGGACCGCGGCGTCGTCGACAACTACGCGTACTACCTCCGCGCCTGCGGGGGCGTCGACCGGTTCGACATCGAGCCCCTCGTGCGGAACTGGGGCAGCACGTACGACCTCGTCGTCCGCCTCCTGCCGGACATCCCACTCCGGGAGGACGGGGTCCGGACGACGAACAACGCCTTCCGCGACCTCATCGAGGGGATCCTCGACACGGTCCTCCCCGGGTTCGTCCGGCCGGAGCGGCTCGTGACCCTGCCGGCCTCCGCGATCACCGACTCGTTCGACTGGTGGCCGCTCGCCGAGCGGCTCGCCGCGATCGTCGACGCGCCGCTCCTCGCGGAGGACGTCGAGGCAGCCCCCCGGCCGCGCGCGCGGCGGCGGACGCCCGTCGTCCGCCCCGGCGGGGCCGAGATGCAGCTCGACCTCGACCTCCCGCCGACGCGCCCGCCGGGCTGAGATCGCCGCCCCGCCGCCTCGCGTGGCCCGCGCCGGCCGGCCCCGGGGGCGCCGTCGGCCGAGCCGGACATCCTGCGCTACGCTCCGGTCGATGCGCCCACCCGGCGCCCACGGAGCCCGAAGATGTCCCTCCTCCAGCGCCTGTTCCGAGGCGGCCCCCCGCCGGACGAGTCCCCCGCGCCGTCCGCCCCGCCGGACCTCGCGGACAGCGAGACGGCCACCGTCCGCAAGATCGTCGCCCAGCTCGACGCGATGCCGCCGGATCGCGCCCGGCTCCTCGCCGGGGCCGCGTACGTCGTGAGCCGCGCCGCGAACGCCGACCTCGCGATCACCCCGGACGAGGTCGCGCTCATGGAGCGCACGCTCATCGAGCGGACCGGCGTGTCGGAGGCGGAGGCCGTCGTCATCGTCGAGATCGCGCGGCAGCAGGCGCGCCTCTTCGGGTCCACGGAGGATTACCTCGTGACCCGCGAGTTCAAGCGGGTCTCCACGCCCGAGCAGCGGCTCGGCGTCCTCCGCGCCTGCTTCCTCGTGGCGGCCTCGGATGACGAGATCTCCTCCCCCGAGAGCGCGGTCCTCAACGAGATCGCGGCCGAGCTCGACGTCGAGCCGGCCGAGCTCGACGCGATCCGCGCGGAGCACCGCGACCAGCTGTCCGTCGTCCGGGCCGCGCGGGCGATCCGCGCCGCCGAGCCGGGCGCCTGACGGCCGGGGCCGGGCGCCGGACGCGGGCGGCGACGATCCGCGCGACCGGCGCGGTCAGGCCGGGGCGCCGGCCGCGTCGGGCTCGCCGGCGAGCGCGAGCTCGACGAGCCCCGGGCGCACGCGGCGGGCCACCTCCGCGACGAGCTCCGCGTCGTACGCGACGCCGCTCCGGAGCTCCATCGGAAGCGGCGGGCGGCCCGATCCCTGCGGGAGGTGGACGGTGACCCGCGTGGGGCCCGGACGGCCCCGCAGGACGTCGCGGACCGTCGTCATCGCCGCCGGGAGCTCGTCGGACGGGATCCCCGGGGCGAAGCGGACGTGGAGACGCGCGCCCGGGCCCGCCTCGCGGGGCTGGGTGGGCCCCGTCGCGCCGGCGAGGGCGGCGGCCCGCGCCTCGTCGGGGAGCGGCGGCTCCTCGCGGTCGGGAGCGACCGCTTCGAGATCGTCCGGCTCGAGCGAACCCGTGAGCGGCTCCGGCGCGCGCAGCGGCAGCCCGGACGGGGAGCCGGCCCCCGCCACCGGCCCCGCGGACCGCACGGGCGGTCCCCCGGGTCCCGCGCCCCGGCGGATCGGCGACGTCGCGGGCTGCCCGGCGGGCGGGCCGCGCCGCGGCACCGGCGCGCCGTTCGGGCCGCCGTTCCCGTGCCCGTTCCCGTGCCCGTTCCCGTGCCCGTTCCCGTTCGCCCCGGAACGCCCGCGCGGGCGGCCCCGGTCGGCGGCCGCGACCTCCGTGGCGAACGCCTCCTCGCCGCTCGCCGATGCCGCGTCGAAATCGCGGACGAGGTCGGCGAGGAGCGACACCTCCTCCCCGCGATGGTCGATCCGGCCGGCGACGAGGAGGATCGCGCCCTCCTGCCATGTCGGGCCCGTCTGCTCGTAGAGCTTCGGGAAGACGATGACCTCGACCGAGCCCTGAAGGTCCTCGAGGGTCGCCACCGCCATCGTCGCCCGGGCCTTCGTCACGACCGAGCGGACGCCGGTGACGACCCCGCCGACGACGACCCGCTGGCCGTCGAGGGACTCGTCCCGCAGCTCCCCCGAATACGCGGTCACGAACCGCCCGATCCGCTCCGCCACCTCGCCGAGGGGGTGGTCGGACAGGTAGAGGCCGAGGAGCTCCTTCTCCCAGCGGAGCCGCTCCCGAACCGCGACCTCCGTCGCGGAGGGCAGCGGTGCCTCGAGGGACGCCGGCTCCGCGGCGAGGTCGAAGAAGCTGATCTGGCCGGACGCCCGCTCGCGCTGGTCGGCCTGCGCCGCGGCGAGGACGTCGTCGAGGGCGAGGAGGAGCTGGGCCGGGTGGCCGAGGGCGCTGAGCGCGCCGACCTTCACGAGCGACTCCAGGACCCGCTTGTTCGCGAGGCGGAGGTCGACCCGGCCGCAGAAGTCGGCGAAGGAGCGGAACGGGCCGCCGTCCTCCCGGGCGGCGATGATCGACTCGATCGCCCCCTGCCCGACGTTCTTCACGGCGAGGAGACCGAAGCGGATCGCGTCGCCCTCGACGGTGAACTCGAGGTGGCTGGCGTGGACGTCGGGCGGCAGGACCGCGATCCCGAGGCGCCGGCACTCGGCGACCGCGGCGGCGACCTTCTCGGCGTTGTCGCGGAAGGCGGTGAGGACGCTCGTCATGTACTCGACGGTGTAGTTCGCCTTGAGGTACGCGGTCTGGTACGCGACGAGGCCGTACGTCGTCGCGTGGGCCTTGTTGAATCCGTAGCGCTCGAACGGCTCGAAGGCCTTGAAGACGGCGTCGATCGTCTCCGGCCGGACGCCGCGCTCGGCGGCCTGGGTGACGAACTTGTCCTTCATCGAGCGGAGGACGCTCGACTTCTTCTTCCGGATCGCGTAGCCGAGCGTGTCGGCCTCGGGGCCGCTGAAGCCGCCGAGCGCGGTCGCGGCGGCCATGATGTCCTCCTGGTAGACGAAGATCCCGTGGGTCCGCTCGAGGAACGGCTCGAGGAGCGGGTGGAGGTACGTCACCTTCTCCTGGCCGTGCTTCCGGCGGATGTACGCGGGGATGTTGTCCATGGGGCCCGGGCGGTAGAGGGCCACCATCGCCGCGAGGTCGTAGACCGACGTCGGGCGGAGCTCGCGGATGTAGCGCCGCATCCCCGCCGACTCCAGCTGGAACACGCCGGTCGTCTCGCCCGAGGCAAGGAGATCGAACGTCCGCGCGTCGTCGAGCGGGATCGCGTCGAGGTCGATCGCGATTCCCCGGTGCCGCCGGACGAGGTCGACGGCCGCGCGGAGGATCGTGAGGTTCGAGAGGCCGAGGAAGTCGAACTTCAGGAGCCCGAGGGCCTCGATCCCGTGCATCTCGTACTGGGTCATCGTGGCGTCCGAGTTCGTCGCCTTCTGGAGCGGCATGAGCTCGGTGAGCGGCTCGCGGCTGATGACGACGCCGGCGGCGTGGGTCGAGGCGTTCCGGGCGACGCCCTCGAGCTGCTTCGCGAAGTCGATGATCCGGCGGACGGCCGGGTCGCCCTCGTGCATCTCGCGGAGCTGCGGGCTGATCTCGAGGGCCTCGTCGAGGCGGATCCCGAGCTGGTTCGGGACCGCTTTCGCGATCCGGTCGACGTCGCCGTAGGAGTGGCCGAGGACCCGGCCGACGTCGCGGATCGCGGCCCGGGCGAGCATCGTCCCGAAGGTGATGATCTGGGCGACGTGGTCGGCGCCGTACTTCCGGGTGACGTAGCTGATCACCTCGTCACGGCGGCCGTCCTCGAAGTCGACGTCGATGTCGGGCATCGTCACCCGGTCGGGGTTGAGGAACCGCTCGAACGGGAGCTGGTAGTGGATCGGGTCGACCGGGGTGATCCCGAGGGTGAACGTGACGATCGAACCCGGCGCGCTCCCCCGGCACGTCGTCTGGATCCCCTGCTCGCGGGCGAACCGGACGAAGTCGGCGACGATGAGGAAGTACCCCGCGTACCCCATCCGGTTGATGACGCCGAGCTCGTAGTCGAGGCGGGCGGCGAGCTCCGGGGTCACGGTCCCGTAGCGGCGCTCGAGGCCCCGCTCGCACTCCTTCCGCAGCCAGCTCTCGACGGTCTCGCCCTCGGGCACCGGGAAGTGCGGGATCCGGAGCTGGTTCAGGGGGAGCCGGAGGTCGATCATCTCGGCGATCCGCCGCGTGGTGCGGTACGCCTCGCGCTGGTCCGGGAAGAGGGCCGCCATCTCGGCCGCGGACTTCAGGTAGAACTCCGGCGTCTCGAACTTCAGGCGCCCCGGCGTGTCGAGGTTGCTCCCCGTCCCGACGCAGAGGAGGACGTCGTGCGCCTCCGCCTGCGCCTTGTGGACGTAGTGGAGGTCGTTCGTCACGACAAGGGGCAGCCCGGTCTCGCCGGCGAGCCGGAGGAGCTTCGGGTTGAGGGCCGCCTGCTCCGGGAGGCCGTGGTCCTGGAGCTCGAGGAAGAAGCCGTCCTTCCCGAAGATCTCCCCGTACTCCCCGGCGATCCGCCGGGCGAGCTCCCGGTCGTCGACCTCGAGCGCCTTCGCGACCTCGCCGCCGAGGCAGGCCGAGAGGCCGATGAGGCCCTCCGCGTGGCGGGCGAGGTGCTCCCGATCGATCCGGGGCTTGTAGTAGTAGCCCTCGAGGTGGGCGTCGGTGAGGAGCCGGGTGAGGTTGCGGTAGCCGACGAGGTCCTTCGCGAGGAGGACGAGGTGGTAGGGCTGGGCGTCGGCCTTGCCCTCCTTGTCCCGCATCGAGCGGCGCGCGACGTACGTCTCCACGCCGATGATCGGCTTGATCCCCTTCGCCTGGGCGGCCTGGTAGAAGGCCACCGCGCCGTAGAGCGCGCCGTGGTCGGTGATGGCGAGGGAGTCGAAGCCGAGCCGTTCCGCCTCGTCGACGAGGTCGCCGATCCGGCCGAGGCCGTCGAGGAGGGAGAACTCGGAGTGGACGTGGAGGTGCGTGAAGTCGTTGGGGGCGAGCGTCACGGGAGGCAATGGTACCCGCCGCGACCCGTCGCCGCCCGCGGGCACCCGGCCACCTCGGTCGACCGGGGGGCGGTCTCGGGGGCCGCGTCGGTCGGCGGACCGCCTGCCGACACTGGGGTAGGCTGGCCGCGATGGACCCCTCCGACCCTGACCGCCGCGAGCCTGACCTGTTCGACACCGCCCTCGCGGCGGCGATCGAGCGGCTCCCCGCGGCGTACCGCGCGCAGCTCGCCACCGTCGCGATCGTCGTCGCCGACGAGCCGTCGCCCGAGGAGCTGGCTGCAGTCGGCGCGGGGATGCTCCTCGGGCTCTACCGCGGCGTGCCCCGGACGGCGCCCGGGGCGAGCCACGCCGCCGTGCCGAGCGTCATCACCCTCTACCGGGGGCCGCTCGCCCGCGTGTACCGGGCCCCGGACGCCCTCGCCGCGGGCGTCGAGGAGACGCTCCGCCACGAGCTCGCCCACCACCTCGGGATCTCGGATCGGCGCCTCGGCGAGCTCCACCGCGGCGAGCGCTGACGCCCGCCTCGTTCCCTGCGGACTTCCTGGTGCCACGCCCCCGGGAGATTCGCGCCCGCGGAGCCCGACGCGGCAGGAGCCCGTCAGCCGGACGCCGCGATCGCCTCGACGAGGAGGTCGACGAAGCGGCCACGGTCGATGTCGACCCCGGCCTCGACGTTCGCGGGCAGCCCGCGGAGGCCTTCGCGGTCGGCGACGGTCCGGCCCCGGGTGAGGTCTCCCGCCGTCTCGACATCGACGCGGAGGAGCTCCGTCGTCACGAGGCCGGGGACCGCGAGGTGCGCGACGGCGACGGCGTCGTGGATCGGCGAGCCGTCCCAGCCGTAGCGGCGGCGATGGTAGGCCGCGAAGAAGCGGAGGAGGTCGGCCCAGACCCGCCCGAGCCGCGTGCCGAGCGCGTCGAGGCGGGCGACGTCGGGCTCGAGGAAGAGGGCCCGGTGCGTGACGTCGAGGCCCATCATGGAGACCGGGATCCCGCTCCCGAGGACGATCGCCGCCGCCTCCGGGTCCTGCCAGGCGTTGAACTCGGCCGACGCGGTCGTGTTCCCCGCGCCGAGCGACCCGCCCATGAGGCAGATCCGCTCGATCTCCTCGTGGATCCGGGGCCGCGCCCGGAGGAGGAGCGCGACGTTCGTGAGGGGCCCGGTGGCGACGAGCGTGACCGGTCGGTCGGAGGCGGCGATGAGGGCCTCCGTGAGGGCGAGCGCCCCCTCCGCCCGCGGCGCCATCCGGGGCTCGGGGAGGTCCGCCCCGTCGAGGCCGCTCGCCCCGTGGAACTCGACCGGGGTCCACGGCTCGCGGAGGAGCGCCCGCTCGGCGCCCGCCGCGACGGGCACGTCGTCGCGGTCGAGGAGGGCCAGGACCCGGAGGGCGTTGCGGGTCGTGTTCGCGAGCGGCGAGTTGCCGCCGACCGTCGTGATCCCGAGGACCCGCAGCTCCGGGCGCGCGAGCGCGAGCGTGATCGCGAGGGCGTCGTCGTGTCCGGGATCGCAGTCGAGGACGACCGGTCGGGGCCCGCCACGGGCCCCGACATCCGCGGCGGCGGGCCGCACGGCGGGAGGCGGGGCGGGGACCCGGCCGGCAACCGGCGCGTCCGCGGCGGGTGCCCGCCCTCCGGCCGGGGCGGCGGCAGGCGTCGCCATGCCGCTCCCCTCCCCGCTCACTCCTTGCGGTACGGCTTGCCGTCGGCGGCCGGGGCCCGGACCCGCCCGACGAGGCCTGCCACGACGATGATCGTCACGATGTAGGGGGTCATGAGGAGGAACTCCGACGGGATCGGCACGGCGAGGATCGAGAGCCGGGCCTGGAGCGAGTCGGCGAAGCCGAAGATCAGGCTCGCGAGGAACGCCCCGATCGGGTTCCAGCCGCCGAAGATCATCGCGGCGAGGCCGATGAAGCCGCGCCCGGCCGACATGTTCTGGTCGAAGCTGCCGGTCGAGCCGATCGTGAGGTACGCGCCGCCGATCCCGGCGACGACCCCCGCGAGGACGACGTTCGTGTAGCGGATCCGCAGGACGTCGATCCCCACGGTGTCGGCCGCCTTGGGGTGCTCCCCCACCGCCCGGACCCGGAGCCCCCACCGGGTGCGGAAGAGGGCGACCTGGATCGCGATGACGAGGAGGAACATCCCGTACACGAAGACGTTGTGGTTGAACAGGATCGGCCCGACGATCGGGATGTCGGAGAGGATCGGGATCGCGAACGGCGTGAGGCGCGGCGGGTTGTTCAGCTCGAGGTTCGTCTGGAGGACGCGGGCGGAGAGGAAGCTCGTGATCCCGAGCGAGAAGATGTTGATGACCGTGCCGGCGATGATCTGGTCGACGTAGTAGCGGATCGCGAGGACTGCGAGGACCCACGCGAGCGCGGCCCCGACGAGGGCGGCGCCGAGCACGCCGAGCCACGGGTTCGTCGCGATGCTCCCGACGACGGCGCCCGTGAAGGCCCCCGCGAGGAGCATCCCCTCGATCGCGATGTTCACGACGCCGGCTCGCTCGCAGAGGAGGCCGGAGAGGGCCGCGAAGGTGATCGGCGTGGCCCGCTGGACGGTCGTCTGGAGGATCCCCACGAGGGACACGGACTTGCCGGCGGTCGCCCACGTGAGGAACGCGAACGTGAAGGCGAGGGCGACGAGCCCGAGGACGACCGCCCACCGGATCCCGAAGCCGCGGACGAGCTGGACCGCACCGGAGAACCCGCAGAACGCGGCGAGGACCCAGGCGGTCGTCGCGCTCGGAAGGATGAGGTCGGGGAGCTTGACCGCCGGGCTCGGCCCGAGGTTGAGTCCGAAGGTCGAGCTGGCGCCGTCCGGGACGTTCGTGAAGATGACCGCGATGGCCGCGGCGAGGAGGAGGTAGACGATCCCGAGGACGCGCTGGCGGGTCACCCCCTGGGCGCGGGCGGCCGGGCCGACCGCGACGGCCGCGGCGCTCACGCTCCCCACCCCTTCGCGAAGACTTCGGTGCCGGTCACCTGCGTCGTGCGGAGGCGGTAGATCCCGCGCACGAGCGCCGGGGCGGCCACGAACATGATGACGAGGGCCTGGATGACGACGACGAGGTCGATCGGGATCCCCGTCGCCGCCTGCATCGGCGTCGCTCCGGCGCGGAGGGCGCCGAAGAGGAGCGCGGCCAGGACGACGCCGAGGGGCCGCGAGCCGCCGATGAGGGCGACGGCGATCCCGTCGAAGCCCCAGCCCGGGGAGAAGCCCGGTGTGAGCGTCCGGCTCGGCCCGAGGACGTGGGCCGTCCCGGCGAGGCCGGCGAGGCCCCCGCAGATGATCATCGTGAGGATGACCGTCCGGCCGATGTTCATCCCGGCGTACCGCGCGGCCCCCGGGTTGAGGCCGACGGCCCGGAACTCGAAGCCGCGGATCGAGCGGAAGAGGAGCCAGGAGACGGCGATCGCGGCGAGGAGGGCGACGACCGTCGACCAGTTCGCCCGGAGGGCCGCGTCGCCGACGAACCGCGGGAAGGCCGCGCTCTCCTCGACGACCTTCGAGATCGGGTCGTTCCGCCCCACGCGCTGGAAGACGCTCGTCTTGAGGATCCAGTCGAGGAGCCGGTACGCGGTGTAGTTGAGCATGATCGTCACGATCACCTCGTGGGCCCCCGTGCGCGCCTTGAGGAAGCCGGGGATGAAGCCCCACAGGGCGCCGCCGGCGAAGCCGGCGAGGATCGCGAGGGGGAGGTGGATGACGAGCGGCAGGCCGCTGAGCGAGAAGCCGACGAACGTCGCGAAGATCGCGCCGAGGTACAGCTGCCCCTCCGCTCCGATGTTGAAGAGCCCCGACCGGAACCCGAGCGCCACCGACAGCCCGGTGAAGATGAGCGGCGTCGCGTTGAGGACCGTCTCGCTGATCGGGACGAACGCCCGGGCGATCTGCTTCCCGTCGCCCGACGCGAGCGCCCCGGCGATCTGGGTGGGGCTCCCGAGGGCGCCCGAGACGAGCGCCGAGTAGGCGCTCGCGACCTGCTCGACCGCCCGCTGGAGCGCGGCGACCGGGTCGCTCGTGAAGAGCCGCAGGGTCTCGGGATCGGAGAAGACGATGACGAGGGCGCCGACGACGAACGCCGTGAGGATCGAGAGGACCGGGACGAGCGCGCGGCCGCCGAGGGCCCGGAACCGCCCCGCGGGGCGCGCCTCCGGCCCGGGCGGTGCCGCGGCAGGCTCCTCGACCTCGGCGGCGGGGACCGCGGCGCCCGGCCCGGGCTCGCTCATGCCTCTCCCTCCGTCGTCCCGGCGGCCATCGCCGCGCCGGGGCTCGCCCCGTTCCGCGCGGCGCCCGCGCCCGCCTCGCCGGACCCGCCCATGAGGAGCCCGAGCCGCTCGGGCGTCGCCTCGGCGGGGTCGAGGATGTCGACGATCCGGCCCTGGTACATGACGGCGATCCGGTCGCCGAGGGCGAGGATCTCGTCGAGCTCGGTGGAGACGATGACGACCGCGGTCCCCTCGTCGCGCTTCTCGACGATCCGGCGATGGATGTACTCGATCGAGCCGACGTCGAGGCCGCGGGTCGGCTGCGCCGCGACGAGGAGCCGAAGCGGCCGGCTGAACTCGCGGGCGACGATGACCTTCTGCTGGTTGCCGCCCGAGAGATTCCCGACGTCGTTGAAGATCGTCGGGGTCCGGACGTCGTACTGCCCGACGAGCTCGGTCGCGGTCGCGAGGATCGCGTCCCGCTTCAGCTGGAGGCCGTCGGAGAACGGCTTCAGGTAGTACGAGTTGAGGATGAGGTTCTCGGCGACCGTGAAGCCGGTGACGAGGCCCTCCTCGAGGCGGTCCTCCGGGACGTGCCCCACGCCGGCCGCCATGACCCGCCGCGGCTCGAGCCGCAGGAGCCGGCCGCCGATCTCCACCTCGCCGGCGATCGCTGTCCGCATCCCGGTGATCGCCTCGACGAGCTCGGTCTGGCCGTTCCCCTGGACGCCGGCCACCGCGACGATCTCGCCGGCCCGGACGGTGAGGTCGACGCCCGCGACCGCCACATGCCCGCGGTCGTCGAGGACGGTGAGGCCGCGCACCTCGAGGACCGGCTCGCCCGGTCGCGCCTCCGGCTTCGTCACCTGGAGCTGGACCGGCCGGCCGACCATCATCCGCGCGAGCTCGTTCTCGTCCGTCTCGGCCGGCAGCGTCGTCCCCACGACCTTGCCGCGGCGGAGGACCGTGATCCGGTCGGCGATCTCGAGGACCTCGTTGAGCTTGTGGGTGATGAAGATGATCGAGGTCCCTGCCGCGGCGAGCGAGCGCATGACCCCGAACAGCTCCTCGTCCTCCTGCGGCGTGAGGACGGCGGTGGGCTCGTCGAGGATGAGGACCTCCGAGCGGCGGTAGAGAGCCTTGACGATCTCCACCCGCTGGCGGATGCCGACCGGCAGGTCCTCGACGACCGCGTCGGGTTCGAGGTGGAAGCCGTGCCGCTCCGAGACCTCGACGATCCGCCGGCGGGCGTCGGGCCGGTCGAGGAACCGGAGCGGGCCGCGTGTGGACTCGATCCCGAGCGTGACGTTCTCGGCCACCGTGAAGACGGGGACGAGCATGAAGTGCTGGTGGACCATCCCGATGCCGGCGCGGATCGCGTCGCCGGGCCCCTGGAAGTGGACCGCCGCGTCGTCGACGAGGACCTCCCCCTCGTCAGGGCGGTAGAGCCCGTAGAGGACGTTCATGAGGGTCGACTTGCCGGCCCCGTTCTCGCCGAGGAGCGCGTGGATCTCCCCGGGCTGGACGAGGAGGTCGACGCCGTCGTTCGCGATCACGCCGGGGAAGCGCTTGCTGATGCCGCGCAGCTCGAGCTTCACGTGCGGTCGGTCTCCGGTTGCGACGAGCGGCGCCCCCCGGAAGGGGGCGCCGCTCGCCAGGACGGGTCTGCGCTCGTCGCGCGAGTGCGCTAGGGCGCGAAGTAGTCCGCGACCTTCACCGAGCCGTCGATGATCTTCGCCTTCAGGGCGTCGACCGCCGCCGACAGGTCGGCCGGGACCTTGTCCGCGAAATCGTGGTACGGGGCGAGCCCGACGCCGTCGTTCGCGAGGGTGCCGACGTAGACGCCACCCTTGAACGAGCCGTCGGCAGCCTCCTTGATCGACTCCTTCACCGCGTTGTCGATCCGCTTCATGATCGACGTCAGCGTGATGGCGCCGTACTCGGGGGCGGACACGTACTGGTCCGTGTCGACGCCGATGAGCATGACATTCGAGCCGTTCGCGACGGCGTCCTGGACGGCGGCGGCGGCGCCGAGGCCGACCGGCCCGGCGACCGGGACGATGACGTCCGCGCCTTCCTGGATGAAGCCCGCGGTCAGCTGCTTGCCCTTGTCCTTGTCGGAGAAGTCGCCCGTGAACGAGCCGTCCTTCTTCACCGCGTCCCAGCCCAGGAGCTTGACGGCGGTGCCCTTCTCCTTGTTGTAGTAGTTGATCCCGGCCGCGAGGCCGTCCATGAAGATCGTCACCGGCGGGATGTTGATGCCGCCGAACGTGCCGATGACGCCGGACTTGCTCATCCCGGCGGCGAGGTAGCCGGCGAGCATCGCCGCCTCGTCGGTCTGGAAGGTCAGGCCGAGGATGTTCGGGACCGTCGGGTCGTAGGCGAAGTCGACGATCGAGAACTTCTGGTTCGGGTTCGCTTCGGCGGCGGCCTTCGTCGCGTCGCCGAGGAGGAAGCCGACCGTCACGATGATCCCGCAGCCCTCGCCGATGAACGTGTCGATGTTGCGGGCGTAGTCGGTCTCGGCGGTGGACTCGAGGAACTTGACTTCCTTCGCGTAGCCGGCCGCCATGGCGTCCTGCATGCCCTGCCAGGCGTTCGCGTTGAAGCCCTTGTCGTCGATGCCGCCGGTGTCGGAGACCTGGCAGGCGAGGGCGAGCGACGCGGGGGCCGCCGTCGGGGTCGGCGTCGGCGCGGGCGTCGCGGCCTCCGTCGGGGCCGGGGTCGGGGTGGGGGCCGGCGTGGGCGAGGCGCCACCGCCGCATGCGGCGAACAGGATGGAGGCTGCTGCGAGCGAGACGAGCAGCCCACGAGACGTGCGCAAGGACTCTCCTCCTTTTGCGCGGCCCACGCGCCCGGGCCGGGTCGGCGGCCGGGTGTCGCGAGGCGTCACTGGGGATCGCGACCCGCTTCCGCGGGGGCGATCGAGGGCCGGTGATCCGGTTCGGATGGAGTATGCACGCCGCGGGAGGGCGCGTGCAATGATCCCGCAATGGACCCCGCGGACCGCGATCGCGTCGCCGCGACCCTCGACCTCCAGGCGCCCTGACCGCGCGACGGCGCGTGCGGCAGCTGGGGCCGCACGGGGCCCGGCGGCGGGTCGCGCTCAGGCGGCGAGGAGGAAGCCGACGACGACGAACGCCACGCCGACGACGGCCACGGTCGCCCAGGCCCGCGCCTCACGGCGGAGGAGCGCCATCGCGACCGCGGCGCCGGTTCGCTCCTCCCCGGCCGACGGGGGCCCGCCGCGCCACGCTCGGTACCGGGCGGCGTTCGCGTCGCGCGCCTTCAGCTCGCGGTAGCGCGACCACGGCGCGCGCACCCGCGCGTAGCCGAGGGCGAAGAGGACGACGCCGACCGCGACGAGCGCATAGCCGAGGCTCATCCGTCGCCCCCCCGGCCGAGCCGCTCCCGGACGGCCGCCTGGACGACGGCGGCGTTCGCCTGCCCGCGCGACGCCTTCATCGCCTGGCCGACGAGGAAGCCGAGGGCCTGCGACCGGCCGGCCCGGACGTCGGCGACCGCCGCCGGGTTCGCCGCGAGGACCGCGTCGACGATCCGGCCGACGGCGTCGGCGTCGGAGATCTGGGCGAAGCCGCGTTCGGCGATCACCGCGGCGGCGGGGCGCCCGCCGACGACGTGCTCGGCGACGACCTCCTTCGCGTTCGCGCGGCTGAGACGACCGGCGACGACCTCGCCGAGGACGTGGGCCAGCGACGCCGCGTCGGCGCGGCCGGCGAGCCCGGAAGCAGTCCGCTCCGCCGTCTCGTTGAGGGCGCGTCCGTAATCGCCCGTCACGAGGTTCGCGACCTCCTTCGGCGGGAGGCCGGGCCCGGCGGCGAGGATCGCCTCGAAGGCGACGCGCATCCCCTCGTCGTTCACGAGGACGGCGGCGTCGTAGGCCGGCAGGCCGAGGGCGCGGTATCGCGCCCGCCGCGCGGCGGGGAGCTCGGGCAGCGCCGCGCGGAGAGCGGCGAGCCACGCGGCGTCGATGACGAGGGGCGGCAGGTCCGGCTCCGGGAAGTACCGGTAGTCGTCGGAGGATTCCTTCACCCGCATGACGTACGTCGCCCCCGCCGCGTCGTCCCAGCCACGCGTCTCCTGGCGCAACGGCTCGCCGCCGTCGAGGGCCGCCGCCTGCCGCTCGATCTCGAAGTCGATCGCCCGCTCGACCGCCCGGATCGAGTTCATGTTCTTCACCTCCACCCGCGTCCCGAAGGGCCCGGTGCCCCGCGGCCGGAGGGACACGTTCGCCTCGACTCGCAGCTGGCCGTTCTCCATCTCCGCGTCGGAGACGTCGATCGCCCGGAGGAGGAGCCGGAGCTCCTCCGCGTAGCGGCGCGCCTGCTCGGCGGAGCGGACGTCCGGCTCGGTGACGATCTCCATGAGGGGCACGCCGGCGCGGTTGAAGTCGACGAGGCTCACCCGCCGGCCGTCCGGCGCTGCGGCGTGGATGAGCTTCGCCGTGTCCTCCTCGAGGTGCGCCCGCGTGATCCCGATCGTCACCGGCCCCTCCGACGTCTCGACGGTCAGCGAGCCGTTCGCCGCGAGGGGCAGGTCGTACTGGCTGATCTGGTAGCCCTTCGGGAGGTCCGGGTAGAAGTAGTTCTTGCGGTCCCAGCGCGTCGCCGGCGGCACGCTCGCCCCGATCGCGAGGCCCGTCGTGAGGACGTGCTCGACGGCCGCCCGGTTGATCGTCGGGAGGGTCCCCGGCAGCGCGAGGCAGACCGGGCACGTGTGGGTGTTCGGGGCGGCGTCCGGAGGCGGCACGGCGCAGGCGCAGAACATCTTGCTCGCCGTCCGGACCTGGCAGTGGACCTCGATCCCGATGACGGCCTCGTACCGCTCGAGGGCCGCGGCGCGCGCCGCCGGCGCGCTCACCGGCGCGGGCGGGCGACGAAGCGCCCGATCCGCTCGAGCGCCTCCTCGAGCTTCGCGTGGCTCGTCGCGTAGCACATCCGGACGTGACCCGCCCCGGACGGGCCGAAGGCGCTCCCGGGGACGGCCGCGACGTGCTCCTCTGCGAGGAGCCGCTCGACGAACGCCTCGTCGTCGAGGCCGGTCGCGGTGATCCGCGGGAACGCGTAGAACGCGCCGCGCGGCTCGAACGTGGCGAGGCCGAGGGCGTTGAGCCCGTCGACGAGGAGCCGGCGGCGACGGTCGTACTCCGCGCGCATCGCCTCGACGTCCGCCTCGGCCGTCGCGATCGCTGCGAGGGCGGCGTCCTGGGCGGTGGTCGGCGCCGACATGATCGCGTACTGGTGGACCTTCACGATCCCCTCGAGGATCGAGGCCGGGGCGCAGAGGTAGCCGACGCGCCAGCCGGTCATCGCGTACGCCTTGCTGAACCCGCCCATGAGGATCGTCCGCTCGCGCATCCCGGGGAGCGCGCTCATCGCGCGGTGGCGGTAGTCGCCGTACGCGAGGCGGTCGTAGATCTCGTCCGAGTAGACGAGGAGGTCGTGGCGGTCGGCGATCGCCGCCAGCTCGTCCTGGACGGCGGCCGGGAGGACGGCTCCCGTCGGGTTGCACGGGTAGCCGACGAAGAGCGCCTTCGTGCGCGGCGTGATCGCCGCCTCGACCGCGGCCGGGTCGAGGGCGAAGTCATCCTCGAAGCGGGTGGCGACGTGGCGCACGACGCCGCCGGCGAAGACGACCGCCGGGACGTACGCGACGTACGACGGCTCGTGGAGGATGACCTCGTCGCCGGGATCGATCGTCGCCCGGAGGGCAAGGTCCACGGCCTCCGACGCGCCGACGGTGACGAGGATCTCGGTCGCCGGGTCGTACCGGACGCCGTAGCGTCGCTCGAGGTGGTCGGCGAGCGCGCGCCGCAGCTCGAGCGTCCCGTAGTTGCTCGTGTAGTGCGTCCGCTCCGCGCGGAGGCTGGCGATGCCCGCCTCGATCACCTGCGGCGGCGTCGCGAAGTCGGGCTCCCCCACGCCGAGGCTGATGACGTCCTCCATCGACGCGGCGATGTCGAAGAAGCGGCGGATCCCCGACGGCGGGACGGAGAGGACGCGGGTGCTCAGGGCGCGGGCCGCGAGCGGCAGGCGGGGCGCGACGTCGGTCATCGGTGGTGCCCTCCTGGAAGCGCGATCGCCCGCCGGGCGGGCGTGGGACCGGCCGGATCGATGGCGACGAGCCCCGGCGGCTCGAGCCGGCGCCACGGCGCCCCGGCGGTGACTCCCTCGTACGCCCGGGCGAGGGCAAGGAGGCGGGCCTCGCTCCACGCGGGCCCGATGAGCTGGAGCCCGACCGGGAGGCCGTCGGACAGGCCACAGGGGACGGAGATCCCGGGCAGCCCGGCCAGGTTCACCGGCAGCGTGCAGGCGTCGGAGAGGTACATCGCCACCGGGTCGGCGAGCTTCGCCCCGAGCGGCCACGCGACGAACGGCGACGTCGGGGCGACGAGCGCGTCGACGCCGGCTGCGAAGGCGGTGTCGAAGTCGCCCTTGATGAGGGTCCGGACCTTCTGCGCCTTCAGGTAGTAGGCGTCGTAGTAGCCGGCCGAGAGCGCGTACGTGCCGAGCATGATCCGCCGCTTGACCTCGGGCCCGAAGCCGGTCCCCCGGCTGGCGAGGTAGCTCCCGAGGACGTCGCCCCCGCGGACGGCGTGGCCGTAGCGGACCCCATCGTACCGGGCGAGGTTCGCCGACGCCTCGGCCGGGGCGACGATGTAGTACGCGGCGAGGCCGTACTCCGTGTGGGGCAGGCTCACGTCGACGATCGTGGCGCCGGCCGCTTCGAAGGCGGCGACCGCGTCGCGGACGCGCGCCTCGACGCCCGGCTCCATCCCCGCCACGAAGTACTCGCGCGGGAGGCCGAGGCGGACGCCCCGCAGGGACGCCGCCGCCTCGTCGTCCGACGCGGGCAGTGCGAGGAGCTCCTCCGGCACGGGCACCGGCGCCGAGGTCGCGTCGCGTCGGTCGCGGCCGGCGATCGCATGGAGGAGGAGCGCCGCGTCGCGGGCATCCCGCGCGAGGGGGCCCACCTGGTCGAGCGACGAGGCGAAGGCGACGATCCCGTAGCGGCTCACGCGCCCGTACGTCGGCTTCAGCCCCACGATCCCGCAGAGCGCCGCCGGCTGGCGGATCGATCCGCCCGTGTCCGTGCCGATCGCGAGCGGGACGTGGCGCGCGGCGACCGCCGCCGCGGACCCGCCCGAGCTGCCGCCCGGCACCCGCTCGAGGTCCCAGGGGTTCGCCGTCGGCCCGTAGGCGGAGTGCTCCGTCGACGAGCCCATCGCGAACTCGTCCATGTTGAGCTTGCCGGCGATGACCGCCCCCGCGTCCCGGAGCCGCTCGGTGACATGGGCGTCGAAGGGGGCGACGTAGCCGTCGAGGATCCGCGAGCCGGCGGTGCACTGCCCGCCGCTCACCGTCACGAGGTCCTTGAGGCCGACCGGCACCCCGCAGAGGGGATGGAGCGCCGCGAGCGCCGCGGACCCGTCGGCGCGGGCGGCCGCGATCCGGGCGTCGGCGGCGGCAGCAGCAGCGAGGGCGGCGTCCCGGTCGATGACGAGCCACGCGTTGAGGGCGTGGTTGCCGGCCTCGGCGGCGGCGAGGTGGGCCTCCGTCAGCTCGCGCGACGAGACGCTCCCGGCGCGCAGCCGGGCCGCCATCTCGTGGGCCGCGAGACGAGTCGAGGCCAGGTCGGGCATCGCTCAGCCGCCCCCGCCGTCGCCGCCGAGGATCGCCGGCACGACGAGGTGGTCGCCCTGGCGGTCCGGCGCGTTCCCGAGCGCCACGTCGACCGGGAGCGACGGCCGGGCGACGTCCTCGCGGAGGATGTTCTCGAGGGCGATCGTCTGGGCCGTCGGCGGGATCGCGTCCGTGGCGAGCCGGGCGAGGATCGCGTACTGGTCGAGGATGTGGTTGAGCTCGCCCTCGAGGCGGGCCAGCTCCTCCTCGCGGAGGCCGAGGCGCGCGAGATGGGCGACGTGCGCGACGTCGGCGCGGGAGAGGGTCCCCATGGCCCGCGATGATACCGGAGCGGCGGCGCGGTCCCTCGTGGGGACGGCAACTCCCGGGGGCCGGCGGCTCCCCCGGCTACACTCCGCGCCATGAACGAGACCCGCGAGGCCCGGCGCCTGCGCGCCGCCCACCACGAGGGCGCCCCGTGGCTCCGCTGGGGCCCATACCTCGCGGAGCGCCAGTGGGGCACCGTCCGCGAGGACCCCGGCGACTCGGGCGACCCGTGGCGCGCGTTCACCCACGACATGGCCCGCTCGCGCGCGTACCGCTGGGGCGAGGACGGGATCGCCGGCCTCTCCGACGACGGCGGACGCCTCTGCCTCGCCCTCGCGCTCTGGAACGGCGCCGACCCGATCCTCAAGGAACGCCTCTTCGGCCTCTCGAACGAGGAGGGGAACCACGGCGAGGACGCCAAGGAATACTGGTTCCACCTCGACAGCGCGCCGACGCACAGCTGGATGCGGTACCTCTACAAGTACCCCCAGCGGGCGTTCCCGTACGACGACCTCGTCGCGACGAATGCGGCGCGGACCCGCGCCGACTTCGAGTACGAACTGCTCGACAGCGGCGCCTTCGCCGGAGGGCGCTACTTCGACGTCTACGTCGAGGTGGCGAAGGCCGCCCCCGAGGAGCTCCTCGTCCGCGTCACCGCGTGGAACCGGGGCCCGGTCCCCGCCCGACTCCATCTCCTCCCGACGCTCTGGTTCCGGAACACGTGGGCGTGGGCGCGTCCGCAGCAGGGCGCCGCGGGGGCGGGCGCGGCTTTCGGCACGCCGGCGCCGAGGCCGTCGCTCGCGACGACCGCCGGGCCGTCCGGCACGGTGGCCGTCCGCGCCGACCACCCCGACCTCGGGACCCGCTGGCTCGTCGTCGAGGGCGACGCCGCCCTCCTCTTCACCGAGAACGAGACGAACCACGAGCGCCTGGACGGGACCCCCAATGCCTCGCCGTGGGTGAAGGACGCCTTCAACCGCTTCGTCGTCGACGGGGAGGCCGGCGCGGTGAACCCCGCGGGGCGCGGGACGAAGGCCACCGCCCACGTCCGCACGACCGTCGCGCCGGGCGCGGCCGCGACGCTCCGGTACCGGCTGACGGCACTCGACCCCGCCGGCGCCGACGCCCGGCGGGCGTGGCCGGGCGGCCCGTTCGGGGCGTCGTTCGAGCGGACGCTCGGCGCGCGCTCCCGCGAGGCGGACGCCTTCTACGCCTCGATCACGCCGCCGGGGCTCGACCCGGAGCGCGCCCGCGTCATGCGCCGCGCCCTCGCCGGGATGCTCTGGACGAAGCAGCACTACGCGTTCGACGTCGAGGCCTGGCTCGACGAGCACGGGGCGCCTCCGTTCGGGCCCCCGCCCGCCCGCCAGGTCCGCAACGCGGACTGGGGCCACGTCCTCGCCGACGACGTCATCTCGATGCCGGACGCCTGGGAGTACCCCTGGTTCGCCGCCTGGGACCTCGCCCTCCACACCGTCGCCCTCGACCTCGTGGACCCCGACTTCGCGCGGCGGCAGCTCGCCCTCCTCCTCGGGGAGCGCTACCAGCATCCGAACGGCCAGATCCCCGCGTACGAATGGGACTTCGGGGCGGTGAACCCGCCGGTCCACGCGTGGGCCGCCCTCTTCGCCTTCGGCGCGGGGCGCGGCGCCGGCGACGCGGCCGACCTCGGCTTCCTCGAAGTCGCCTTCCAGAAGCTCCTCCTGACCTTCACGTGGTGGGTGAACCGCAAGGATCCCGATGGGCGGAATGTCTTCCAGGGCGGGTTCCTCGGTCTCGACAACATCGGGGTCTTCGATCGGGGCCGGCCCCTGCCGGGCGGCGGGACGCTCGCCCAGGCCGACGGCACCGCCTGGATGGCGCTCTTCTGCCAGAGCATGTTCGAGATCGCCCTCGAGCTGACGGCCCACGACGAGCCGTACGCCCCGATGGCCGTGAAGTTCGCCGAGCACTTCCTGTGGATCGCCGCGGCGATGGACCGCCCGGGCGATCCGGCGGGAAGCCTGTGGGACGAGGAGGACGGCTTCTTCTACGACCTCCTCCGCCTGCCCGACGGGCGTTCCACACCCCTCCGGGTCCGCTCGCTCGTCGGGCTCCTCCCGCTCTGCGCCACGACGGTCGTCCCGGCGGAGGTCGCCGAGCGCTTCCCCGGGGTCATGGAGCGGCTCGGGCGCTTCGCCGCCCGCCACCCCGAGCTGACGGCGACGATCGCCGACCCGGATCGCCCCGGGGTCGCCGGGCGGCGGCTCCTCTCCGTCCTCGACGAGCGGAAGCTCCGCCGGATCCTCGCCCGGATGCTCGACGAAGACGAGTTCCTCTCGCCCCACGGGATCCGGTCGCTCTCGAAGCACCACGAGGCGCACCCCTTCGAGCTCGACCTCGGCGGCGAGGTCCACCGCGTGGCGTACGAGCCGGCGGAGTCGACGACGGCGATGTTCGGCGGGAACTCGAACTGGCGCGGGCCGGTCTGGCTGCCGGTGAACTTCCTCATCGTGCGGGCGCTCCTCCAGGCGTACCTCTACTACGGCGACGCGTTCCGCGTCGAGTGCCCGACGGGCTCGGGCGTCGAGATGACGCTCTTCGAGGTGGCGCGCGAGGTCGCCGACCGCCTCGTCTCGATCTTCCTCCCGGACGCCGACGGGCGGCGCCCGGTCTACGGCGGGACCGAGGCGTTCCGGGACGACCCGGCCTGGCGGGACCACCTCCTCTTCTTCGAGTACTTCAACGGCGATGACGGCGCCGGCCTGGGCGCGAGCCACCAGACGGGCTGGACGGGGCTCGTCGCGCGCCTCATCCAGCTCTTCGCCCACGTCGATCCCGGAGAGGTCCTCCGCGACGGCCAGCGACGGATCACGACGGCCTACCGCAGGGACGTCGACGAGGGACCCGCCGACGCGGACGACGACCTCGCCCTCGGGTGACGACCCGGCGCAGGACAGGGCCATCGACGGATGACGAGGCCGCGGCGGCCGGTCGGCCGCCGCGAATCCCGACGCCGGCCCACGGAGACGACGCCGCCGGCGACGGACGATCGACCCGTCACGAACCGCCGGGCCGGCGCGTCGGCCCGGCGCGACGCATCGCCGGCCCGGCGATGCGTCCCCGGCCACCTCGGTCAGCCGGCGGCTCCTCGGTCAGCCGGCGGGCTCCTCGCCGGCGAGCAGCGCCCGGAAGCCATCCGCGTCGACGACCGGGACGCCAAGCTCCTGCGCCTTCCGGAGCTTGCTTCCCGCACCGGGCCCCGCCACGACGACGTCGGTCTTCCGCGACACGGACCCGGCCGCGGTGCCGCCGGCCGCCCGGACGGCCTCCTCTGCCTCCTCGCGCGTGAAACCCTCGATCGTCCCCGTGACGACGATCGTCCTCCCCCGCAGCGGGCCCGCCGCCGGGGCAGCATCGCCCGCATCGCCCGCCGCCACCGGCGCGACCGGCCGGTCCGGCACCACGCCGGCGGCCACGAGCTCGCGCAGCCCCTCGCGGGTCGCCCCGTCCGTGAACCAGCGGGCGATCGCCGCGGCGACCGTCGGGCCGATCCCCGACACCTCGGTGAGGGCCTCCGGCTCCTCGGCCGCCACCCGCCGCAGCTCGGCCTCCGCCGCCGCGAACCAGGGGTCCGGCACCGCGTCGGGCGCCGCCGGGGGGTAGTCGGCCGGTCGCACCCGGCCGGCGATCCAGCGGGCGAGGTCGATCGCGGTCGCCTCGCCGACCTGCGGGATCCCGAGACTGTTGAGGACGCGCGCGAACGACCGCCCGACCCGCGCCCGCTCGATCGCAGCCGCCAGGTTCTCGGCGCTCTTGCGGGCGAAGCGGTCGAGCGTCTCGAGCTGCTCGACGGTGAGGCGGAAGACATCGCCCCGGTCGTGGACCATCCCCCGCTCGAGGAGCTGCTCGAGGACGACCCAGCCGGCGCCCTCGACGTCCATCCCGCCGCGCCCCAGGAAGTGGGCGAACTCCTGCGCCCGGCGGGCCGGGCAGGCGAGGTTCGGGCAGTAGTGGCGGACGGCCCCCTCGTCGCGGACGATCGGGGTGCCGCAGACAGGGCACGCCTCGGGCATCTCGAAGTCCCGCTCCGCCCCGCTGCGGCGCTCCGGGATCGATCGGACGACCTCGGGGATGACGTCGCCGGCTTTCTGGAGGACCACGTGGTCGCCGATCCGGATGTCCTTCCGCCGGACCTCGTCGAGGTTGTGGAGGGTGGCCCGGGCGACGGTGCTCCCCGCGACCTTCGCCGGCCGCAGGTGCGCCACCGGCGTGAGGGTCCCCGTCCGGCCGACGTAGGGCACGATGTCCTCGACGACCGTCTCGACCTGCTCGGGCGGGTACTTGAAGGCGATCGCCCAGCGCGGCGCCCGGGCGACCATCCCGAGGCGCGCCTGCTGCTCGACATCGTCGACCTTCACCACGACCCCGTCGGTCTCGTAGTCGAGGGCGTGGCGGGCTTCTCGCCAGCGCTCGAGGAAGGCGATCACGCCCTCGATGTCGAGCCCCACCGCGCGGTTCGGGTTGACGGGGAAGCCGAGGGCCTCGAGGCGGGCGAGGGCGGCCGACTGGCTGGCGACCGACGACGCGCCGGGTGCGCCGGGCCCGCCGGGGTCAGCGGGCCCGGCGGAGGCCGACGGCTCGCCGGCGATGGCGCTCGGGCCGGCCGATGGCGCGGCATCGCCGACGAGGGTCCCCTGCGCGGGTGTCGCCTCCTCGAGCAGCTGGTAGGCCCAGAACGAGAGGCGGCGGGCCGCCGTCACCGCCGGGTCGAGCTGGCGGAGCGAGCCCGCCCCGGAATTGCGGGGGTTCGCGTAGAGCGGCTGCCCGGACTCCTCCCGCTCGGCGTTGATCCGGGCGAACTCGGCCTTTGGCATGTAGACCTCGCCGCGGGCCTCGAGCGTGACGGGCTCCGGGAGGCGCGGCGGGATCACGTCGATGGTCCGAAGGTTCGCGGTCACGTCCTCGCCGGTCGCCCCGTCGCCGCGGGTCGCGCCCCGCATGAAGCGTCCGTCGCGGTAGCGAAGGCTCACGGCGAGGCCGTCGATCTTGAGTTCGGCGACGTAGCGGAGGTCGGGCGCGGGCTCCGGCGCGGGCGGGAAGCCGAGGCCGCGGCGCACCCGGGCGTCGAACGCGCGCAGCTCGTCCTCCCCGAAGGCGTTGCCGAGGCTGAGCATCGGCCGCTCGTGGCGGACCTCGGCAAAGGGGCTCGCCTCATCGGCCTCGGCGGCCCCGATGCGCTGGGTCGGCGACTCGGGGGTGCGCAGGCCGGGGAAGGCCGCCTCGAGGGCGATGAGCTCGCGGAGCTTCGCGTCGTAGTCGGCGTCGCTCATGATCGGGGCATCGTCGAGGTAGTAGGCCCGGTTCGCGGCGGTCACCTCGCCGGCAAGCGCGGCGTGGCGCTCGGCGGCCGCGGCCTCGCCCAGCGCGGCGGCGGCCGCGACAAGGCCGGGATCGACGGGCAGGTCGGGCGCGGACATCGCCCCGAGTGTACGCACGCCAGGGGCGGGCCGCCCCCGACGACCGCGCGGGTGGCCACCTGCCGGCCCGAACCGCCCTCGCAGTGTCCCGGCCACGTGGCCACGACCCCCGCGAGCGACGATCGTTCGGGATATCGCCCGGGCCGATGCTACGGGCGGCGTTCCGTTCAGGTGACCCGCGATCGCGGCCGGGGCGCGTCGCCCGGATGACGGCCGGAGCACGCACCGCGCCTGGAGGGGGCCACTCGGCGCCGCCCTGTTTGCGACGACGCCCCGGCGCATCGCCCCGGGCGATCTCCCGGCCGAGCGGGCCGGCCGGAGGGCCATTGCATCGCCCCGGGCGATCTCCCGGCCGAGCGGGCCGGCCGGCAGTTGCTGGCTCCGCGTCCGGCGCATAGCGTGGGAACCGGCGGGAGCAACGGGAGGGGTCGCACCGCGCCTCTCCAGGGTATGACGGGCATCTCGACCTCCAGGACCATGACCGCGGCGCTGCAGCAGGCAGTCGCCGGGGATGAGGCCGCGTTCGCCCGGATCGTGGCGGCGTACAACCCCGCCATGGTTCGGGTGGCCTACGGCATCTGCGGCGAGGCCGACCTGGCCCTGGATGCGACGCAGGCCGCCTGGCTCATCGCCTGGCGGAAGCTGGGGACCGTCCGCGAGCCCGACCGGCTCCGGGCGTGGCTCGTGGCGGTCGCAGCCAACGAGGCCCGCCACGTCGTCCGGCGCCGACACCCGGGCTCCGTCGTCCAGCTCGACCTCGACCCGGCCGGCCGAGCCACCCCCGATCCCGCCGACGCGATCCCGCGCGTGGACCTCGCGAACGCCCTGCGACGCCTCTCGGCGAACGAGCGCTCGCTCATCGCCATGCGCTACGGCGCCGGGCTCGATTCAGCGGAGATCGCGCCCCTCCTGGGGATCACGGCGTCGGGCGTCCGGGCGCGCCTCCTCCGGCTCATGGGCCGCCTGCGGAAGGAGCTCGAGGATGCCTGAGCTCGACGCCTTCGACCGCATCGACGCTGCCGACCATGTCGGCTCGGTCGACCCCTTCGAGCGCCGCTTCGCGACCGCCTACGGCCGCTACCTCGATGAGGCACCGACGGGTGTTGACGCCGCCGCCGCCGCGCATGCCGCCGCGGCGGCGCGGCCCGGCAGGCTCGCTCCGCCGTGGACCCTGCGGCCGATGCCCGCGCTCGCCTGGCTCGTCCTCCTCGGGCTTCTGCTGGCCGCGCTCGCCGCCGCTGTGCTCTTCGTCGGCTCCCAGCGTCATGCGATCGCCTTCGCCTGCCCGCCCGGGTCCACGCCCGACGAGCCGGGTCCGGCCGACCAGGCCCGGCCGGTCATCGGGGACGGCGTCGCGGCCATGGTGTACGACCGCCGCGCCGGGAAGGTCGTGCTCCTGGCACAGGTCCTGGGCGGGCCGGAGACGTGGACGTTCGACGTCTGCACGAACACCTGGACCCGGATGCATCCCGACCGGGAGCCGGGCAGCCCGCTGGGCGAGGCGACCCATACGATCTACGACGTCGACTCGGACGCGACGATCGCGATCGACGGCGAGAGCACGTGGGTCTACGACCTCGCGGCCGACACCTGGACCAGGATGGGCGCCCCGCCCGCCGTGAGGCAGTGGAACACGCTCACGTGGACCTACGACCCCGTGTCGGGCCTCGTCCTCGCCGCCGACGCCGCTGAGCTGTGGAGCTACGACGTCGAGACGGACACGTGGGCCTGGGTCTCCGCCGTGCCCTGGCCGTCCGGCAGGGGGGCGATTACGTACGACGCCTCGATCGACCGGATCGTCGCGTATGCCGACAGCCGGGAGCTGTGGCTCTTCGACATCCGCACAGGCATGTGGTCCAGGCCCGGCGCCGACACGCCGGAGGTCGTCTGTGGCATGGGATGGCCCAACCCCAGGATCGTCTACGACGAGCTGGCGGAGCGGTCGGTCGTCTCCTGCAACATCACCGTCGCCTACGACGCGTCCGCGGACCGCTGGGAGTCCCTGCCGGCCGACGCCGGCCCGTTCGGGATGTACGACTGTGTGAACGAGCGGTTCGTCGGCTTCGAGTCCGACTCCCTCTTCGCCTTCGATCCGGCGACGCGGGAGCGGATCGTCCTGCTCGAGGCGAGCGAAGCGCAGCCGACGCCCAGCTCTGAGTGAGCTGCTGGGCCAGGCTGCGAAGGCGTCCCGGGGGCCAGCTCTCGGGGATCGCCTCCCTGCCCGGCTGGGGGGACATCATCACGATCTGGTAGCGAGGGACCGGCGACTACGCCGGGCTGAGCTACTTCGAGCTGTGGACCGGGAGCGGCCCCTGGACGATCCAGGGTCTGATCTTCCCCGGCGACCCGACGACCCCGTGAGTCGGGCGGGGCAGCCGAGACTCGGCGTCGTCACCCGATCCTCCCGTGGGCGACCCGGCAACCATGATCCTCCTCGTCCACTCGGCGGGTGCCTGCGACCGTCGCGCAGGGCGGGGGCCCGCCGAGGCGCGGTCGCCGCCAATGTCGTTCAGCCCGCGGGCTCCAGGTTCGCCATGCTGGCGAGGAGCGTCTTCACGCCGCCGCCGCGGAACGCGACCGTGACCTCCTCGTCGTCCCGGGTCAGCTTCGAGGTGACCACGATGCCCTCCCCGAAGCGGGCGTGGACGATGCGGTCGCCGTCGCGGAAGAGCCGCTCCCCGGGAACGCGGACGCGGGGCGCCGACGCGGGGCGGGCGGGTGCACTGCCGACCGGCGGCGGTGCGATCCGCCGGACGGGCACCTCGTCGGGGAAGGCGGCGTCGGGGTGATCCTCGCTGCCGCCCGGCCCGTCGCCGAAGCCGCGGCGGCCCGGGACCTCGAGCGATCCCGACGGGGCGCCCGCCTCGAACGCCCGCCGCCGCGCGGCGAGGTCGCGGGACGGCCGGAAGGACGCACCGTCCGGCGGCGCGCCAGGCCGCCCGCTCCCCGCCCGGTACGCGCCGCCGCCGGCCCGGATCGGGGCCCCGAGGCGACTGCTCCGCCGCGCGCCGAAGGCGAGGTCGAGGTCGTCGGTGGCCTCGCCCGCGTCCCCCGGGAGGAGCCGCGGGCCCTCCATGAGGTCGGCGGGAATCTCGAACAGGAACCGCGACGGCATCGCCGGCCCCCCGCCGGCTCCCCACGTCGCCCGCTGCCACGCATGGGAAAGGAAGAGCCGCTCCTTCGCCCGGGTGATCCCGACGTACGCGAGGCGACGCTCCTCCTCGAGCTCCTTGTCGTCCTCGAGCGCCCGGCTGTGGGGGAAGACGCCCTCCTCCATCCCGGAGATGAAGACGGCCCCGAACTCGAGGCCCTTTGCCGCGTGGAGCGTGATGAGGGTCACGGCGTCGGCCCCCGCCTCGTACGCGTCCTGGTCGGCGACGAGGGCCGTCTCCTCGAGGAGCCGGTCGAGGGCGTCGTCCGGCGCGAGGTCGTCGTAGCGGGTCGTGACGGAGCGGAGCTCGAGGAGGTTCCGCCAGCGCTCCTCGTTCTCCTCCGTCCCGTCGGCGAGCATCGCCCGGTAGCCGGAGGCCTCCAGGACCTCGTCGAGGAGCTCGGGGAGGGCGAGGACGCCGACGCGCTCCCGCAGCCGGCCGACGAGAGTCGCGAACCCCGCGAGCGCCGTCCGCGCCCGCGGCACGAGGACGAGGAGCTCGCCCGACGCGGCCCGCCCGAGCGCGCTCCACCACGTCTGGCCGGGCTCCGCCGCCGCCATCCGCACGACCTCGAGCGTCCGGTCCCCGATCCCGCGGCCGGGGACGTTGACGATCCGTTCGTAGCTCACCTCATCGGTGTCGCTCCGGAGGACGCGGAGGTAGGCGAGGGCGTCCTTCACCTCGCGGCGCTGGTAGAACCGCGTCCCCCCGATGATCTGGTAGCGGATCCCGTAGCGGAGGAACGCCTCCTCGATCGCCCGGGACTGGGCATTCGTGCGGTAGAGGACGGCCACGTCGCGGGGACCCAGCCGCCCCTCGTCGTCGGCCCGCCGGGCGAGCGACGCGGCCCGTCCGCCGAGGAGCGCCTCGACCTGCCGGGCGATCCACTCGGCCTCCTCCTCCTCGTTGTAGGCCTCGAAGCGCTGGATCGGGCGGCCGCCGGAGCGCTCCGTCCAGAGCCGCTTCTCCTTGCGGTCCTCGTTGCGCTCCACGACCGCGTGGGCCGCGTCGAGGATGAGCTGCGTACTCCGGTAGTTCTGCTCGAGCTTCACGACGGTGGCGGTCGGCCAGTCCCGCTCGAAGTCGAGGATGTTCCGGAGGTCGGCGCCCCGCCATGCGTAGATCGACTGGTCGTCGTCCCCGACGACGCAGAGGTTGCCGTGGGCCGCGGCGAGGGCCCGGACGATCCGGTACTGGGCCGCGTTCGTGTCCTGGTACTCGTCGACGTGGAGGTAGCGCCAGCGGGCCTGGTACCGATCGAGCACCGCGGGCCGGGTCTCGAGGAGGCGGACCGCCTCGACGAGGAGGTCGTCGAAGTCGAGGGCCCCCGCCGCCCGGAGGCGCTCCTCGTAGGCGAGCGCGATCCGGGCGACCTCCCGCTCGACGTGGGTCGTCGCTGCGGCTGCCAGCCCGGCCACGGTCTCGAGGTTGTTCTTCGCCCGCCCGATCGCCTCGAGGACCATCCGCGGCCGGAGGGGGCCGCCCTGGACCGGCAGGTCGAGGTCACGGAAGACCTGCTTCATGAGGCTCTGCTGGTCGTCGGCGTCGTAGATGACGAACCGCCGGCCGATGCCGATCACCTCGCCGTCGCGGCGGAGCATCCGCGCGCAGAGGGAGTGGAAGGTCCCCATCTCGACCTTCCGGCCGTCGTCCTCGCCGACGAGGGCAACGATCCGCTCCCGCATCTCGGCGGCGGCCTTGTTCGTGAACGTGACGGCGAGGATCCGCCACGGGAAGACGGCCCGCACGCCGATGAGGTAGGCGACGCGATGGGCGATGACCCGGGTCTTGCCGGACCCGGCGCCGGCGAGAATGAGGACGGGCCCCTCGGCCGTCGTGACGGCGCGGGCCTGTTCCGGGTTCAGGCGGGCGAGGATCCGGGCCTCGAGCTCGGCGCGGCTCGCAGCCCCGGTCGCGAGGCCGCGGTCGCGCGGCGGCGGCGGGCCGGCCTCCGGCGCCTCGTCCGACTCGGGCTCCGGGGGCACCGGGATGCCGTCGAGCTCGTCGAGCACCGCCGGCGTGGCGTCGTCCGGCGCCGGTTCGTCGGGCAGCGGCAGGCCGGGGTCGTCGAGCCAGGGGGGCGGGGAATCCACGCGTCGATTGTACCGGCCGGGGCTCATCCGCCCCTCACCGCCCCGGTCCCGTGGAGCCCGCGGCGGGACCCCGCCGTCCGGTCGGCGACGGCCTCAGCCGCCGGGCGCGCCGTCGACCTCGTCGGCCGGTGGCGAGGTGATCGTCACGGGCTCGCCGATCGCGCTCAGCTCGAGGGCGATCGAGAGGGGCCGCTCCCCGCCGGTCGGGACCTCGAGGCCGAGCGTGACCAGGCGCAGATCGGACGTCCGAACGCCGACCGTGACGGTCACGTCGCCCACGGCGTCGCCCAGCCCGGGGACCGAGGAACCCAGCGTGCCGAGCGCCGCGCGCACCTCGGCGGCGGGCACGACGGAGCGAACCGCGTAGCAGTCGGCGCCCGCGCAGCGCGTGTCGGCGAGCTTCTCCGGCAGTAGCTCAGGCCGGGCCAGGAACGCCGAGAGGCCCTCGAGGATGGACCCGGGGTCGGCGCCGACGCCCTGCCCGGCAGGCTCCCGCACCCACCGCTGACCGGTCACGATCGGCGCTTTCAGGTACGACACCGCGTCCTTGACGACGAGGTCGATGCGCTGGTTCAGGAGCGCCGGCGCGACGACCTCGACCGACAGCGCGTCGCCGGCGACGTCGATGTCGCCGTCGATCGTCGTGCCGTCGAGCGCGATCGGCCCGCCGCCCCCGGTCGGCCCGAGGCCGATGGCGACCTCCCCGTCGATGGCGCCGCGGACGTGCACCGTCGTCAGGGTGCCGAGCGAGGCCGCCCCTGCCCGGAGGATCGCCACCGGATCCGTCAGCGGCGGCGCGCTCGCCCCGCCGCAGGCCGCCAGGACGAGACCAAGCACGAGGGCTCCCGCGGCTGGACGCCTCGGGCCGCGAGAGGCGGACATGCGGGTCCGGAGCAGACGGGACATCGTTGCCTCGAGTGCGGGCCGATCGTGGCGCGTCGCCTGCAGCGTGCCGCGCCGGCGCCGCGCGGTCAAACGGCCGTGCGGCCCCCGCCGGCACGACGATCGGGCTGTCCGAGCGCACGCCTCCGCGGGCCGGCTGAGCCGGCAACGGGGCTGGACGACTCCTGGCCGTGCCCCTCGAGCGCCGGCGTCCACGCGGTCCTCGCGGCGCCCGTCCACCGTTGGCTGTACGGGGCGGACGAGGGTGACGCCGGGAATCGGACGGGGCCCCGGCCGTTGAACGGCCGGGGCCCCGTCGCGTGCTGGGCGTCGGGACTAGAAGTCCATCTCCCCGCCGTGGCCGTGACCGGCCGCCGCGGACTCCTTCTTCTCCGGGAGGTCCGTCACGAGCGTCTCCGTCGTGAGGACCATCGCCGCGATCGAGGCCGCGTTCTGGAGCGCCGAGCGGGTCACTTTCGCCGCGTCGACGATCCCCTTCTCGAACATGTCGCCGAACTCGCCCTTGAGGGCGTCGAAGCCCTCGCCCTTCGGCATCGAGCGAACCTGGTCGATGACGACCTCGCCGCGCGCGCCGGCGTTGTCGGCGATCTGCCGCGCCGGAGCCTCGAGGGCCCGCCGGACGATGTCGACCCCGACGGCCTCGTCGCCCTCGAGCGTGAGGCTGTCGAGGGCCGGGATCGCCTGGAGGAGCGTCGTGCCGCCGCCGGCGACGATCCCCTCCTCGACCGCCGCGCGGGTCGTCGAGAGGGCATCCTCGATCCGGTGCTTCTTCTCCTTGAGCTCGACCTCGGTCGCCGCGCCCACCTTGATGACGGCGACGCCGCCGGCGAGCTTGGCGAGGCGCTCCTGGAGCTTCTCGCGGTCGTAGTCCGAGGTGGTCTCCTCGATCTGCGCCTTGATCTGGTTCATCCGGGCCTTGATGTCCGGCTCGCGGCCGACGCCGTCGACGATCGTCGTGTCGTCCTTCGTGGCGACGATGCGGCGGGCCTCGCCGAGGTCCTCGGCGGTGACGGAGTCGAGCTTCCGCCCGACCTCCTCGGAGATGACGGTCGCGCCGGTGAGGATCGCGATGTCGCGGAGCATCTCCTTGCGACGGTCGCCGAAGCCCGGCGCCTTGACGGCGAGGGCCGAGATCGTCCCCTTGAGCTTGTTCACGACGAGCGTCGCGAGCGCCTCGCCGTCGACGTCCTCGGCGATGATGAGGATCGGCCGGCCGACCTGGACCGCCTTCTCGAGGCCGGGGAGGATGTCGACGACGGCCGAGATCTTCTTGTCGGTGACGAGGATCTTGGCGTTCTCGAGGACCGCCTCCATGCGGTCGGGGTTCGTCACGAAGTACGCCGAGATGTAGCCCCGGTCGAACTGCATGCCCTCGGTGTATTCCTTCTCGAGCCCGAGGGACTGGCCCTCCTCGACGGTGATGACGCCGTCCTTGCCGACCTTGTCCATCACCTCGGCGATGATCTCGCCGACCTCGGGGTCGGCCGCGGAGATCGCGGCGACCGCCGCGATCTGCTCCCGCGAGTCGACCGGGCGGGCGGCGGACTTGATCTCCTCGACGATGACCTCGACGGCACGCTCGATGCCGTGCTTGAGGACCATCGGGTTGGCCCCCGCGGTGACGTTCCGGAGGCCCTCGTTGACGAGCGCCTGGCCGAGGACGACCGCGGTGGTCGTCCCGTCGCCGGCGACGTCGTCGGTCTTGGTCGCGACTTCCTTGAGGAGCTGCGCGCCCATGTTCTCGAAGGGATCCTCGAGCTCGATGTCGCGGGCGATCGTCACGCCGTCGTTCGTGATCGTCGGCGAGCCGAACTTCTTGTCGAGGACGACGTTCCGGCCCTTCGGCCCGATCGTCACCTTGACGGCGTCGGCGAGGCGGTCGATGCCCTTCTTGAGCGAGCGTCGCGCGTTGTCCTCGAAGATGACCTGCTTAGCCACGGATTCGGGTTCCTCCTGCGGGATCGTTGCGCGATGCGAGGTCCGGGACGGGCCGTCGAGCCCGTCCGGTCAGCCCTCGACGATCGCGAGGATGTCCTTCTGGCTCACGATGAGGAGCTCGTCGCCCTCGACCTTGAACTCGGTGCCGGCGTACTTCGCGTAGAGGACCTTGTCGCCGACCTTGACGTCCATGGCCTCGCGCTTGCCGTCCTCGAGGATGCGTCCCGGGCCCGCGGCGAGGACCTCGCCCTCCTGGGGCTTCTCCTTCGCGGTGTCGGGCAGGACGATGCCGCTCTTCGTCATCTCCTCCCGCGGCGTCGGCTTCACGACGACGCGGTCGCCCAGCGGCCGGAGCTTGGTGGAAGTGGCCAACGCGCGATCCCTCCTTCGAGATCTGCTTCCTCGGGGCGGTCCCGCGGGTGGTGCGGGACGCCCGATCGACTGGCTGGCTGCCCGGGCGGGTCGGCCCGCCGCGGCGCTCCCCCGGTGCGTCGCCCGACGGCCCTCTCGGCGGGCCGGCGGCGTCGCCGCCGGGGACCGATGGCCGCGTGCTAGCACTCACATATTGAGAGTGCTAGCGATCCTAGCCGACGCCGCCCGCGGTGTCAATCGCGTGGACTCGTTCGGTCGCGTGGCGTCGCGGGGGAAGATGCCGCCCGCGTCGGCCGGGCCGCGAGAGACGCGCACGCGCTAGGCTGGCCCCGTTGACCCGCGCCCTCGAGGAG
>JAJZRQ010000077.1 GCA_021802585.1 Chloroflexota bacterium
ATCGGCGACGCCGACGACGGTCAGCCGGAGCGGCGAGCCCATCGCCCGCCGCTCGAAGCGGGCGGGCGTCAGCAGGGCTTCCCGGACGCCGTCGTGCACGCGTTCGTCGCCGGGCGGGCGACCGCGATCGTCCGCGGGGCGACCGTCGGGAGGTGCACCGAGGGCACCCGGAGCGTCGCGGCCGAGCCCTCGACGGCGGCGACCTGCTGCCCGAGGGCGTCGAGCGCCTTCTCGTGACCGCCGAGCGCGTCGGCGACCTGGCGGTAGGCCTCCGCCGCGCCGGCATACGCCGCGTCGAGGCGGGCGAGCTCGGCCTCGGTCGCGTCGTGGCTGCGGCGCAGGGCGTCGATCGCCGCGGAGGCGGGAGCGCGCTCCCCCGCGACCCGGGCGTCGGTCGCCGCCTGGAGCGCCGTGACCCCCGCGAGGGAGACGGCGTAGAGGGCGGCGCTCGCGCCGACGGCCACGGCCACGTGGACCGGGCGGCGCGGCGGCGCCCCGACCCGGGCGGCGACCCGCTCCGGTGCCCCGGTCCGCCCCGCCGGCACGGCGCGCGGCCGCGCGACAGCCCCCCCGGGCGGGAGCGGCAGGACGCGCTCAATCATCGCCGTCGTGCCCCGGGGTCGGGCTCGGCGCGGCGGCCGGCGCGGCGGCCCGGGTCACCGTGGCGGCCCGGGCGGCCGCGGCCGCCTTCCTCGTCGCGGCCCCGATCTGGCCGTTCAGGGCGGCGAGCTTCCCCTTCGCCGCGGCGATCCGCGCCTGGAGCGCCCCCGCCGCCTTGGCGTCCCTGCCCACCTGGGCGTCGGCGGCAGCGAGCGCGGCCCGGAGGTCCGCCGTCTGCCCCGCCATGGCGTCGAGCCGGGCGGCAAGGCCGGCGCTCCGCTCGCGCTCGGCGGCGAGCTCCGCGGCAAGGCTCTCGACCGTCACCGGCGGGCCGGCGAGCGGCGCCTCCGTCGCGGTCCACTCGCCGGCGGCGCGGATCGTCGCGGCGCCGAGGAGGAGGCTCCCGACGACGGCCGCGACGATGGCGGCGCGGCGGGCGGCGAGCTTCAGGGGGATCGTCATCGGGGGACCTCCTCGGTGGCGGTGGCGGGCGCGGGGACGAGCGTCGGGCGCGCGGCACCTGACAGGCTCGTGGCAAACGTCGGGCGGGCGCGCCGGGCGACCCAGTAGCGGTAGGCGGCGGCGGCGAGGACCGCGGCGCCGCTGGCAACGTAGAGCGGGACGAGGACCGCGCTGTCGGTCCCGGCGAGGAGCCCGTGCATCCACGAGAGGAGCCAGGCGACGAGGGCAAAGCGATGGACCCTGAGCCAGAAGCCCTGCGGGAGGAGCTTCGTCCACCGCCCGGTGATCCCGGAGGCGAGCGCCGCATACAGGCCGAGCGTGCCGAGCGCGACCGGCGCCGACCGGTACGCCGAAAGGCCCGGAAGGAGCGATCCGGCGATCCCGACGCCGGCGTACGGGTCGAGGACGATGCTCACGACGTGCGCGACGAGGAACGCCACGACGAACACGAAGAGGTTCTCGTGCCACGGGAACAGCCGCTTCGACAGCTTCCACGTCGACTGGTTCGTCGGGTGCGAGAGGACGAGGCCGAGGCTCACGAGGACGGTCAGGAGGACGTAGGCGGTGATCCCCGTGGCGCGGCCCGCCAGCCAGACCCGCAGCTGGGCCTGGTAGGCAGAGGACGCGGGCACGACCTGGTCGGTGGCGAAGACGACGAGGATCCCGAGGGTCGCCCCGAGGACGACCCAGGCGCGGCCGCTCAGCCGCATCGGCGGCCCCGGCAGGGCGTGGTGGTCATGTGCAGGCTCCCGGCGGTGGATCGACACGGACCGTCGTACCCCGTCCGAGGCGCGTGGCCGCCGGAAGGTTTCAGGGCCCGACGTCCACTACCTGCGGGGCGCCGTGGGCGCGCTCGGCGACGACGAACCGCCCTCGGTGCTCCTCGTGGGGGTCGCGGACGAGGATCCCGAAGGTCTCGAGGAGCCGGTCGGCCGTGAGGACCTCGGCGCCCGGGCCGAGAGCCACGACCCGCCGGGCGAGGAGGAGCACCTGGTCATACTCCGCCGCCTCGCCGATGTCGTGGGTCGCGGTGACGATCGCGGCGCCGCGCGCCAGCTCTCCCGCGAACGCCTCGAGGTAGCGTTCGCGGCCCCCGGCGTCGAGGCCGGCGGTCGGCTCGTCGAGGACGATGAGGTCGGCCCGGCGCGCCAGCGCCTGGGCCAGGTAGACCCGCTGCTGCTGGCCGCCGGACAGGCTCCGCAGCGGCGACCCCGCGAGGTCCGCCACGCCCATGGTCTCCATCGCCCAGCCGACGAGGTCGTGGTCCTCGCCGCGCAGGCGTCCGAGCAGGCCGCGCTCCGGGTACCGCGCCATGCGCACGACCTCGATGGCCCGCAGGGGGAGGACGAACCCCGACGCATGGAACTGGGCGAGGTACGCGAGGTGGCGCGGCGCTCCGCCCGGCCGGGCGCCCAGGACGACGAGGGAGCCGGCGACGAACGGCAGGAGGCCGACGAGCGTGCGCAGGAGCGTCGACTTCCCGGAGCCGTTCGTGCCGACGAGGGCGAGCGAGCTCCGCGCCGGGACGACGAGGTCGATCCCAGGGACGAGCGGGACGCCGCCGTACCCGACGGAGAGGTCGCGCGCGGCGATGGCCGCGGGCTCGCTCGCCGGTCGCGGGGCGTTCACGACGGTCCCGAGGCCGGCGCGTCCGGCTCACGTGCCCCGGCGGTCAGCCGGTCGCGGATGTTCGTCGCGGCCAGGACGACGAAGAAGAACCCGGTCGCGACGAGGACCATCGTGGCGCCGGCGGCGACGTCGAAGGAGTAGCTGAGCAGCAGCCCGAGGTACGACGACGCGGCCCCGATGAGGGCGCCGATCGCCATCATCACCGGTACGCGGTGGGCGAGCAGGGCGCCGGCGCCCGCAGGCGCGAGGAGCATCCCGAACACCAGCAGCGTGCCGACGGTCTGGAACGAGACGATGACCGTCAGGGCGATCAGCACGAGCATGATCGCGTGGTAGCGCCGGGACGGGAACCCGGCCACGTCGGCCTGCTCGGGATCGAAGCTCAGGAGCAGGAACGGCCGGGCGCACACAACGGCCGTGATGACGACGACGGCCGTCGCCACGGCCTGGATGGCGACGTTCTCCAGGCTCGTTCCGAGGATCTGCCCGAACAGGATCCCGATCAGGTCGCCGGCGAAGGAGCTCGATCGCGACACGATCACGACGCCGAGCGCCAGCATGGCCACGAAGAGCAGCCCGATCGCGGTGTCGGAGGAGAGCCGCGACTTGCGGGTGATGAACCCCACGCCGCCGATCATCGCGAGGGCCCCGGCGGCGGCCCCCAGGATCCCGGGCAGGCCGAGGAGGAGCGCGGCGGCGATGCCGGGCAGGACGCCGTGGGCCAGCGCGTCCCCGATGAAGGCGAGGCCGCGCAGGACGACGAACGTCCCGACGACGGCACAGGCGATCGAGACGAGGACGCCCGCGACGAGGGCGCGCATCAGGAACTCGTTCTGCAGGAACGGGTCGAGCAAGGGTCCCATCACCGCGGCTCCGGGGATTCGCGAGGGGGCGGCGGAGCCAGCCGAGGATAGCAGCGCGCCGGCTCCCGCCGGGCATGTCCCGGCAGGTCGACCGGCCGCCTCGACGGCGCCGTCGAGTCCGCGGAAGCGGGTCGCGGCCGCACAGGATCAGCGCAGGTTGTCGGCGACGAGGGTCGCCAGGTTCTTCATGAACGAGTCGTAGGAGCCATCCGGGGGCAGGGCGGCGGTCATCACCTCCACCACCTTCGCGCCGGTCTCGGCGCCGACCGCCCGGGAGACCTGCGGCGGGGTCCCGAGCTCGGTGAAGAGCGCCGGCACCCGGGCGGCCCGAATCGCGCCCACGAGGGCGGCCAGGTCCGCCGCCGACGGCTCGGCGGCGGACGAGAGACTGGGGACGATCGCGCCGATCAGCCGGAAACCGTAGCGGGCCGCGAAGTAGCCGAGCGACTCGTGGCCGGTGACGAGGGTTCGATCGGCCTCGGGAACCGCCGCGAGGATCGCGGCAACCTCGTCATTGAGGGTCGCCAGGCGGGCGTCGAGGTCGGCGGCGCGGGTGCCGACGTCGATCCCGAGGTCGCTCTCGAGCTGGAGCGCCAGGGCATCCATCGCGTCCCGGATCGTGAGGGGGTCCATCCACAGGTGGGGATCAGGCGCTCCCGGGGCCTGGTCCGGATCGGACGGGTCGGCGCCCTCGCCCGCGCCCACGTGGCGGACCGTGACGTGATCGGCGGCGATGAAGCGCTTGACGCCCGCGGCCTCGGCCTGGGCGAACGCGCTCGCCATGCCGCCCTCGAGGCCGAGGCCGTTCTCGACGAGGAGATCGGCCCGCGTCAGCGTCTCGATGTCCTTCGCCGACGGCTGCCACTCGTGCGGGTCGGCTCCGTTCGGCATGAGGACCTGGATCGTGGCCGCGTCCCCGACGAGGTCCTCCACGACCGCGCCGAGGACGGAGTAGGTGACGACGATCGTCGGCCGGCCCTCGGGCGGCGCGCCGGGTGACCCGCAGGCGGCGGTCAGGACGGCTACGCCGACGAGCACGCCAACGATACGGAGTCTCATGATGGATCGGGCGAGGTCGGCCATGGGTGGTCCCTCCGGGGTCGGTCAGGCCAGGGCGACGGCGCGCTGGCAGGCAGGGCAGAGGCCGTGGAGCTCGAGACGGTGCTCGTCGATCCGGTAGCCCGTCCGGCGGGCCACGTCCCGGGCGAGCGCCCCGAGGCCGAGGTCGCCGATCTCGACGGTCCGGGCACAGCGCGAGCAGATCACGTGATGGTGGTGGGCGGGGACGCAGGCGACGTACGCGTGCTCCCCGGTCCGGAGGTCGACCCGCTCGACCGCGCCGACCGCCACGAGCAGGTCGATCGCCCGGAAGACGGTCGCCCGGCCGATCCCGAGGCGGCGCGAGCGGACGTCGGCGACGAGGTCGGCGGCGGTGAATGTCGACGCGCCGCGCTCCGCGATGAGGTCGGCGATCGCGCGCCGCGGCCCGGTGAGCCGATGGCCGGCGTGGTCGAGGGCGGCGACGAGGGGAGAGCCCGCGGTCATGGCCGGAGCGTAGCATCTCGGCCGGGTCTTGTCGAGACTCAGTATCACTGCGCACCGCGACCCGGCGAGATCCGGGCGCATGCGCTAGGCTGCCGCCGCGTCCCGCTGCCGCCACCCCTGGTCCACAGGTGATCGATGCACCCGCGCCCCCGGGCCGGCGTCCGGCTCCTCCGGCTCGCACCCCTCGCTGCCGCCGCCCTCCTCGCGGGGTGCGCGCCGGCCGACGCGACGTGGCAGCCGGCCTCCCCGCCGCTCCCCGCGGCCACGGCGCCGGCGCTCGGCGCCCGCGACACGGCGTACGACCCCCCGCGCGCGGCCCCGCCCCTCCGCCTCACAGGCGGGGATGGCCGCCCGTTCGACCTGGCGTCGCTCCGCGGCTCGCCGGTCCTCGTCTACTTCGGCTACACGCACTGCCCCGACGTCTGCCCGACGACGCTGTCGGACATCCGCGACGCCCTCCGCCTCGTTGCCGTGCCGGTGCGGGTCGTCTTCGTGACGATCGACCCGGCCCGCGACGATGTCGCGGCGATGACGGTGTACGTGGACGCATACGGGTCCGGGTTCGTCGGCCTGACGGGCACCGCGGCCGAGATCCGGGCGGCGGCCGACGCCTGGGGCGTCTCGTACCGCCGGCTCGACTCGACCTCGGCCGCCGGCTACGCGATGGCCCACACGACCGAGACGTACCTCGTCGACGCGACGGGGTTGCTCCGCCACCACCTCTTCTTCGGCGCCAGCCCCGAGCTCATCGCGGAGCGGCTCCGCGAGGTCGGCGGCTGACCGCGACCGCCCGCCCAGGAGGATCACGATGCCCGCCCGCCGCTTCCCCGCCCGCCCCTTCCCGCTCCTTGCCGGCGCCGTCCTCGCCGCCGTCCTCGTCGCCGGCTGCTCCTCCGCGGGCACCGCGTCGTCGATCACCGTGACCGGGGCGTGGGCCCGCGCCTCGTCGGCGATGGCCGCCGCGGGCGCCGCCTACATGACGATCGCGAACAGCGGGTCGGAGGCCGATGCTCTCATCGGCGCGTCGAGCCCGGTGGCGGCGACGGTCGAGGTCCACGAGACCGTCGCGATGGGCGCGCCGAGCCCGTCCGACGGGATGGGCATGGGGAGCCCGATGCCCTCCGCCTCCGCCGGCACGGACGGCGGGATGATGGGGATGCAGCCCGTCGCCCGCCTCGAGATCCCGGCCGGCGGCACCGTGGAGCTCAAGCCCGGGGGCTACCACATCATGCTCATCGGCCTCACCCAGGAGCTGAAGGCGGGCACGACGATCCAGATCACCCTGACGTTCGAGAAGGCCGGCCCGATCACCGTGACCGCCGACGTCCGGGAGAGCTGAGGCGACGGACGCGGTGACGGACGGCCTCCCGGCGACCGACGATCGGCCCTCGCCGGGACCGACGCCGCGGGGGAATCCTCCGTCGACCATGGCCGCGTCCCCGCGTCCGGTGGCGCCCACCCGCCTCGCGCTCCTCGTCGCGCTCGCCCTCGGCTTCGCCGCGCTCGCCGGGGTCGCCGTCGGGGCAGTCGCCTGGCTCTCCCTCGCGAGCGGCGCGCCCGCCGTCCCGGGCGACGAGGGCGTCCACGCCTGGCCGGTCGCGCCGAGCCCGACGGGCCTCGACCGCGAGACGGCGATCCGCCCGGTGCTTCCGGCCCCGGCGCTGCGCCTCACCGACCAGGACGGCCGGCCGTTCGACCTCGCGCAGCTGCGGGGCCGGCCGGTCCTCGTCTTCTTCGGGTACACCCACTGCCCGGACGTCTGCCCGACGAACCTCGCCGACGTCCGCGACGCCCTCAAGCTCGTCGACGAGGAGGTCGGCGTCGTCTTCGTGACGATCGACCCGGCCCGCGACGACGCGGCCGCGATGAAGCAGTACGTCGACTACTACCGGGCCGGGTTCTACGGCCTCACCGGGACGGAGGACGAGATCCGCGCGGTCGCCGGCGCCTGGGGCGTCTCGTACGCGCGCGTCGACAGCGGCTCGGCCTCCGGCTACGCGATGGCCCACACCGCCGACACGTTCCTCGTCGACGCGGAGGGCCGCCTCCGCCACCGGATCTGGTTCGGTGCCGGCCCGCAGGTGATCGCGGCGCGGATCGACGGGCTCGCCTCCGAGGCCGTGGCGACGCCCGCGGCGGCCGGGTCACCGGCCGCGGCCGCGACACCGCCGGTCGCACCGTCGCCCCCGCCGCCGAGCGTCTCACCGGCGGCCGCTCCGAGCCCCTCGCCCGCGACGGCGGTCCGGGTGAAGCTGCAGTCCTCGGTCGTCCGCGCCGGCCCCAACCGGATCGTCGTCACGGTGAGTGGCCCGCAGAACCGGGAGCTCGCCGCGCCGGACGTCCTCGCGACGTTCGCGTTCCGTTCGACGGACGACCCGTCCCTGGCCCCGGTCGAGGTGCCCGGAATGTTCATCTGGGTCGTCCGCGGCGGCAAGGCGGCGTACGTCGCCGAGATGACCCTCCCACGCCCCGGCGGGTACGCCGCGACGATCACCCTCGACGGCCCGGCCGGCCGGGTCGGGTCGGCCGACTTCGCGATCGTCGCCCAGGAGCGCAGCCCGACGCCGCCGATCGGGTCGCTGGCGCCGAGCGTCCGCACGCCGGTCGCGTCCGACGTCGGCGGCAACCTCCAGCTCATCTCGACCGACGTGTTCCCCGATCCGCGGTTCTACGAGCGCTCCGTCGACGACCTCCTCGCGGCCCACCGGCCGTTCGTCTTCACGATCTACTCGCCGGCGTTCTGTCCCACGACGGCGTGCGGCCCCCTCCTCCGCTCGATGAAGGAGATCGCCAGCGAGTTCCCCGACGTCGCGTTCGTCCACGCCGAGCCGTACGTCATGCAGAGCCTCGGAGGGCGGATCCAGCCGCTCTACGACGAGGGCCGCTTCGCGTGGGCTCCGTGGAGCCTCGCCTACGGGATCCCGGTGGAGCCGTACGTCTTCGTCGTGGACGGCAGCGGGACGATCGTCGCCAGCTTCGAGCTCATCGTCGGGTCGGACGAGATCCGGGCCGCGATCCGCACGGCGACCGGGGACTGAGCCAGGGGCGGGGCGGCCCGGCCGGTCGTTCCGGGCACGGTCCCGCCGCCCGCCGCGTCGGCCGCCCGCAGCGTCGGCCGCACCGGCCGCACCGGCCCGCGGACCCGGCGCTAAGGGCGCCCTGCGGAGCGCACTCAAGGGCGCTTGACCACGGCCGGCAGGGGATCGTAGACTCCGCCCGTCCGGCCCGCCCACGGGGCGCCCGGACCCCTGCGTCCCGCGTCCCACCCCCGGAGGATCCCGCCCCCGATGTTCGACCTCGGTGCGTTCACGAGCGGCCTCCTCACGGGCCTCCGCGAGGGCGTGGAGGCGGCCCTCATCGTCGCGATCATCGCGGCGTACCTCGCCCGGACCGGGAACACCCGCCACTTCCGGAGGATCGGCGTCGGGGTCGGCGCCGCGATCGGCGTGTCGATCGCCCTCGGCGTCGCGATCTTCGCGACGCTCGGCGGCCTCCGGGAGCCGTACGAGCAGGTCTTCGAGGGGACGACGATGCTCGTCGCCGCCGGCGTCGTGACGTGGATGCTCTTCTGGATGCGCCGCCAGGCCGCCTCCGTGAAGGGCCAGCTCCAGCGGGCGGTGGACCGGGTCCTCGCGGAGGGGACGGTCTGGGGCCTCGCGGTCCTCGCCTTCACCGCGGTCATCCGTGAGGGGCTGGAGACCGCGCTCTTCCTCGTCGGGCAGGCCACCGCCGCGGCCCGCGGCGACGGCGGCGACGCCGGCGCCGCATCGGTCCTCGTGGGGGCCGTCGTCGGGCTCGTCGCCGCGGCGGGCCTCGGCTACGGCTTCTACCGCGGCAGCCGGGCCCTCAACCTCCCGCGCTTCTTCCGCTGGACGGGCATCCTCCTCGTCTTCATCGCCGCCGGGCTCCTCTCGACCGCCGTCCACGAGTTCGTCGAGATCGGCTGGGTCACGATCGGCCGCTCGACCGCCTTCGACCTCAGCGCGATCCTCCCCCACGACGCGGGGATCGGGCTGTTCCTGCGGGCGATCTTCGGCTACACGTCCACGCCGGAGTGGGCGACGCTCGTCGCGTGGGCCGCGTACGTCGGCGTCGTCCTCACCCTCTACCTCCGGCCGCTCGCGCCGGCCCCGGCGCGCGTCGTCCCGGAGTCCGGCGGGCCGGCGCCCGCGGCCGGGGCCTGACCGGGGCCCGAGCCCCCGCCCGCGATCGCCGCCGCCCCGCCGCCTCCCGGCGGTCCGGCGTCGGGGGCGCTACCCTTGCGCACGCGTCCCGCCGCTCGCCCGCGGCCCGTCCCCCCGACACCAGGAACCATCGATGCCGAACAACCAGCGCAGCGGCAGCGCCCAGCCGCCGTCGTCCCGCCGCGACCGCCGCGAGTCGTCCCGCCGCGACCGCCGCATGACCGCCGCGCGCACCGCGCCGCCGAAGCCCTTCTGGCAGCAGCCGATGTTCCTGCTGACCGTCGGGGCCGTCGCCGTGGGCCTCGTCGTCGTCATCGTCGCGCTGAGCGGCCTCACCTCGCGGGGCAGCGCCACGGGCGCGCTCCTCAAGCCGATCCAGCCGACCCCCATGAACCTCATCGACCCGACGAACCCGCGCGCGCTCGGCCCGGCCGACGCGCCGGTGACGGTCGACATCTGGTCGGATTTCCAGTGCCCGTTCTGCGGCGACTGGGCCCGCACGACCGCGCCGACGCTCATCAGCGAGTACGTCGCGACGGGCAAGGTCCGCCTCGTCTACCGCGACTACGCGTTCCTCGATGGCGGCGATCCGGCCGGCGAGTCCCAGCAGTCCGCCGCCGCCGCCCGCTGCGCCGGCGACCAGGGGAAGTTCTGGCCGTTCCACGACTACCTGTTCGAGAACCAGAGCGGCGAGAACGAGGGGGCCTTCCGGCGGGAGCGCCTCGACCAGATCGCGACCGCGATCGGCCTCGACATGACCGCGTTCGGGTCGTGCATGAGCGGCACCGCCGCCCTCGACGCCGTGAAGGCCGAGACGGCCCAGGGCAAGCAGGCCGGCGTGACCTCGACGCCGACGCTCGCGATCGACGGCGTCCTCCAGCGCGCGGGCGCGATCCCGATGGCCGACACGGCGAACGGGCCCGGCCTGCGGACGCTCATCGACGCCGCGCTGGCGAAGGCCTCGCCCGCGCCGGGCGGCTCCGCCTCCCCGGCCCCGACGGCCTCCGCGACACCCTAGA
>JAJZRQ010000078.1 GCA_021802585.1 Chloroflexota bacterium
GCTGGCGGCGGGAGGCGGTTCGACATCGGCGACAGGATACGGGCCGGATGCCGCGCGCCGGGGTGCGCGCCCGGCGGGCACGGCCGCGGGACGGTCGCTACGGCTCGGAGGGCGGCGGCGCGGCCGCGGGCGACGCGGCGGCCGGGGGCTCCGCGGGCGGCGCGGCCGGGGGCTCGCGGGCGGCGGCCGGGGACCCGGGGGCGGCGGCCGGCGCGGCCTCCGCTTCGATCGCCTTCACCTTCGACTGGAGCGCCGTGAGCCGCGCCTCGAGCTCGAGGCGGAGCATCTCCCGGCGGACCTCGCCGTCCGGCGGGGCGAGGGCGGGCATCTCCGCCTCGGACGGGACCGGGATCTCGTCATCCTCGCCCACGAGGAGCGCGCCGATCGACCGTCGCACGCGGCGCGGGGCGGCAGCCGACGCGAGGAGATCACGGTCGACCGCGGTCACCCCGGGGATCTCGACACCCTCGTCGCCGATGAGGCGGGCCCCGCAGCCGGGGCAGACCGCCGCGTCCGCGGACGGCAGCGGCGCCGAGCACCACGGGCACGTCCCCGGCCCCCCGGAGGGTGCCGGTCGGGCCGCGGCGTCGTCGAGCATGTGCGCATGCTACTCGCGCGCACCTTGCGGGACACCTGTCCGGCGCGGGTCCCGGTGCCGCGCCGCATCGGCCAGGGGTGTCGGGAACACCAGCCGCGGGCGGCCTACTCCCACTCGATCGTGGCGGGCGGCTTGCTGCTGATGTCGTAGACGACCCGGTTC
Source organism: Chloroflexota bacterium (assembly GCA_021802585.1). Classification (GTDB taxonomy): domain Bacteria; phylum Chloroflexota; class Limnocylindria; order Limnocylindrales; family CSP1-4; genus CTSoil-043. The sequence continues at coordinate 761 of JAJZRQ010000078.1, forward strand.
ACCCCCGGGACCTCGTTGACGATCCGGGCGGAGATCCTCCCCAGGACGTCGTAGGGGAGCTTCGCCCAGTCGGCCGTCATCCCGTCCTCGGAGGTGACCGCCCGGATCGCGACGACGTTCGCGTACGTGCGGCCGTCCCCCATGACCCCCACGGAGCGGACCGGCGTGAGGATCGCGAAGCTCTGCCACAGGCTCCGGTAGAGGCCGGCGGCCTTGATCTCGTCGATGACGATCCAGTCCGCCTCGCGGAGCGTGGCGAGCCGCTCGGCCGTCACCGCGCCGATGATCCGGATCGCGAGGCCGGGGCCGGGGAACGGCTGGCGGAAGACCATCGCGTCGGGCAACCCGAGCTCGAGGCCGACGAGGCGGACCTCGTCCTTGAAGAGGTAGCGGAGCGGCTCGATGAGGGTGAAGCGGAGGTCCTCGGGAAGCCCGCCGACGTTGTGGTGGGTCTTGATCTTCTGGGCCGCCTTCGTCTCGGGCGCCGTCGATTCGATGACGTCGGGATAGAGGGTGCCCTGGGTGAGGAAGTCGATCCGGCCGATCTTCGCCGCCTCCTCCTCGAAGACCCGGATGAACTCGTCGCCGATGATCCTCCGCTTCTCCTCGGGGTCCGTTACCCCGGCGAGCCGGGCGAGGAACCGCTCCCGGGCGTCGACCATCACGAGGTTCATCCCGAGGCTCTGCTCGAACGTGACGCGGAGGAGCTCGGATTCCTTCTTCCGCATGAGGCCGTGGTCGACGTAGATGCAGGTCAGGCGGTCGCCGACGGCGCGGTGGACGAGGGCGGCGGCGACGGCGGAATCGACGCCGCCGGAGAGGGCACAGATGACCTTCCCGTTCCCGCCCGTCTCGTGGGCGTGGGCGTCGACGCGGGAGCGGATCTCGTTGACCGTCGACTCGATGAAGTTCGCCGGCGTCCAGGTCGGCCGGGCCCCGGCGATCCCGACGACGAAGTTGCGGAGGACGTCGCGGCCGCGTGGCGTGTGGACGACTTCCGGGTGGAACTGGATCCCGTAGAGGCGACGGTCCGCGTCGACGAGCCCGGCGAACGGCGTCGACGGCGTCTGGGCGGTGGAGACGAAGCCGGCCGGCAGGCGGGTGATCGAGTCCCCGTGGCTCATCCAGACCGGCTGGTCGCGGTCGAGCCCGGTGAAGAGCCGGTCGTCGCCGGTGATCGTCACCGTCGCCGGCCCGTACTCGCGGCGCGCGGCCGGGAGGACGTCGCCGCCGAGCTCGAGGGCCATGAGCTGCGCGCCGTAGCAGATGCCGAGGACGGGGATCCGGCCCGTCCAGATCGCCGGGTCCGCCCGGGGCGCCCCATCATCGTAGACCGACATCGGGCCGCCGGAGAGGATGATCGCCCGCGGTCGCCGCCGCTCCAGCTCCGCGTACGGGGTGTCGTGGGGGAGCAGCTCGGAGTAGACGTTCAGCTCGCGGACACGGCGCGCGATGAGCTGGGCGAACTGGCTGCCGAAGTCGAGGACGACGACGGTGTCCGGCTCGGAGGCCGACGGCTCGCCGCGCGGGACGCCTCCGCCCGGCAGGTCGAGGTCGGGGCGCGCGGGCGCCGGCGCGTCGAGGGCGACCTCGAGGTACGCCTCGACCTCGGCGTCGTCGGGGGCGAGGACGCGGTGCCCGGCGTTCGCGGGCTCGCCGTGGACGGTCTTCCCGCGGTCGCGGGCAGGTTGCGCGTGGTCGCCGCCGGGGACGGCCTGCCGCGCCTCGGCCGCCGAGGGCTCGTGGCTGGCGGGGACGGCCGGTCCGCCGTGCCCCGCCCGCTCCGCCGGGTCCCGCTCCTCCGCCTCGCTCAACCGCTGCCTCCGTCGCTCGTCGCGCCTGCCGGAAGTCTAGCGGTCGGCGAGGTGGGCGAACGCCGGCGACCGCGACGCGCGACGAGCGCCGCCGCGCGGGGCGCCGGGGGCGGGGCGCGCAGGATCAGCGAATGCTCCACTACGGCATCGGCGAGGGCGGGGCCGTCGACCGGCTGGCGTGCCGGACGACGACGGCCGCCGGGGTGGTCGTCCGGCGTCAGCTCGTGGGGCGCAGCCGGAACGCCGGCCCGGCGCCGAGCGTCTCCGCCGGCGTTCCGTACCGGAGGATCAGCTCGCGGACCGCCCGCGCGAGCTCCGGTCCCTCGATCTCCTCGGCGCGGTACGCGCGCCGGACATCCCCGATCGTCCCATGGCAGGCCGGGTCGGCGAGGAGGTTCGCCGCCCACGCGGCGCCCGGCCTCCCTGCCGCGACGAGGAGGGTCCCGTCGGGCTCCTCCACGAAGCCGACGGCCGTCCGCCGCGGCAGCCCGGAGACGCGGCCCGTCGTCTCCAGGAGGACGACCTTTCCCCAGCTGGCGAGCTCCTCGCCGTACCGGTCGGTCATCGGGCGGCAGGGGGCGGCATCCGCGCGCGGGTCGAAGCGCGGCCGGCGCCGCTACCGGCTCCGCAGCTGCCAGGATTTGCCCTCGGTCGCAACCGAGGGGGCGTAGACGATCTCGACCCCCTGCATCTCGCGGATCGTCCGCGCGCCCAGGGCTGCCATCGACTGGCGGAGCGCCCCGACGAGGTTCTCCGTCCCGTCGGTCACGTGCGACGGGCCGAAGAGGATCCGCTCCATCGGCCCGGAGGTGCCGACCCGGATCCGCGTCCCGCGCGGGAGGACCGGCGAGGGGGCAGCCATGCCCCAGTTCGTCCCCCGGCCGGGAGCCTCGTCGGCCCGGGCGAGCGGGGACCCCAGCATCACCGCGTCCGCGCCGGCCGCGATCGCCTTCGCGATGTCGCCGCCCCGCTTCATCCCGCCGTCGCCGACGACCGGGATCCAGCGCCCGGTCTCGGCGAAGAAGGCGTCCCGCGCGGCGGCGACGTCGCTGATCGCCGTGACCTGGGGGATCCCGATCCCGAGGACCTCGCGGGTCGTGCACGCCGCCCCGGGCCCGACGCCGACGAACACGGCGGCGGCGCCCTGCTCCATGAGGGCGAACGCCGCCTCGGCGTTCGTCGTGTTCCCGACGGCGACGGGGATCGGCAGGAAGCGGGTGAACTCGGCGAGGCTGAGCGGCTCGTACTCCGAGGCGAGGTGGCGGGCGCTGCTCACCTGGCTCTGGACGAGGAACAGGTCGGCGCCGTGCTCCGCGCAGAAGGCCCCGAACCGGCGGGCGGCGGCGGGGGTCGCGGCGACGGCGGCCCGCGACCCGGCGGCATGGATCTCGGCGATCCGGCGGGCGACGAGGTCCTCGCGGATCGGCGCGCCATACGCCTCGGCGAGGACGGCCTGGACCTCGCCGTCGGGCGCGGAGGCGATCCGCTCGAGGACCGGCGCCGGATCGTCGCAGCGGACCTGGATCCCCTCGAGGTTGAGGACCGCAAGGCCGCCGAGCCGGGCGAGGACACCGGCGCTCCGGGGGTCGACGACGGCGTCCATCGCCGCGGCGAGGATCGGAATCCGGAGCGGGATCCCGGCGAAGTCCTGCTCGAGCGCGACGTCGTTCGGCTCGACGGTCTCGGTGCCGGGGGCGAGGGAGACGTCCTCGAAGCCGTACGTCGGCCGAAGCGCGTCGACCTTCGAGCGGAAGTGGCGCCGCGCCGCGGCCTCGATCGGGGTCTGCATCGTCGATCCGGATCCTCCGCGCACCGCCGCCGAGCCCGCGCCGGTTCGCGGCATTGTACGGCCGGCGTCCGCGGGAGGCCGCCGGGGCGCCTGCAGCCGCGCGGTCGCAGGCCTCGGGGGGAACGATGCGGGCGGGCGCGGAGGCGTGTGCCCGGCAGGCCCGATCAGCGGGCGAGGCGGCGGCCCTCGAGGTCGAGGCGGAACCATGGCTCGAGGGCGGGGTCGCGAAGCGTCTCGACGATCCGCTCGATCATGCCCCGGTACGTCGGCCAGACGATCATCCCGAGCGCCGCCGCGCGGTCGACCCACCGGGCGCCGTCGTGCTCGCGAGACAGTCGCGGCTCGACATCGAGGTGGATCCGCACGGCGAACGTGGCGGCGGCCACGACCGCGTCGGAGCCCTCGTCGTAGAACTGCGTCGCCGCGTCGAGATCGTAGAAAGCCGCGATCTCGGCGGGCCCGAAGCCGACCTCCTCCCGGACCTCGCGGAGCGCCGCGAGCGGGATCCGCTCGCCTGGCTCGGGGCCGCCGGTGACGCACTGCCAGAGCCCGGGGAAGATCCGGTCCGGGGCCCGGCGGATGAGGAGGAACTCCGGCTCGCCGCCCGGCGGGACGCGGAACACCCAGCACTCGATGAGGTCGGGCCGGACGGGGCTCATCGGCGACGGAGCCCGGCCGGCGGGCGGTCCGGGCACGACGGCCGGACCGCGGGCGCGCGGCGCCCTCCGGGGGACGGGCGGCGCTGAGCGCGGTGCGCGGGGCGAGGTGACATCACGCCGATCCTACGGGAATGCCGACCGCCCCGGCGGCGGCGCGGGGCGGTCGGCGCGGGGAGGGAGGTGCCCCGCAGGAGGAGCGGCGAGAGCATCAGCGCTCCGGTCGGTGATTCGCCGGCCGCGGCGCATCGGATCTCGCGGGCGAGGCACGGGCGGCCGATGAGCGGCGGCGTCGCGCGGTGCCGCCGCGACTCCGCGCTCAGAGCTTCTCGAACCGCTCCACCGGCAGGACGAAGACCGTCGCGCCGCCCACCTCGACCTCGAGCGGATAGGGGAGGAAGAACTCCCCGGGCTCGAGGATCGGCGGCATCGGGTTCACGAGCTGCGTCCGTGAATGGCAGTTCTCGCGGACGATCCCGAGGGCCTCCTCCACGGCGTCGTCCTCCACGCCGAGCAGCACGGTCGCGTTCGACTGCTTCAGGAAGCCGCCGGAGCTGTGGAGGCGGGTCGCCCGGAACTCACGGTCGAGGAGCGCGTCGACGAGCGGGCCGGCGTCCTCGGGGTGGACGATCGCGACGAGGAGCTTCACGCGGCCGAGTATAGGCGCGGCGGGCGCCGCTCCGACAGGGGTCCGCCGGGCGCGACAGCGGCCCCGGCGCGGACGGCGCGACACCCGCCGGACGCGAACGTGGCCCCCGGGCGTGACGCCGGCCGCGACGAACCGGGCGCGCGTATCATCGGCGCATCGCGGCCCCGGGGCGCCCACCCGAGGCCCGCCTGGAGGGACCCGTGACGCAGCCCGACCTCGCCGCAGCCGGCGCCGTCCTCGCACCGGGAGCCCGTGCCCTCGCGCGGGGCGCCGACCTCGACGCGACCCTCGACGCGATCGTCGGCGCCGCCGCGACGGCCGTCGGCGACGCGCGCGTGGCGCTCTTCGTGGCGACCGGCGCCGGCGAGGCGCTCCACCTCGCCGCCTCCCGCAACCTCGCCGCTGCGGAGCGGGCGGCGCTCGCCGCCGCCGCCGGCGACCCCGGGCATCCCGTCGCCGTCGCGGCGCGCGGGGCGCGAGCTGCCGCCGGGCGGGGAGCGGCGGCCGAGCTCCCGCTCGTCGTTGCTCGCGAGGGGATCGACGAGATCCTCGGGGTCCTCGCCGTCGACCGGTCCGGCGGGCGCCCGTTCGACGATGGCGAGCGGGCTGCCCTCGAGGTCGCGGCCGACCTCGCGGCGGTCGCGATCGATCGGGCGCGCCTCGGGTCGCTCGCGAGCGAGCGATCGGACTGGATCGATCGCGTCGCCACCGCCGACCCGCTCACCGGGCTCGCGAACCGGCGGACGCTCGACCGGGTCCTCGAGCTCGAGATCGAGCGGGCGCGGCGCCAGAAGACGGACGTGTCCGTCGCCGTCTTCGACGTCGACGACTTCCGCGCGGCGAACGAGCGCGGCGGGTCGGCCGCGGGCGACGCGGTCCTCCGCGCGGTCGCCGCAACCCTTGCCGAGCAGGTCCGCCTCGTGGACACCGTCGCCCGGATCGGCGGCGACGAGTTCGCCGTCGTCGCGCCGGGGAGCGGCGGCGTCGTCGTCGCGGATCGGCTCCTCCGCGCCATCGAGGCGCTGGGTCCCGTGGACGGCGTCGCCGTCACGGTCTCGGCCGGGGTCGCCCGCTTCCCGGCGGACGGCACGAGCGCCGACGAGCTCCTCGGGGCGGCGCTCGGCGCCCTCGCCGGTGCCCGCGCGGCGGGCCGCGGGATGATCGCAGAGGTGCGTGCCGGCTGACCGTTCGTCACGCCTGACAGATCGCGCGGAGCCCGGGCGGCCGAGCGCCGCGGAGTTGCGTCGCCAGGGCGCCCCCGGGGTCGGGTCGGCGGCGGCCGCGGGCCGCGGTCGCAGGGCCTCCGGCGGGGTCAGGCGCGGCGCGTCCCCCCGGCGAGGAACCCCAGGACCGCCGCCCGCGCGGCCTCGAGCACGTCCGCCTCCGGGGCGGTGGCGTCGACGACGATCCAGCGGTCGGGATCCGCCGCCGCGAGGGCGAGGTAACCGGCACGGACGCGCTCGTGGTAGGCGCGGTCGAAGTGCGCCTCGAACCGCGTCGTCTCGGCGGCGGTCTTGCGCGCGAGGCCGACCTCGACCGGGACGTCGAAGAGGACCGTCAGGTCGGGTCGCAGGCCGCCCGTCGCGAACCGGCCGACGGGGAGGAGCTCCTCGACGCCGAGCCGGCCCCCGAACCCCTGGTACGCGAGGGTCGAGTCGAGGTAGCGGTCGGAGACGACGACCGCCCCCCGCTCGAGGGCCGGGCGGACGACCCGCTCGACGAGCTGGGCCCGGGCCGCCATGAAGAGGAGCGCGTCGGCGCGCTGGGTGAGCCGCACGGAGGACTCGTCGCGGTCCATGAGGATCGCCCGGATCCGCTCCCCGGCGGGCGTGCCGCCCGGCTCGCGCACGAGGACGGCCTCCCGCCCGGTCGCCGCGATCGCCGCCCGGAGGTGCTCGGCGTGGGCCGTCTTCCCGCTCCCGTCGGGGCCCTCGAGCGTGATGAGGACCCCGCGCGAGGGCCGCCCGTCCGTCATCGGTCCAGAGTAGCGGGGCGCGGCCGGGACGGCGTGACCGAGGTGCCACGGGCGGGGTGGCGGTGCTCGACCCCCGGCGCGCGAGCCTCCTCGCCCGGCGGACGCCCCGGCGCGGCGGACGGGGCGTCGCGCTGGTACCGTGGCGCGATGCGCGAGATCACCGAGCGGGCGCTCGAGACCGCCCGGGTCCGCGGCGCGTCATATGCGGACGTCCGCGTCGTCCGGCGGCAGGAGGAGACGGTCGACGTCAAGAGCGGCCGCCTCGCCGGGGTCCTGAGCCACGAGACCGAGGGCTTCGGCGTCCGCGTCCTCGTCGACGGCGCGTGGGGCTTCGCCTCGTCCCACCGGCTCACCGCGGCGGAGGCCGACCGCGTCGCCGCGGCGGCGGTTCGGATCGCCCGGGCGAGCGCCACCGCCCTCCGCCGGCCCGTCGTCCTCGATGATCGCCCCCCGGCCCGCGGGCGGTTCGAGACGCCGGTCGCGGAGGACCCCTTCGCGATCCCCCTCGACCGGAAGATCGCCGACCTCCTCGCGGCCGACGCCGCGATGCGGCACGTCGCGGGGATCGCCTTCACGGACACGACGTACGGGGCGCAGCGCGAATGGAAGACGTTCGCGGCGAGCGACGGGAGCCTCACCGAGCAGGTGATCACCCACTGCGGCGCGGCGATCGAGGCGAACGCCGTCGCGGGCGACGAGCACCAGCGGCGGAGCTACCCGGACGCCGGCGGGGCCTGGCAGGGGGCCGGCTACGAGCACGTCCGCGGCATGGACCTGGCCGGCGCCGCGGAGCGGGTGGCGAGCGAGGCAGTCGAGCTCCTGAGCGCGCCGCAGCTCCCCCCGGGTCGCCGGACGATCGTCCTCCACCCCTCCCAGCTCTACCTCCAGGTTCACGAGAGCTGCGGGCACCCGACCGAGCTCGACCGCGTCTTCGGGACGGAGGCGAGCTACGCGGGCACGAGCTTCCTCACGACCGACCGGCTCGACGCCGGGTTCCGCTACGGCTCGGAGATCGTGGACATCGTCGCCGACGCCACCGCGCCCGGTGGGATGGGCACGTTCGGCTGGGACGACGAGGGCGTCGCGGCGCAGGCGGTGCCGCTCGTCCGGGGCGGGATCTTCGTCGGGTACCTCTCGTCGCGGGAGACGGCGCCGCGGATCGGCCGCCGCTCCGGCGGGGCGATGCGCGCCGACGGCTGGAGCCGGATCCCGCTCATCCGGATGACGAACGTCAACCTCCTGCCGAAGCCGGGGATGAGCTTCGACGACATCATCGCCGACACGGACGACGGGCTCCTCCTCGCCTCCAACCGGAGCTGGTCGATCGACGACCGGCGCCTCAACTTCCAGTTCGCGACCGAGCTCGCCTACGAGATCAAGGGGGGCCGCCTGGGGCGGCTCTTCCGGAACGCCACGTACACCGGGATCACGCCCGAGTTCTGGGCGAGCTGCGACGCGATCGGCGACGAGTCGAGCTACGTCATGCTCGGGACGAACAACTGCGGGAAGGGCGAGCCCGTCCAGGGCGCCCACGTCGGCCACGGCTGCTCCGGGGCCCGGTTCCGCGACGTCCAGGTCGGGGTGATGGGATGAGCGGGGCGGACGCCGCGCCGGGGAGCGCGACCGGGCGGCTCGCGCCCGCCGAGGGGCTCGCCCTCGCGGAGGCCGTCCTGCGGCTCGCCGAGGCGGAAGGGGCGACCGAGGCCGAGGTCCTCGTCGCGGGGAGCGACGCGGCGCTCACCCGCTTCGCGAACTCCGAGATCCACCAGAACGTCGCCGCGACGGACGTCCGGGTGAACCTCCGCTTCGTCCGCGGGAAGCGGGTCGGCGTCGCCTCCTCGGGGCGGACGGATCCGGATGCCCTGCGGGCGCTCGCCGGGACGGCCGGCCGGATCGCGGCCCTCGCCGAGGAGACGCCCGACTGGGCGGGGCTCCCCGCCCACGGCCCGGCCGCGCCGGTGCGGGGCGCCTTCGCCGCGGGCACGGCCGATGCCGCCCCGGAGCTCCGCGCCGCGGGCGTCCGGGCGGTCGTCGCCGCCGCCGACGCCGCGGGCGTGGCGGCGTTCGGCTCGTTCTCCTCCGAGGTCGAGACGCTGGCGGTCGCCACGACGGCCGGGATCCGCGCGGCGGAGTCCCGGACGCGCGCCCGCCTCGTCGTCGTGACGATGGGCCCCGACGACGGCACCGGGTACGCCGAGGTGGCCGCCGTCGACGCCACGACGATCGACGCCGGCGCGGTCGGCCGGGAGGCGGCGGAGAAGGCCAGGCGCTCGGCCCGGCCGGTCGAGCTGCCCCCCGGTGAGCTCCCCGTCGTCCTCGAGGAGTACGCGGTCGCGGACATCGTGGAGCGGCTCGGGTTCGTCGGCTTCTCCGGCCTCGCGGTCGAGGAGGAGCGCTCGTTCTTCGAGCCCGGGAGGCGGGTGGGCAGCCCGCTCGTGACGATCGTCGACGACGCGCGCGACCCGGCCGGGATGCCCGCCTCGTTCGACTACGAGGGCGTCCCGACGCGGCGCGTCGTCCTGCTCGACGCCGGGGTCTGCGGCGAGGTC
>JAJZRQ010000079.1 GCA_021802585.1 Chloroflexota bacterium
CGTCGGGACGCGGGACCGACGCCGGTCGTGGGGGCGCCGGATGCCACGGGGCGGGCGGCCGGGGAGCGTCCCGCCAGGGCGCCGCCGGCCGGGGAGCCGCGCGCCGGGGCGCCGCCGGCCGGGCAGCGTCCCGCCATGGCGCCGCCGGGCGCGGCGCGGGGGCTCCGCCCCCGACGGAGCGGAGGCGGATCGGCTCGGGCCGGATCGAGCGGTCGGGCTCGAAGCCGGCGACGGTCTCGGTCGCGATCGGGTGCCGGAGGCGTCGCTCCACGTCGCGGAGGAGCGTCGCCTCGTCGACGCAGACGAGGGAGATCGCCTGGCCTCCGACGCCGGCGCGGCCGGTGCGGCCGATCCGGTGGACGTAGTCGTCCGGCACGAGCGGCATCTCGAAGTTCACGACGTGCGGGAGCGCGTCGATGTCGATCCCCCGCGCCGCGATGTCCGTGGCGACGAGGATCGCGGCCCGGCCCTGCTTGAAGTCCTCGAGGGCGCGGACCCGCTGCCCCTGGCTCTTGTTGCCGTGGATCGCGGCGGCCCGGATCCCGTCGCGGGAGAGCTGCTCGGCAAGCCGGTTCGCGCCGTGCTTCGTGCGGGTGAAGACGAGGGCCTGCTCGATCCGGCCGGAGCGGACGAGGTGGGAGAGGAGCTCCCGCTTCCGCTCGCGGTCGACGGCGATGACGACCTGCTCGACGAGCTCGGCGGCCGTGCTCGAGGGAGAGACGTCGACGGTCGCCGGGCGGTCGAGGAGCCCCCCGGCGAGGGCCCGGATCTCGGCGGAGAACGTCGCCGAGAAGAGGAGGTTCTGGCGATCGGCGGGCAGGAGCGCGAGGATCCGCCGGATGTCGCGGATGAAGCCCATGTCGAGCATCCGGTCGGCCTCGTCGAGGACGAGGACCTCGACCCGCGAGAGGTCGATCGTGTGCTGGCCGACGTGGTCGAGGAGGCGTCCCGGGGTCGCGACGACGATCTCGGCGCCGGCGCGGAGGGCGCGGGCCTGCGGCTCGAAGCCGACGCCGCCGTAGATCGCGACCGAGCGGATCGGGCGGCGGGCGCCGTACGTCCGGACGCTCTCCTCGACCTGGAGGGCGAGCTCCCGGGTGGGCGCGAGGACGAGGGCCCGCACGGAGCGCCGGACCGGGCGCGGGTGGGCGCCGCGGCGATCGCCGGCGGCGGTCGCGTGGAGTCGCTGGAGGATCGGTAGGACGAACGCGGCGGTCTTCCCCGTGCCGGTCTGGGCGGCGGCGAGGAGGTCGCGGCCGGCGAGCACGAGCGGGATGGCCTGGCGCTGGACGGGGGTGGGGACCGCGTAGCCCTCGTCCGCGACCGCGCGGAGGAGCTCGGGCGCGAGCCCGAGCGTGTCGAACGACATGGAGTGACGCTCCTGGCGAGCCCTCCCGCGCAGCCGCGGGGCCCGGTCAGGGCGGTGGTGGGGTCGGGATCGGACGGCGAGGAGCCGCGGGCGCGAACCGGAGCACCCATCGAGCACGAAGGCGGCGAGCATACCCCACGCCGGCCGAACCCGCTGCCGCTGCCGGGTGTCCCTGCTCAGTGAATCTGTCAGGGGCGACGCGCAGGCCGGTGCGGATCGCCGGGAGGCGCCACGTCGGTGCCCGGAGGCACCGGCAGTTGGCCATCCGGGCCGACCGGCGAGCCCGGACGGGTCCGCCGCGGGCGCGACCGCAGTACTCTTGGCGACGCCGCCGGGGACGAAGGTAAGGGGTCCCGCGTGCGCCTCCGCGCTGCCGCCCGGCCCTCGCGCACGATGTCGCCGGCCTCGTGGCGGCCGCGACCGCGCAGCCCGCACGGCGGCCAGTCGATCGTCGAGTTCGCGCTCGTCGTCCCGATCCTCGTCGTCCTCTTCGTCGGGATCGCCGACTTCGGCCGGATCTTCAACGCCGGGGTCATCGTCGAGGCGGCCGCCCGCGACGCGGCCGAGCACGCGGCCCAGCGATACCTCGCCGACCCGCCGGGCGACCGGTCCCTCACGGCGGCCGAGCGGCTCTCCGTCCCACCGCCGGTCGCGGACCCCGCCTACTACGCCGCCCTCCGCGATGACGCCGCCCGCGTGGCGTGCGCCGAGACGCGGCAGCTCCCGAACAACGACTTCGCCGGCGGGACCTGTCCGACCTGGCCGGCCGTCGCCGTCTGCATCCACGACGGGGCCGACCCGAGTTGCGGCGCGACGCCGGTCGGCTTCGCGGCGCCTCCCGCGGGCTGCACGGAGCTCAACGCGCCGTGGCCCGACCCCGCGCCCGGCAATGGCGAGCGCTGGGTCGAGGTCCGCGTCTGCTACAGGTTCACCGCGCTCCTCAGCCTGCCGCTCTTCTCGCTCGGCGACTTCCACGTCCAGCGGACGCGGTCGTTCACGATCCCGTGCTACTTCGCAACGGGGTTCGGAGGCTGCCCATGACGCGGCCCGGTCGCCGGCGCGGGCAGGCGCTCGTGGAGTTCGCCCTCGTCTTCCCGATCTTCGCGATGCTCCTCTTCGCGCTCATCGCCTTCGGCCTGTGGGCCTTCTACCAGCAGCAGCTCTCGAACGCCGCCCGCGAGGCGGCCCGCTACGCGGCGATCCACAGCTCGAGCGCCCAGTGCCCGACGGTGTCGCACATCGACCCCCAGGCGCCCCCGACGACCTACTACCGCTGCGACCGGCCGGAGGACGGCTGGCCGAACATGGTCGCCGCCGGCCGCTCGGCGATCTGGGGGATGAGCCCGTCGACCGTGTCGATCGTCGCCTGCTGGTCCGGCCACGTGGATGGCAGCGGCAACGACGCGCCGCCGGGGGCGCCGGGGGCGACGTATGCCCCGTGCACGATCGCCGGGAACGTCGCCGAGACATCCGTCGGCGGGCTCGCCTGCCCGCTCACGGCCGGCGACACCGTCGACACGGCCAGCGACGTCTCGTACGCGAACGGGAACAGCTACCAGACGCGGGTCACCGTCTACGCCTGCTTCAACTGGCAGCCGCCGATGGCTGGGTTCCTGCTCATCCCCTCCACTGTGACGATCCGGGCGGGGCTGACCGAGATCGTCCAGCGCCAGCAGTGAGGACGCTCCCGTGAGGCACGACAGGCATCGCCAGGCCGGCCAGGTCCTCCTGATCTTCGTCGGCGCGCTCTTCCTCCTCATCGCGATCGCGGCGCTCGTCGTGGACCTCGGCTTCGTGTTCATGATCCACCGCCAGCAGCAGAACGCGGCCGACCCCGGCGCGATCGCCGCGGCGCGCTTCATCCACCCGAGCCCCACCGGCCCTGCCGACTACCCCTCGATGGCGCGCGCAGCCTGCTTCTACGCCCGGCTCGACGGCTACTTCCCGCTCGCGACCTCCGACGAGGGCTGCGTCCCGGCAAACGACCCGGACGGCACGACGCTCGCGGTGAACTACCCGCCGAGCCGCGGCGCGGGGCGCTTCGCCGGCTCGCCCGGGGCGGTGGAGGTCGTCATCAGCCGGGCCCACCGGCTCTTCTTCGGCGGCCTCTTCCCGATCCCCCGGATCGACGTCACGAGCTCGGCCGTGGCGGCGTTCGACACGGGGGCCTCGAACTCCAGCTCGCTCATCGCCCTCGACCCGTCGAGCTGCGCGGCCGGCCACATCCACGGCACCGGGACGATCACCATCCATCCCCTCCCCGGCGTCGGCTCGGGCGGGTACGTCCAGGTGAACTCCGACTGCTCCTCGGGGACATCCGACAACCTCTGCAGCGCGAGCTCCGGCGGCCTCAAGGTCGACAGCAACGCCTCGAACTTCACGGCGCCGATGACATACGTCGTCGGCTCGTGCCAGGCGACGTCGGGGACGGTGAACGGCGGGCTCGACGAGGCGGCGGCCTTCGTCGGCGATCCGCTCGGCGAACTCATGCCGCCGCGCCTCGCCGACTACCCGGCGGGGCGCTGCTCGCCGACGAGCGCGCCGCTGGCGCCGGGGGGGACCGGCTGCCGGTTCAACAGCGCGGGCATCGTGAACCTCGAGCCGGGGGTCTACTACGGCGGCTGGGACATCCGGAACAACGTGACCCTCGTCCTCGCCCCCGGGATGTACGTCTTCGCCGGCGGCGGCGTGAAGCTGAACGCGGGCGGGTCGATCACGTCGGTCCAGGGCTCGGGCGGCACGCCGGCGGCCGTCCTGTTCTTCAACACCGACGACCCGGGCACCGGCAGCGGCCAGGCGGACGTCGACTTCACGGCGACCTCGACGCTCGTCCTGCGCCCGATCGCGAGCGGCCCGTACCGCAACATCCTCATCTGGAACGACGGCTCGGGGAGCAACCCGACGGCGAGGATCGCGCTCGGCGGCCAGACGACGCTCGACATCGCCGGGACGATCTACAACCCCAAGGGCCTCGTCACGCTCGAGGGCGGCTCGGGCGTCGGCTCGGCGAACACGGCGGCGATCCAGATCATCGCCTGGCAGTGGGACATCGGCGGGAACTCGACGCTCGACATGCCGTACGACCCGGGCCAGCTCTACCAGATCCCGCAGAAGGGGCTCGTCCACTAGGGTCGGGGCGCGCGGCGGGGCGAGCCCCTATCCTTCGGGCTCATGATCATCTGCGTGCCGGTGACGCCGGCCGGCGAGATCGACCCGCGCTGGGGCCGCGCGGCCCGGGTGGCCGTCGTCGAGGTGCGGGATGGCACGCTCGTCCGCTGGGAGGAGCACGACGTCGGCTGGGACCAGCTCCACGACGTCGGCTCCGAGGGCGGCCACCACGCCCGCGTCGCCCGGTTCCTCCAGGCGCACCTCGTCGAGGTCGTCGTCGCGCACCACATGGGCGAGCCGATGGCCCAGATGCTCGGGAAGATGGGGATCGACGTCCGCCTCGGGGCCGTCGGCGACGCCGGCCGGGCGGTCCACCTCGCGAGCGCCGGGCGCGACCGCTAGAGGCGCCCGCGCGACGCCGACGCCGTCCGCGCCGCGATCGTCCGGTCGACGGAGGCCTCGTCGCGTGCCAGAATGGCGGCCCTCGTCCCGCGTCCGCCGGCTCGCGACGGGCGGCGGCGCGCCGGACGGGCACAGGGGGTGCGACATGACCGAGGCGACGGCCGGGACGACCGGCAGGCCCGTGTGGGTGGACCTCTCGAGCGCGGATCCCGCGGGGTCGCGGGCGTTCTACGCGGCCCTGTTCGGCTGGGAGGTCGAGGTCTCGCCGGACCCGCGGTACGGCGGTTACGCGATGGCGAAGGTCGGGGGGAAGGACGTCGCGGGGATCGGGCCGGCCCAGCCGGGCGCGCCGACGGCGTGGGCCCTCTACCTCGGCACGCCGGATGCCGAGGGGCTCGGCCGGCGGGTCGCGGCGGCGGGCGGCACGGTCGTCATGCCGGCGTTCGCAGTCGGCGACATCGGGCGGATGGCGGTCTTCCAGGACCCGACCGGCGCCTTCATCTCGGCATGGCAGCCGAACCCGATGCCGGCGAACGCGATGCCGGGGTTCGGCGGCGGCGGTCCGGGGACGTACGGCTGGGCCGAGCTCAACGCGCGCGGCCTCGACCGGGCGACGCCCTTCTACGAGGCGGTCTTCGGCTGGACCCACCGGACGAGCGACATCGGGAACGGGCAGCAGTACACCGAGTTCCAGGCCCGGGGCGAGAGCATCGCCGGCGCGATGGAGATGAACCCGATGGTCCCCGGCGAGGTCCCGAGCTACTGGATGGTCTACTTCGCGGTCGACGACGTCGACGCCTCGTTCGCGAAGGCGCTCGACGCGGGGGCCCGCGAGATGCTCGCCCCGCGGGACTTCCCGGGCGGTCGCTTCGCGATCGTCGGCGACCCGCAGGGCGCGGTCTTCGGCCTCCTGAAGATGGCGGCGCAGTAGCCCGCGCGGCGGCGGGCGTCCCGCAGAGCGGGCGTCCCGCGGCCTCCGACGTCCCGCGGAGCGGGCGTCCCGCGGCGGCGCCGGGATCAGCCGAAGCCGGGATCGGGGTCGAGCCAGCCCTTCTGCTCGGCGATCCGCGCCGCCTCCGCGCGGTTGCGGGACTCGAGCTTCTGGATCGCCGTCGAGAGGTGGTTGCGGACCGTGCCCTCCGAGAGGTAGAGGCGGGCGGCGATCTCCGCGATCGTCGCCACCTCGCGCGACGTGGCGAGGACCTCGCGCTCGCGCTCCGTGAGCGGGTTGCCGCCCTCGCTCAGCGCCGTGACGGCGAGGGTCGGGTCCACCGTGCGCTTCCCCTCCATCGCCCGCCGGATCGCGGCGGCGAGCGTCTCGGCGGGGGCATCCTTGAGGACGTAGCCGATCGCCCCGACCTCCATCGCCCGGCGGAGGTAGCCCGGCCGGCCGAACGTCGTGAGGATGATCACCCGGGTGTCCGGCAGGCGCTGGCGGAGCCCGGCCGCGGCCGCGAGGCCGTCGCCCCCCGGCATCTCGATGTCGAGGAGGGCGACGTCGGGGCGGACGCGTTCGGCGGCGGGGAGGATCTCGTCGCCGCGGGCGACCTCGGCCACGACCTCGATGTCGCCCTCGAGGGCGAGGAGCGCGGTGAGGGCGCCGCGGATCATCCGCTGGTCCTCGGCGAGGAGGACGTGGATCACGGCGCGGCCCTCCGCGAGGTGGCACCTGGGGGGTCGATCGCGGGCCCGGTCGCGGCTGCGGCCGGCGCGGACGCCGCGGCGGGCTCCGCGGGGACGGGCACGACGACGACGAGCCGGTAGCCGCCCTCGGGAGGCGGCCCGGCGTCGAGCGTGCCCCCGGCGGCCTCGACCCGCTCGCGGATCCCGGCGAGCCCGCTCCCGGTGGCGGACCCGCGGGCCGGCCCGCGCGGCTCGGCGCCGCGGCCGTCGTCGAGGATCTCGAGCCGCGCCTCGTGGGCCGTCGCCTCGACGGTGATGGCGCAGTGGGCGCTCCCGCTGTGGCGGACGACGTTCGTCGTGCCCTCGCGGACGACCCAGCCGAGGAGCGTGTCGGTCGCCTGGTCGAGCGGGTCCGCCGGATGCCGGACCTCGACCGCGATCCCGGCTGCGGAGAGCGCCATCCGGGCGCCCGCGAGCTCCGTGTCGAGGCTGAGGCGCCGGTAGCCGGCGACCGCCTCGCGGACGTCGCGGAGCGAGCTGCGGACGACGGCCTCGACGTCGCCGAGCTCGGCGGAGGCGCGGGGCGGGTCGCGCTCGATCATCCGGCGGGCGAGCTCCGTCTTGAGGGCGATGACCGACAGGCTCTGGCCGAGGAGGTCATGGAGGTCGCGGGCGATCCGGGCGCGCTCGCCGTCCGCCGCGAGGCGGGCGACCTCGGCCTGCGCCCGCGCGAGCTGGCGGGCGGTGCGCTCGAGCTGGCTGAAGCCGAGGACGACGAGGCCGGTGAGGGCCACCTCGAAGGCGGACCCGATCGCGCGGGCGGGCGCCCGCTCCGGCACGAGGAGGACGAGCGCGCCGAGGCCGGCGATGACGGCAGTCGCGGCGAGCGCGCCGCGCGAGGGGGTGATCCGGCCGGCCGCCGTCGCCGCGGCCATGAAGAGGACGGTCCAGTCGGAGCCGCGGTCGAGGAGCGCGATCCCGACGGCGAGGAGGACGAGGAGGACGGCTGCGGGCAGCGGCCGTCCGACCCCGCGGCCGGCGAGGTCGGCGGGGATCGCCCAGAGGTAGACGGCGACGAACGCGGCGACGCCCGCGTAGATGACGAGCCGCTCCGCCGTGTAGATCGGCTCCCGGATCTCGCTGCCGAGCGGACCGGCGAGGAAGACGAGGAGGCCGACGGCGACCGCGATCGGGATCCAGAGGTACGGCTGGTCCTGGAGCGCGGCGCCTGGCACCGGCGGCGCGGCGGAGGGAGCGGCCGGCGGCGGAGCAGGGCGGTCGGCGGGGTCCATCGGGTCAGTTCGTGCCCCCATCATCAGGCGGCGGCGCGGCGCGGCGGGGCCGCGCGGGCCGTCCGGGAACGGCTCGCGACCCAGGATCCGCGACCACGGACGTCGGCGCCACCGCGGCAACTGTAGCGAGGGGCGCGGAATGCGTCCCGCCGCGCGGGGCGGGGCCGTCGACGCCGCGTCGGCCGCTGACCGCGGCCCCGGGGCGTGCCGCCTCGGCGGCGGCCGTCGAGCCGTGGGCCGGCCGCGCCGCGCGCGGGACCGGCGGCATGATGGTGCGCCGTCGCGGCTCGCGGCCGGCCGGCGCGGGCACGGGCGCGTCCTCGGGCGCGGACGGCAGGACGCCCTCGGGGACCGGCGCGGGGACGGCCCCGCCCGCCGGCACCGGGTGCGCCACCACGAGCTCCTCGAGCCGCGCCCGGTCGACGACCTCGAGGGCGAGGAGCTCCGCGGCGAGCGCGTCGAGCGCGTCGCGGTTCGCGGCGAGGACGGCCGTCGCCGTGCGGTGGGCCTCCTCGAGGAGCTCCCGGACCGCCTCGTCGAGGCGCGTCGCCGTCGCCTCCGCGTATTCCGGGCGAAGCGGGTTCGCCCGCGCCGCGTCGTCGATCTCGAAGGAGACCGGCCCGAGCGCGCGGCTCATCCCCCACGCCCCGACCATCTGGCGCGCGATCCGGGTCGCCTCGCGGAGGTCGCTCTCCGCGCCCGTCGTCGGCTCGCCGAAGACGAGCTCCTCTGCCGCGCGCCCGCCGAGGAGGACGGCGAGTCGACCGAGGAGGAGGTCGCGCCGGTAGTTCCGGCGGTCTTCCTCCGGCAGCTGGCGCGTCGCGCCGAGGGCGTGGCCGTGGGGGACGATCGTCACCTTGTCCACCGGGTCGGCGCCCGGCGTGAGGGTCGCCACGACGGCGTGACCGCCCTCGTGGTACGCGACGAGCCGCCGCTCGTCCGCGTCGCGGAGGCTCGGCTGGCGCGTGCCGAGGGTGATCCGGTCCATCGCGGCCGAGAAGTCGCGCGGCTCCACCGCGTCGCGCTTCGCACGCGCCGCCTGGAGCGCCGCCTCGTTCGCGAGGTTCGCCAGGTCCGCCCCCGAGAAGCCGGGGGTCTGGCGGGCGACCTCGGCGAGGTTCACGACCGGCGTGAGGCGGATGTCGCGGGTGTGGATCCGGAGGATCGCCTCGCGGCCGTCCCGGTCGGGGTACCCGACGGTGATCTCGCGGTCGAAGCGGCCGGGTCGCTGGAGCGCCGGGTCGAGGACGTCGGGGCGGTTCGTGGCGGCGAGAACGACGAGCCGCGTCTGGTCGTCGAAGCCGTCCATCTCGACGAGGAGCTGGTTCAGGGTCTGCTCGCGCTCATCGTTCGACATCGGGCCGCTGCTCCGGCGGCGACCGACGGCGTCGATCTCGTCCATGAAGACGATCGCCGGCCCGTCGGCCTTCGCCCGGGCGAAGAGGTCGCGGACCCGCGAGGCGCCGACGCCGACGAACATCTCCACGAACTCCGAGCCGGAGATGCTGAAGAACGGGACCCGCGCCTCGCCCGCGACGGCGCGCGCGAGGAGCGTCTTGCCGGTCCCTGGCGGGCCGACGAGGAGGACGCCGCGCGGCAGGCGGGCGCCGACCCGGTCGAAGGCGGTCCGGTCGCGGAGGTAGTCCACGATCTCCCGGAGCTCGGCCTTCGCGTCCTCCGCCCCGGCGACGTCGGCGAACGTGATCTTCGGACGCTCTTCCGTGTAGACGCGGGCCTTGCTGCCCCCGAAACCGAGGATCCCGGCCCCGGCGCGGCGCATCTGGCGGGCGCTCCAGACGATGAGGCCGATGAGGAGCGCGATCGGCAGGAGCGTGAGGAGGAGGGCCGGGAGGATCCCGCCGCTGCTCGTCGTGTCCTCCGCGGTGACGGAGACACCGCCCGCGATGAGGGCCGGCAGGAGGCTCGGGTCGCCGAAGGGCGGCATGACGGTCTGGAACTGGAGGTCGGGCGAGCTGGCACTCGCGCCGGTGGCGGTCGTGCCGGTGCTCGCGCCCGTGGCGGTCGTGCCGGTCGTGGCGCTCGCGCCGGTGCTCGCGCCCGTGGCGGTCGTGCCGGTCGTGGCGCTCGCGCCGGTGCTCGCGCCCGTGCCGGTCGTGCCGGACGCACCCGTCGTCGCCGGTGCCGCATGGCGAAGGGCGCCGGTGATCGTCTGGCCGTTGATGTCGACGCTCGCGATATTGCCGGCCGCGAGGTCCGTGCGGAAGGCCGAGTACGTCAGCTGCTGCGGGCCGCC
>JAJZRQ010000080.1 GCA_021802585.1 Chloroflexota bacterium
CCGGTACGCGCCGCGGCGGCCGGCACGCGCGGCAGGTGGCCGGCACGCGCCGCGGCGCCCGGCCCGCGGCGCCGGTGCTTCAGCCGGCGAGGACGGCCGCGAGCGCGTCGGCGAACGGCGCGAAGGTCGCCGAGGTGAAGCCCGCGACGTTGATCCGCCCCTTCCCGACGACGTAGACCGCATGCTCCTCGCGGAGCCGCGCCACCTGCTCGACGGCGAGCCCGAGGAGGGCGAACATGCCGCGCTGGTGGGCGATCGGGGCCCAGTCGCCGGGGATCCCCCGCTCGACGAGCGCCTCGACGAGCCGCGCCCGGTTGTCCTTGATCCGGGCGCGCATCCCGGCGAGTTCCACCTCCCAGGCCGCCCGGAGCTCGGGGTCGCCGAGGATCGTGCTCACGATGTCGGCGCCGTGGCTCGGCGGGTTCGAGTAGTTCGCGCGGATCGCGATCTTCACGTGGCTCTGCGCGGCGCTGGCGTCCTTCGCGGACCGGGCGACGAGGAGGAGGGCCCCGACGCGCTCGTTGTAGAGGGCGAAGTTCTTCGAGAACGAGGTCGACACGAGGAGCTCCGCCCCCGGCCGGAGGAGGCCCTCCATCCAGTCGGCGTCCTCGCGGATCCCGTCGCCGAACCCCTGGTAGGCGAAGTCGACGAGGGGCAGGAGGCGGCGCTCTTCGACGAGGTCGCCGATCGCGCGCCAGAGGGCGGGCGAGGGGTCGACGCCGGTCGGGTTGTGGCACGAGCCGTGGAGGAGGACGACGTCGCCGGGCGACGCCTCGCCGAGAGCGGCGAGGAGGGCATCCTCGTCGATTCGCCGCCCCGACGGGTCGGTGTACGGGTACGTCCGGGTCCGGAAGCCGGCGAGCTGGAAGAGCTGGGGGTGGTTCGGCCAGGTGGGCTCGCTCATCCAGATCGTCGCCGAGGCGCCGGCCTGGCGGAGGAAGTCGGCGGCGACGCGAAGGCCGCCCGTCCCCCCGGGCGTCTGGCTCACCGCGACCGTCGCGCTCGTCGCGAGCTCGTGTCCCTCGCCGAAGACGTACGCCTGGACGGCCGCGCGGTACGCCGCGTCGCCATCGATCGGGCGGTAGAGCTTCGTGGCCCCCTTGGCGAGAATCCGCCGCTCGGCCTCGACGACCGTTGCGAGGACGGGTGTCTTCCCGGTCTCGTCGACGAAGACGCCGGCGGAGAGGTTGATCCGACCGGGGCGGGGATCGCTCCGGAACGCCTCCGTGAGACCGAGGATCGGGTCGGGAGGGGCCGGGATGCGCGCGAGCGACGGGAGGGCCACGGCGAGACTCCTGGGGGCGGGTTCGGCGGGGGGACGCCGGCGCAACGATACCGCGCGAGGGAGCGGGGAGCGTGCGCCGGGGCGGCGCCGGGCGCGATCGGGGGTTCACGCGCGCCGGTCGGCGCGCGATCGGGGCGAAGGCTCCTGCGGCCGCCCGCGTCGCGCCGGCCTACTCGGCCGGCTGGTCGGCGCGGGCTCCCCCCGCCCGCGCGGCTCGCCGCGTCGCCTCGCGCAGGTGCTGGAGCGCCCGGTCGACGTCGCCCTGCACGTTCGCGGGGACGCGCGCGCGCCCGCCCCGCAGCGCGCGGCTGGCGGCGGCGGCCTCGCCGTTCGCCCCGACCCGCTCGATGACGCGCACGGCGAACGCGGCGAGCATCCCGTCGGCGAGCCACTGGTCGACCCCGTCGATCGCGGGCCTCCCGTGGGCGGCGATCCGGTCGCGCCACTCGATCCGCCGGTCGGGCGTCGCCCGGCGGGCCTCCTCGAGGAGGGCGGCGAGCTCCACTCAGCCCCTCGCCGCGCTTGCGGCCGGCGTCGCGCCGGCGTCGCGCCGGACCGGCGCCGCGACGGCGTCTCGGCGGCCCGGCGGCCGGACCGGCAGCGAGAATGCCCACGGCCCGGCGACGTCGATCCGCGCCGAGCCGCCGCCGCGGTACTCGAGGACCACGTTCCGGATCCGGCCCTCGAGGCCGTCCGGGGCGCGGGACGGCCGCTCGAACGTCCACGACATCCAGACGATCCGTCCCTGCGGCAGGACGTGCGCGTCGATGAGCGCGAGGGGCGTCCCGTCGGGCAGCGCCACCTCGAGGGCGGGCACCGTGGCCACCCGGACGTCCGGGCGGCGGGACACGCGGAGGAGGCCGTTCATCCGCAGGAGGTCATCGACGACG
The DNA here is from genome assembly GCA_021802585.1 of Chloroflexota bacterium. GTDB lineage: Bacteria > Chloroflexota > Limnocylindria > Limnocylindrales > CSP1-4 > CTSoil-043. Next base: position 2,176 of record JAJZRQ010000080.1, read on the forward strand.
TCCATCGCGAGGAGCGTGATCGAGATCTCCTCGCGCTCGTCGGTCGCGTTGAGCGCGGTGGCCCATGCGCCGTCGGGCCAGGGTCCACCGTCGCCGGCCCGTTCCGCGAAGACGTTGCGCATCGATCCATCCTACCGCGGAGATCGTATTCTTGCATTCTTGCAAGGTGACGGTATTCGCAGGAGGCCAGGGCGTGCGCACTTCGACGGCGACCCACGCTGCCGATCGAGCAGGGGCGTCCTCCGGTGCCGGCCGTCCGCCGCCGCGCGCCCGGACGGCCCGTTGCCGACGCCACGATCGGAGGGATGGTCTCGCGACATGACAGCTGGAAGCACCCGAGCGGACGACGCCGAGCGACTCCACCAGTTCAAGGCGGGGTTCTTCAAGGCGCTCGGCAATCCCCTCCGGATCCGGATCCTCGAGCTCCTCCGCGGGGGGCCGCTGAGCGTGAGCCAGATTCAGGAGGCGACGGGCGTGCCCGGCTCGTCGGTCTCGCAGCAGCTCGGCGTCCTCCGCGGGCAGGGCATCCTCGCGGCGGAGCGGCGCGGCACGATGACGATCTACCGCGTCGCCGACGCCGAGCTCTTCGAGCTCCTCGACGTGACGCGAGGCATCTTCAACGCGCGCCTGAACGACGCCATCGACCTCCTCCGCCTCGTCGAGGGCGAGATGCCCGCCCCCGGCGAGCGGTAGCGACCGGAGCAGGTCGGGATGCGCCTCCTCGCCCTCACGTGCGAGGTCCTCGCCCGGGCCGTCTACCTCGCCGCCGCCCGCTCGCCCCACGTCGTCGACGTGCGCCTCAACCGCCGCGGCCTCCACGACGAGCCGCCGAGCCTGCGGACCGTCCTCCAGGGCGAGATCGATGCCGCCGGGCCGGCGTACGACGCCGTCCTCCTCGCGTACGGGCTCTGCGGGGGCGCGGCCGCCGGGCTCCGGGCCGCCTCGATCCCCCTCGTCGTCCCGCGGGCCCACGACTGCATCACCCTCTTCCTCGGGTCGCGGGCGCGGTACACGACCGAGTTCGGCGAGCACCCCGGCACGTTCTGGTACGTCCAGGACTACGTCGAGCGGACCGACGACGGGAGCCCGTTCGCCGGGGTCGGCGCGGTCTCCGACGCCGAGGCGCGGGCGACGCACGCCGAGTACGTGGCGAAGTACGGGGAGGACAACGCGGCGTACCTCATGGAGGTACTCGGCGCGTGGCGCTCCCACTATGACCGGGCGGCCTTCGTCGAGACGGGGATCGCCGACCCGGCCGCGGCCGCCGTCGTCGAGGCACGGGCCCGGGCCGACGCGGACCGCCGGGGTTGGGCCTTCGAGAAGCTCGCCGGCGAGCTCGTCCTCGTCCGCCGGCTCGCCGACGGCGACTGGGGGCCCGACGACTTCCTCGTCGTCCACCCCGGGGAACGCCTCGCGATGTCGTATGACGAGGGGGTCGTCCGCGCCGAGCCCGCCGGCTGACCCCGCCCGCGGCCCGGAGGCCGCGGCGTGCGGCGCTACGCGATCCGGAGGACCGCCCGGGCGACGTCGACGGCCGTCGCAGCATCCGGGGCGTAGCCGTCCGCCCCGATCGACGCGGCGTACTCGGCGGTGACCGGCGCCCCGCCGACGAGGACCTTCACGTCGCCGAGCCCCGCGGCCCGGACTGCCGCGACGACGTCGCGCATCCCGACCATCGTCGTCGTGAGGAGGGCGCTGACCCCGACGAGCTGCGCCCCGGACGCCCGCGCCGCCTCGACGAACCGGTCGGCACCGACGTTCGTCCCGAGGTCGACGACCTCGATGCCCGCGCCCTTCCACATCATCCCGACGAGGCTCTTCCCGATGTCGTGGAGGTCGCCCCTGATCGTCCCGATGACCGCCGTGTGCTCAGGGCGCACGCCGGCGGCGACGAGGACCGGCTCGAGGACGGCCGTCGCCTCCTTCATCGCCCGGGCGCTGATGAGCATCTCCGGGACGAAGATCTCGCCGGCCTGGAACCGCCGCCCGATGACGCCCATCGCCGCGGTCATCGCGTCGAGGACCGTCCGCGGGTCGAGCCCCTCGTCGACCGCCTCGCGGGTCAGCCGGACGGCCGTGGCCCGGTCACCGGCCTCGACCGCAGCCTTGAGCACCTCGAGGTCCACCATCGATGTCCCCTCCTTCGCCCTGCCCGGGCAGCTCAGGCCAGCTCGCCGGCGCGGAACGCGGCGAGGAACTCCATGCCGAAGGCGTCCCTCCCGACGAGGAGGTCGGCCGCAAGGCGGTAGCCGCGGCTCGTCCGGTCGAGGGCGAGGACGCGGCGCGGGTCGTTCGCCACCGGGTCGATGATCCCCGCGTCGGTGCCGGCCTCGATCGCGAGGTCGATGAAGACGTCGTTGAGGAGCCGCCGGAGGGGCAGGCCGAAGCTGACGTTCGAGAGGCCCCCGGTGAGGTGGATCCCGGGGCCGTACGCCGCCCGCAGCGCCCGGACCGCGTCGAGGAACCATGTCCCGACCTCCGGCTCCACCGCGACCGGGAGGACGAGCGGGTCGACGTGGAGCCGCTCCAGCGGGATCCCGCGCTCCGTCGCCGCGGCGACGATCCGGGTCGCGTTCTCCACCCGCTCCCCGGCCGACCCGGGCATCCCGGCCGCCCCCGACGCGCCGAGCACGACCGGGCAGCCCTCGGCCGCGGCGAGCTCGAGGACGTCGAGCCGGTCGAGCGACGCGGAGTTGAGGAGCGGCGCGCCCGCGGCTCGGGACGCCGCCGCGAGGCCCGCCCGGAGGACCTCCGGCGCGGACGAATCGAGGGCCAGGGCGGCCGGCGTGGCGTCCTCGACGGCGGCGACGAGCCAGCGGATCGCGGCGACCCGCCCGTCGACGTCGCGGCTCACCTCGTCGACGTTGAGGTCGAGGTACGCCGCCCCGGCCTCGGCCTGGCGGCGGGCGAGGAAGCGGACGTAGCCGCGGCCGAGGGCGGCGTCCGCCCCGTCGGCGAGGCCGGCCAGGACGGCGGCCTTGACGTGCTTCACCTTCTGCTTCTCGCCGGCTCCCTCGATCGCCTCGGCGGGGACCGGGAGGAATCGGTCGGCGCCGGCCTCGTCGGTGAACGGGAGCGCGGGCGTCCCGTCGGGGAGCGCCGCCACCCGGGCCCCGCCGCGGAGGAGGACGCGGGTCGCGTGGATGTTCTCGCCGACGACGATGAACGGGCGGCGGTCGGAGTCGGTCACGACGGGGTCTCCCGGCTGAAGTGGTCGCGGCCACGGAACGTGTTCGCCCACGCGCTCGTGCGGCGGAGGGCGTTGTCGACGATGACGGGCGGGCGGTCGAGGACGGTGAGCTCCTCCCCGTACGGCTTGAGGCGCTCGTACGCCCGCACCCAGACGCAGCGCCGCGGGAGGACCTCGCAGGTCCCGTCGTGGCTGCCGCCGCAGGGGCCGTTTCGCTCGCCCTTCGGGCACTGGCTCTCCGGGCAGAGGTAGGCGACGTCCGGGAGCGAGCAGTCGCCGCAGTCGCGGCAGTCGTAGAGGGGGATCTTCAGGGCCTGCTCGAGGACGTGGAGCGGGCGGTCGAGGTGCCACCGCTCCACCCGCTCGTACGCCCGCCCGGCGGCCCGGAACCCGGCGCTCCCGGGCGCGAAGACGTGGTCGTGGGCAAGGCGGTTGAAGCGGTACCAGGGCGAGGCGCGGCGGCGCGCGCCGGCGCGGGCGGCGGGCGTGATCGAGCGGGCGTAGCGGGGGTCCAGCTCGTCCGTCCCGAGGCCCGTCGCCGGGTCGCGGCGGTACGCGAAGAACGTCCCCTTCGGGCTGTGCTGAACCTCCCTCGCGAGGTCGGGCCAGTCCGGGGCGAACCCGTCGGCGAGCGCGAGGACGCGGTCCACGTCGACCGCCGGGAGGTGGCCGGCGAGGTACGCGCCGCGGAAGCCCATCCCCCGGGCGATCGCCACCTGCTTCGCCGCGAGCTCGAGGAAGAACGCCCGGCCCCGGTCCGGCCCGGCCGCCGCCCGCTCGACCGTGGCGAGGAGCTCGTCCGAGACGACGCAGCCGGGGATCCGGTTCGCGTTGAAGAGGCGGGCCACGGTCCGGGTGAGGACGTAGACGTTGGCGAGGACCGGCCGGCGCAGGTCATGGAGACGCATCCAGCGCAGGAGCTCGTCCCACTTCCGGGCGTCGTAGCCCAGCTGGGGGATGATGTAGTCGGCGCCGGCTCGGATCTTGAGCCCGAGCTTCAGGTATTGGAGGATGGCCTCCGCCTCGAGCCGCTTGAACGGCGAGACGGCGGCCCCGATGTAGAGGCCCGGCGCCGTGCCGTCGCCGTCGGGGCCGGGCTCGTTCACGAGGCCGTGGCAGAGGGCGACGAGGCCGACCGAATCGACATCGAAGACAGGCTCCGAGAGACCCCGGAAGCCCTCGACGGGGTGGTCGCCGGAGACGGCGAGGACGTTCCGCACGCCACGCCGCTCGAGCTCCCAGGCGAGCGAGAGGAGGCCGTTCCGGCTCCGGTCCCGGCAGGCCACGTGGACGATGACATCCTGGCCCCGGCCGAGGAGCTCCTCGGCGAGGACGACCGGGTTCGACATCACATGCCCGCCGGCGTTGTCGGTGATCGAGATCGCCGCGATCCGCGGATCGTCGACGAGCGCGCGGGCCGCCTCGAGGCTCCGCCGCGAGAGGGCGTCGGGGGCGAGGCCGCGCGCGGGGACGACCTCGGTCACGGTCACGAACGCGTCGGTCTCCTCGAGGAGGTGGCGGAGGGTCGGCTTCGTCATCGGGGGCGTTCCTCCACGCCGGCCGGCAGCGGCTCGAACCGCAGGCCGTCGACGAACAGGTCGAAGAAGTCGGGCTCGGTCTCGAGCTCCACGTGCTCGACCCGCCGGACGAGCGCCTCGAGGTGCTCCCGCGCGCCGCGCGAGAGGAGGAGCATCGCGGCGCCACGCACCGAGGCGTTGCCGAGGCGGATGACGCGGTCGGCGGGTACCGGCGGGAGGAACCCGATCCGCTGGGCGTTCGCGACGTCGAGGTGCGAGGCGAACCCGCCGGCGAGGTGGAGGGCGGCGAGGTCCCCGGGCGCCAGGCCGAGGGTCCGCAGGAGGACCCGGATCCCGACGGCGTTGGCTGCCTTCGCCTGAGCGAGGTGGGCCGCGTCGGCGCGCGAGAACGTGATCCCCTGCCGGGGGGCGAGAACGACTTCGTCCGTGCCGCCGACGAAGGCGGAGGTCGGGCCCATCGTCCCCGTGCGGCGCAGCTCGGCCAGGACGTCGACGAGGCCCGAGCCGCAGATTCCCTCGGGCTCGACGTCGCCGATCGTCCGGATCTCCCAGCGGTCGCCGTCCCGCCGGGCGGCCTCGATCGCGCCCTCCGAGCCGGGCATCCCGAACCGCACGAGGCCGCCCTCGAACGCGGGGCCGGCGGGGGAGGACGCGGCGAGGATCCGCCGCCCGTCCGTGAGGACGACCTCGGTGTTCGTGCCGACGTCGACGAGCATCGCGGGGAAGGGGGCGACCTGTCCGCTCTCGCCGGCGGCGCCCGCCTCGGCCGCCGCTTCGTTCGCGGCGCCGGCGCCCAGCCCGCGGGCGTCGGCGGCGACCCCGAGGCCGGCGGCGAGGAGGTCGGCCGCGGCGTCGGCGCCGACGTGGGACGCGATGAGCGGCGCGCCCCACACCCGGGCGCGGGGGTGGACGAGAATCCCGAGCTCATGGGCGAGGCGGACGACGGTCGTGCCCGGCGCCGCGCCCGACCGCCACGCCTCCTCGGCCACGCTCCGGAAGGGCCACCGCCCGATCGGGGCGACGTCGAGCCCGAGGAAGAGGTCGCGCATCGTGGCGTTGCCGACGACGACGACCTCGAGGACGTCGTGGCGCTCGAGGCCGTGCTCCGCGTAGATCCGCGACAGCTCGTGGTTCAGGGCCCGGCGGACGGCCCGCCGGAGCTCGCCCGGGCGCTCCGCCTCGTACGAGATCCGGCCGATGACGTCGCTCCCTCCGAACCGCTGGGGGTTCTCGAAGGCGCCGGCGGCGAGGGCCTCGCCGGTCCGCAGGTCGAGGACCTGGAGGACGACCGTCGTCGTGCCCACGTCCAGGGCGACCCCGAGGAGGCGGTCGCGGGCGGCGTCGACGTCCTCGTCGAACCAGCGGACGCGCCCGTCGACCACCCGCACCGCCGGGTCGACCTCGAGCGGCGGGCCGGCCGGAGGCATGAGGATTCGGAGCCGACGGCGGAGCACGACGAACTCGAGGTCCGTCGCCGCCGGCTCGCGCTCGACGACGGCGCGGCACGCGAGCCGGAACCCGGGGCGGAGGAACGCCTCCTGCTCGTCCGGCGGGGAGAGGGCGTCGCCGCCACGGAGGATCTCGACGACGCACTCGTGGCACCGCCCCGACCGCCGGCACGACGCGGGGACGACCATCTCGAGCTCGTCGGCGGCGTCGAACAGGCTCCTGCCCGGCACGAGCGGGACGCGGCGTCCGGCGTGGACGAGGTCGCGGGTCACCCGCGCATCGTAGGAGCATCGGCCCCGCCGCGGCCGGGCGCAACGTCCCGCCACGGGCGGGCCGTTCGGCCCGGGCCCGGCACGGTCCCGTGCGCACGGCCGCGGGCACTGGCTGCATGACCCGCCGTGGCAGGCCGCCCCGACCCGCATCGCGGGCCCGCGAGCGTGCCGCGGTTCCCGGCGTGCCGCGCGCCGCCCGCGAGCGTGCCGCGGTTCCCGGCGTGCCGCGCGCCGCCCGCCCGGCCTCCCGCCGGAGGCGCCGGCAACCGTCGCCGATGTCGCGGGCTTGACATGGGGCCCGCCGCGTCGCAGATTACCGTTCGTGAACGCTTACCGAGGAGCTGCGGACCCGCTCGACGCCCTCGGCGACGCGACGCGCCGGGCGATCGTGGAGCAGCTGCGCGGCGGGGAGCGGGCAGTCGGCGACCTCGCCGCCGGCCTCCCCGTCAGCCGCCCGGCCGTCTCCCAGCACCTCGCCGTCCTCCGGGCCGCCGGCCTCGTCGCCGAGCGCCCGCAGGGCACCCGGCGCTACTACCGGCTCGACCCGGCCGGCCTGGCTCGGCTCCGCGACCGCCTCGACGCCATGTGGGGTGCCGCAGCCCGCGCGCCGGGGCTCGTCGCGGGACGCATCGGCTCGCCGATCGACGCGACGCCCGCCAGCGTGGGCGCCCCGGTGTCGCCCCCCGCCGCCGCTGCGGGGCGTCCCGCCGCCGTGACCGCGGCGCCGCCCCCTGCCGAGGCCGGCGGGAAGGCCCGCAAGAAGCGCAAGAAGAAAGGCGGCCGGCGCTAACCCGCGCGTTCCGGGCTGCCAGGACATCGCCCGCGAGCGGCCTCCGATCTCCGCGGCTCGGCCACGGCGCTCCGTGCCGGACAAGCTGGCACGGCCGCGGGGCGCGCTCGCGGCATGGACATCGAGATGACGCTGCCGTGCCCCTGGTGCGACGCCCCGCTCCGCGTGACCGACGCGACCCTGGCGCGGGGCACCCGCTGCCCGGCCTGCGCGGTCCTCGTCGTCGTCGCGCCGGACCCCTGGACGCGGTCGCCCGGCTCCACGCTCGCCGGGGCGACCGCGTCCAGGTGCACGCCGCGCGTCGCGTCCCCGTCGCGTAGCGGCGACTCGCCCTTCGCGCGCCCACCCCCGTCACCCGCCCGCCGCGCCCGTGCCGGCCGCCCTTCGCGCGCGTGCCGCCCACCCCCGTCACCCGCCCGCCGGCCGCCCTTCGCGCGCGTGCCGCCCACCCGGTCACCCGCCCGCCGGCCGCCCTTCGCGCGCGTGCCGCCCACCCGGTCACCCGCCCGCCGCGCCCGTGCCGGCCTGCTCCCTTCTGCTGCTGTCCTGATCCTTCGTCAACGGGGGATGCTCCGGCC
>JAJZRQ010000014.1:0-4037 GCA_021802585.1 Chloroflexota bacterium
CCCGGATCAAGGACAACCGGGCGCGGCTCGTCGAGGCGCTCGTCGAGCGGGGGATCCCCGGCGACTGGGCCCCGATCGCCCACCAGCGCGGCATGTTCGCCCTCCTCGGGCTCACCGTCGAGCAGGTGGCGCGGCTCCGCGAGGAGCATGCGGTCTACGTCGTCGGGAAGGGGCGGATCAACGTCGCGGGCTTCACCTCGGCGACGTTCGCGCCGTTCGCCGACGCGCTCGCGGCCGTCCTCGCCGGCTGAAGCACCGGCGCCGCGTGCCGGCCGCCGCGGCGCGTACCGGCCACCTGCCGCGCGTGCCGGCCACCTGCCGCGCGTGCCGGCCACCTGCCGCGCGTGCCGGCCGCCGCGGCGCGTACCATCCGGGCATGCCGATCCAGCCCGTCGAGCTGTTCCGTGCCGTCGGCCTCGCGCCCGACGGGCCCGCCCGATGGGGCGCCCCGATCCGGGTCGCGGGGCCCGGCGTCTTCGTCGTGGAGTGGTCCGCGCCGCTCGACCGGGCGCCGGTCGACATCTCGGCCGTCGGGACGTGGCTCTCGCGCGCTCCCGACCTCCGCGTCGACGGGGAGCGGCCCACCGGGAAGGGCCTCGCCGCGCGCCTCGCCGCGTGGTGGCTCCCCGGGGAGACGATCGTCTACGTCGGCTCGGCGAAGGCCCTCGGGCGGCGCCTCGAGGCGATGGCCGCGACGCCCCTCGGATGGTCGCGACCGAACGCGGCAGGCCAGTGGGTCAAGGCCCTCCGGGGGTTCGAGGCCGCGCGCACATGGTGGGTCGCGACCGCGGCCGCCGAGGAGTACGAGGACGCCCTCCTCGAGGCGTTCGCGACCGGCGTCCCGGCGGCCGTCCGGGCGGCGCTCCCCGACCCTGCCCTCGTCCTGCCCTTCGCGAACCGCCGCCGGCCAGACGGCGCGGCGCGGGTCGACGGCGTCACGGGCTCGACCGCCGAGCCGCCGCCCGATGAGGAGGCGGCCACCGGGTCGCCGCCGGCCGCGGCCCCGGCCGGGACGCGACGGCGGGGCGGCGAGCCCTCGGACGAGCAGGTCGCCGCGGTCAACGACCTCCTCCAGCGCCTCGCCTGCGGCGAGCCGTCGCTCCAGGTCACCCCCGCGCAGGCGAACGCCGAGGGCGCCGTCCGCCGGCTCCTCGGCGAGGATCCCGGGCGCCCCCCGAGCCTCCTCGGGCAGCTCCTCCGAGCCGGCAGGATCGAGGGCGCGCACCGCGACCTCGACGGGCGCTGGTCGATCCGCTGCGTCCGCCGCGGGTAAGGCCCTGCGGCCCGCGTCGGGCCGCATTGGCGCCCTGCCGCGCTCCGCGGCCCGCGCCCGGCGTGGTGCGCCGGCGCACCGCCGCGGTGTCCCGCCGCACCCGGAGCGCCGCCCGGCCGTGCCGGGCCTGCGGGACCGCCCGACAGAGGTCCCCCGGAGGGAGTACGTTCGGCTCCTGCGCCGGCGCGTCCCCCGGCGGTTCGCAGAGGGAGTCGCGGACCGCAAACCCCCGGGCGCGCGGTCGACAGGAGGTACGGATCGCGAGATCCGAGTGGAGGAAGGATGCGCGCAAGAAGGCTGCTCGCGCTCGTCTCGTCGGCGGTGCTGCTCGCCGCCCTCGTCCCCGGTGCCGCCGTCGGCGCCCGGCCGGACGGGGCGAAGGGCGGGATCCCGGCGTCGGCGAACGGGATCTACATGGTCCAGATGATCGAGTCCCCGGTCGTCGCCTACAGCGGCGACATCGGGGACTATCCGGCCACGAGGCCGGCGGTGGGCGCCAAGCTCGACCCGCTCGGCGCGAACGTCGCGCGTTACGCTTCGTTCCTGAGCGAACGTCACGGCCGGGCCGTCGGCGCCGTCGGCGGCACGAAGCTCTACGACTACGTCTACACGTACAACGGCTTCGCCGCGAAGCTCACCCAGGCCCAGGCGGAGAAGCTCGCCGGCGAGGCCGGCGTCGTGAGCGTCGTGCCCGACGAGATCCAGACCGTCGACACGTCCTCGACGCCCCATTTCCTCGGCCTCGACGCGCCCGGCGGCCTGTGGGACCAGCTCGGTGGTGTCGGGCGAGCCGGCGACGGGATCGTCATCGGGATCATCGACTCCGGGATCTGGCCGGAGAGCCTGAGCTTCAGCGACCGGGTCGACAGGAGGACCGGCCAGCCGAGCTCGAGCCCGGGCGCGAGGCACGCCTACCATCGGATCCCCGGCTGGCACGGCAGGTGCATCCCCGGCGAGGCGTGGAACGCCTCGCTCTGCAACCAGAAGCTCATCGGCGCCCGGTACTTCAACGCCTCGTGGGGCGGCGACGCCGGGATCAACGCCGAGCGGCCATGGGAGTTCAACTCCGCCCGCGACTACAACGGCCACGGCACGCACACGTCGTCCACCGCGGGCGGCAACAGCCGCGTCCCGACGACGGGGCCGGCGGCCGTGCTCGGGCCGATCAGCGGGATGGCTCCGCGGGCCCGGGTCGCGATGTACAAGGCGCTCTGGTCCACCGAGGACGCCTCGACCGCGTCCGGGTCCACCTCGGACCTCGTCGCCGCGATCGACATGGCCGTCCACGACGGCGTCGACGTCATCAACTACTCGATCAGCGGCACGACGACGAACTTCCGCGACCCGGCCGAGATCGCGTTCCTCTACGCGGCAAACGCCGGCGTCTTCGTCGCGGCCTCGGCGGGCAACAGCGGCCCGGCGTCCTCGACCGTGGCGCACCCGTCGCCGTGGATCACGACCGTCGCGGCCGGCACGCACAACCGCAGCGGCAACGGCTCCGTCACCCTCGGCAACGGGGCCACGTATCTCGGCGCCTCGCTGGCCTCGAAGGTCGGCCCTGCGCCGTTCATCGACTCCACCGCGGCCGGGCTTCCGGGCGCGGACCCCACGGCCGTCGCCCTCTGCTACGCCGCGATCGACAACGGCGGCACCCCCGTCCTCGATCCCGCGAAGGTCGCGGGCAAGATCGTGCTCTGCGACCGGGGCGCGACCGCCCGGGTGAACAAGAGCCTCGCCGTCCAGGAGGCCGGCGGGGTCGGGATGGTGCTCGTGAACACGAGCGTCAGCTCGCTCAACGCCGACTTCCACTTCGTCCCGACCGTCCACCTCCAGAGCACCGACTACGCGGCCGTCCACGCGTACGCGGCGACCGCGGGGGCGACGGCGACGATCAACCAGGCGACGATCACGTACGCGACCCCGGCGCCGTTCACGGCGAGCTTCTCGTCGCGCGGCCCGCTCAACGCCGGGAACGGCGACCTCCTGAAGCCGGACGTCATCGCGCCAGGCCAGGACATCCTCGCCGCGGTCGCCCCGCCAGGGAACGCCGGGCGTGACTTCAACCTCTACAGCGGCACGTCGATGTCGAGCCCCCACGTGGCCGGCCTCGCCGCGCTCCTCATGGATCGCCATCCCGACTGGTCGCCGATGATGATCAAGTCGGCGCTCATGACGACGGCGTCCGACGTCCTCGACGGCCCGAACACGAACCCGCTCGTGATCTTCCGGCAGGGCGCCGGGCACGTGCGGCCGAACAGCGCGGCCGACCCCGGCCTCGTCTTCGACTCCCGGTGGAACGACTGGCTCGGCTTCCTCTGCGGGACGCAGCTCCCGACGAGCGTCTGCACGGGCGCCGGGATCCCCGTCCTCGACCCCAGCGACTTCAACGTCGCCTCCGTCGCGATCGGGGCCCTCGCCGGCTCCCAGACGGTGACCCGCACCGTGACGAACGTGGGGTGGCGGACGGAGACGTACAGCTTCGCCTTCTCCGGCTCCGGCCTCGGCGTCGCGGTCTCTCCGGCGAACTTCACCCTCGGCCCCCGCGCGAGCCAGGAGCTCGAGATCACGATCACGAACCTCAGCGCGCCTCTCAACGCGTACGCGGGCGGCCAGCTGACGTGGACCGGGAGCATGGGCCACGTCGTCCGGATCCCGGTCGTCGTCAAGCCGGTCGCCCTCGCGGCGCCGGCCCAGGTGAACGGCACCGGTGGCCCGATCAGCTACCCGGTGACGTTCGGGTACAGCGGCGCGTTCACGGCGACGC
>JAJZRQ010000014.1:4137-25054 GCA_021802585.1 Chloroflexota bacterium
CACGTCGTCCGGATCCCGGTCGTCGTCAAGCCGGTCGCCCTCGCGGCGCCGGCCCAGGTGAACGGCACCGGTGGCCCGATCAGCTACCCGGTGACGTTCGGGTACAGCGGCGCGTTCACGGCGACGCCGCGCGGCCTGCTCCCCGCGACGACGTTCACGGGCTCGATCAACACCGGCGACTTCCCCTGCTACGACGTGGCGGTCCCCGCCGGCACGACGTACGCCCGGTTCTCGCTCTTCGACGCGACGACGTCGCCGGCGAGCGACCTCGACCTGTACGTGTTCCGCGACAGCACCGGCGCCCGGGTGGGCTCCAGCGGCGGCGGCACGTCGGAGGAGGAGGTCAACCTCCTCGATCCGCCGGCCGACACGTACTGGGCCTGCGTCGACGGCTACGCGACGGCGAACCCCTCGACGTTCACCCTGTTCGCCTGGGCCCTCGGCTCGGCCGATGCCGGGAACATGGCCGTGACCGCCCCCGCGTCGGCGACGCTCGGCGCGACGGGCACGATCGACCTCACGTTCTCCGGCCTCGCCGCCGGGACCCGGTACCTCGGCTCCGTCGCGTATGGCGGCGGCGCCGGGATGCCGAACCCGACGATCGTGCGGGTGGACACCCCGTAGCCGTCCCGCAGCCGCTCCCCGGGGAGCGGCTGCGGCCATCGCCCCAGTGACGCGAAGCCCCGCCGGTCCGCCGGCGGGGCTTCGTCATTCCGACGGCGCCGCGGCCGGCGGGGCGTGGTCGCGGCCCGGTCGTTCCGTTCGCGCCACGCCCGCGCAGGGCGCGGCGCCACCAACCCCTACGCCCGGTCGGCGCCGGCCGGGGCCTGCCGGGCCGCGCCCGCAGCAGGCGTCAGCTCGAGCGTGCCGCTGATCTGGGTCTGCGTCGCCTCCGTCACCGCGATCCGGAGGGAGAACGTGGCGCCGCCGGCGACCGAGCACGTCGCGTCGATCGTCGTGTCCCCGACCGTCCCGACGTCGCCCTGGCACACCTGGTCGGTGCCGGTGTTGACGACGACCCTGCCGGCGACGCTGCCGGCGACGCCGCCGCCGTCGCCGGTGAGCTGGACGAGGAATGCCGCCGTCCCGTCGCGCGTCTCGCCCTGGACCTGGATGGCACGCCCCTGGCGCCCGATCTGGCCGTCGAAGGGCAGCGCCTGGGACATCGCGACGCCGATCCCGGCCGGGGCCGCGCTCGGGGCAGCTCCGCCGGTGGTGCCGCTCCCCGCCGTGGCGCCGCTCCCCGCCGTGGCGCCCGCGGTCCCGGTCGCGGCGCTCCCCGATGACGTCGTCGTGCCCGTGGGGACCGTCCCGCCGGCGCGCGTGCTCCAGCCGGCCTGCAGGGGCCCGGCGAACGTGAAGCCGACGACCCCCACGGCGATGACCGTCGCCAGCCCGACGGCGACCGGGCGGGGCCGCTTGGGCGGCTCCGGGAGGAGGCGGAGGACGAGGAGGAACCCGACGAGGCCCAGGCTCCCGAAGTAGAGGCCGAGGGCCCACGGGGTCCGCGTGTCGCTCCCCGTCGCGATCCCGTGGACGAGGGCGAAGACGAAGGCGACGAAGGCGAGCGCGTGGAAGCGCCGCCACCAGGCGTACCCGACGCGGCCGCGGACCCGCTCCGAGAGGTAGACCGCGAGGGCGAGGTACCCGGCGATGATCCCCAGGGCGACCCACGCGGGCCGGTACGAGGTGAGGAACGGGACGAGGATGTCGCCGAGGCTCATCTTGATGAACGGGTCGACGGCGATCGCGACGCCGTGGACGACGACGAAGACGAGCGCGAGGAGGGTGACGAACCGGTGGAGCTCGTTCGTCACGAAGCGCGTCCAGCGCGGCGAGCGCCAGCCGAGGCTCAGGGTGAGGCCGATCGCGACCGACGCCGTGAGGAGCGCATAGGCGACGAGCCCGCCGGTGCGGGCGACGTCCCAGGTGAGCGACTGGATGTTCATGCCGGGTCCCCGGCGGCCGCCCAGCCGCCCACGAGGGCCTCCCGGCCGTCACGCCGGACGAGGAGCGCGGAGACGCCGATCCGGAGGAGGAACCGCTTCCCGTCGCGCTCGCCGAGGACGAAGGCGGCCTTCGCGGCGACCTCCGCCTCGGCGCACGAGCGCGCGGCCGCCGTGACGGACCAGAGCGCGCTCCGCGCCGAGTCGCCGGTCCGCGGATCGACGAGGTGGTGGATCTCGCGGCCGCCCCGCCGCCAGGACCGGCGCGCGATGCCCGACGTCGCGAGGGCCCCCGACGCGATCGCCACGTCGCGGACGCCGCGGCGGACCTCGACGGCGATCGGCCAGGCGACCTCCCCCGGCGGGAGGCCCCGGACGGCCACGTCGCCGCCGGCCTCGACGACCGCCGACGCGACGCCCCGCCGGGCCAGCTCGGCGACGGCGGCGTCCACCGCCATTCCCTTCGCGATCCCGCCGAGGTCGAGGGCGGCCCCCGCCGGGAGGAGGATGATGCCCGCCTCGCGGTCGAGGGCGATCGCGCGCCAGGAGCCGCCCCGGACCAGCGTCGCGGGCGCCGGGCCGTCGCGCTCGACGGCGGCGAACGTCCGGTCATAGCCGAGGGCCCGCAGCGCCGGCTCGAGGGCCGGGTCGAAGACGCCGTCCGTGGCCCGGGCCGCCCGGAGCGCCGCGTCAACGACGTCGAGGAGGAGCGGCGAGGCGGCGAACGGCCGCCCGGCCGACGCGTTGAGGCGGGAGAGCTCGCTCTCCGGGCGGAACCGCGAGAGCGCGGCCTCCCAGGTCGCGAAGAGCCCGTCGACGGCGGTCGCGGCGTCGAGGTCCCGCGCCGGGAGGACGACGCTGACGGTCGTCCCCATCCCGGCGAACGCATGGCGCGCGTAGCCGGGCGGCGTGGCCAGCGGCGCGGCCTCCGGGCCGGGCATCGCGAGGCCGTCCGGGGCGAGCTCGCCGGGCGTGGCCGCGACGGTCGCCACGCTACGAGGTCCCGCCGCGGACCACCGGGGCGCTGCCGGCGCCGCTCCCGACGACGGGCACCGGCTGCGTGCCGGTCGACCCGAAGAAATCCGCCGAGGGGACGGTCGCCCGGTGGGGCGTCGTCGAGGGGGAGGAGGTCGGCTGGGCCGCGGCGGCGTTCGTCGCGCCGACGACGTCGAGCGAGACGAGCGCCCAGGCGACGCCGAACGCCGCGACGGCGGCGCCGACGGACCAGCGCTTCACGCGGCGGGCGAAGCGGCGCGGGTCCTCCTGGAGGCTCGCCGCGCGGGCGGTGCCGGGCCGGGCTGTGCCGGTGCCGGTGCCCGCGCGGGCGGTGCCGGTGCCGGGCCGGGCGGGGCGCGCCGCGCCCGAGGTGGGTCGGCGCTGGTGGTGCGTGCTCATGGGCCGGACTCTCGCCGACGAGTCTTGGAGCATCATTGGAGCCGTGGACCAGCCGCCCGTCCGGACCCCCGCCGCGTCGCGCACTCCCGGGCGCCGGGCGGCGCCCGCCCCGGCCGTCCTCGTCATCGAGGACCAGCCCGCCCTCGCCCGGCTCATCGAGCGGATCCTCGCCGAGGAGGGGTTCCGCGTCTCCGTCGTCCACGACGGGCCGGCAGGCCGCGACGCGGCCCTCGCCTCGCCGCCCGACGCGATCATCCTCGACGTCGGCCTGCCGGGCCTCGACGGCCTCGCCGTGAGCCGGGCGATCCGTGCCCGCGGCCTGCGGATGCCGATCCTCATGCTCACCGCCCGCGACGCCGTCCCCGACCGGGTCGCCGGCCTGGAGGCCGGCGCCGACGACTATGTCGTGAAGCCGTTCGCCTTCGAGGAGCTCCTCGCCCGCCTGCGGGTCCACCTCCGCCGCGCCGGCTTCGCGATCGGGCAGGTCCGCGTCGCCGACCTCGCGATCGACCCCGAGGCTCACACGGCGACGCGCGCCGGCCGCCCGCTCGAGCTCTCACCCCAGGAGTTCTCCCTCCTCGAGCTCCTCGCCCGCCATGTCGGGCAGGTCCTCACGCGGGACCAGATCCTGGAGCATGTCTGGGGCTACGACGCCGAGCCCTCCTCGAACGTCGTCGACCTCTACGTCCACTACCTCCGCCGCAAGGTGGACCACGGCTTCGAGCCGCCGCTCCTCCACACCGTCCGCGGCGTCGGCTACGTCCTGCGGGCCTGAGGGCGCCGTGTTCGAGCGGATCCGCCTCCGCCTCGCCCTCGCGAACGTCGTCGCGATCGGCGGGATCGTCCTCGTCCTCGGCGTGGGGATCGTGGCGACGATGGACCGCTTCCTCGTCGACCAGCGGGCCGTGTCGCTCCGCACCGTCGCCCGCGAGGTCGTGGAGCGCCTCCGGGTGGACCCCGAGGACCTCGCGCTCCCGCCGGGGGGCACGTTCGCCGGCACGTTCGCCGCCGCGTGGGACGCGGGCGGCGCGCTCGTCGTGAACCCCGCCGCGATCGCCGCGGACGCGCTCCGCCCGGCGGCCCGGGCCGCGACGCCGGACGGGTCGCAGGCGGTCGTGGAGCTGCCGTCGGGGGTCCAGGCGCTCGTCGTCTCGTTCCTCGTGCCGGGCGGGGGCGTCCTCCAGGTCGGCCAGGACCTCGCCCCCGTGCGCGACCTGGAGCGCCAGGTGACGCTCCTCCTCGCCGGCGCCGGCACGATCGGGCTCCTCCTCGCGCTCCTCGCCGGCTGGGTCCTCGCGGGCCGCGCGATGCGCCCGATCCGCCGGGCGTTCGACCGCCAGCGGACGTTCGCGGCCGACGCCAGCCACGAGCTCCGGACGCCGCTCGCCGTCGTCGACGCGGGGCTCCAGCTCCTGGAGCGCCACCCGGCCGACGCGCTCCGCGACCATGCCGAGACGCTCGACGCGATGCGCGCGGAGACCGGCCGGATGACCCGCCTCGTCGGCGGCCTCCTCACCCTCGCCCGGGCCGACGCCGGCGCGGCGGAGATCGCCCCGCGGGAGACCGACGTCGACGCGCTCGTCCGCGGCGCGGTGGCGGGGTACGCCCCGCTGGCGGCGGAGCGGGGGGCGACGATCGCCCTCGACGAGGCCTCGGCGGGAACGGCGCGGGTGGACCCCGACCGGGTCGCCGAGCTCCTCGGGATCCTCGTCGACAACGCCCTCCGCCACGGCGGGCCGGGTGTCGCCGTCCACGTCGCCGCGCGCCGCCGCACGGGGATCGAGCTCGTCGTCGCCGACGACGGCCGGGGGATCCCGGCGACCGAGCGGCCCCGGGTCCTCGAGCGGTTCGTCCGCGGCGACCCCGCCCGCTCCGGGGACGGGGCCGGCCTCGGCCTCTCCATCGCGAGCTGGATCGTCGACGCGCACGGCGGCGACCTCGCCCTCGAGGACGCGGGGCCGGGGCTGCGGGTCCGGGTGACGCTTCCCACCTGATGGCCGCGTGCCCCCGGAGCAGTTCCCGGCTATCCTCTCCACCCATGACGACCCGCGACCGCCGCCCCCTGGGCGGCCACCGCTGCTCCTGTCCCCGGCGAGTGCCGGCGCAGGGGACGGTCGCGGTCGCGCGCTGACCACCGGCCCCACCCCGCCGGCCTCGCGCTCTCCCGTCGCCCGCCGCGCGCCCGCGCGGCGCCCCGTGCGCACCCGCGCGCCTCTGCCCCCCAGGAGCAGCATGTCGAACTCCATCGACCACGACCGCGAGCACGTCTTCGCCGAGGCGCTCGCCGGCGACCGCGGCGCCCACGCCCGGATCTTCCCCCTCAAGCGCGACGTCGCGGCGTTCGCCGACGGCCTCCTCGGGATCCTCTTCGCCCAGCTCTCCGACGATGCCGCAGCGACCGCCGACGACCTCGCCGCCCGTCTCGTCCTCGTCCGCCGGGACCTCGGCGCGCTCGTCGCGCCGTTCTCCGGCGACGAGGCGGCCCGTCCCGTCGTCGCCGCGTTCGCCGACGCCCTTCCCGACATCCACGCCCGCCTCGTCCTCGACGCCGAGGCGATCTGCGCCGGCGACCCCGCCGCCGAGTCGATCGACGAGGTCGTCGCCGCCTACCCGGGCTTCCTCGCGATCGCGATCCACCGGATCGCCCACGCGCTCCACGACCTCGGCGTCCCGGTCCTGCCGCGGCTCCTCGCCGAGGTCGCCCACACCCGCACCGGCATCGACATCCACCCCGGCGCGACGATCGGGCGCTCGTTCTGCATCGACCACGGGACCGGGATCGTCGTCGGCGAGACGGCGGTCATCGGCGACGACGTCAAGCTCTACCAGGGCGTCACCCTGGGGGCCCTGTCCGTCGCGAAGAGCGCGGCCGGGACGAAGCGCCACCCGACGATCGGCGACCGGGTCGTCATCTACGCCGGGGCCACCGTCCTCGGCGGCGAGACGATCGTGGGGGCCGACACCGTCGTCGGCGGCAACGTCTTCCTCACGAGCAGCGTCCCTGCGGGCTCGATCGTCTACCAGACCAGCCAGTTCCGCGTCCGCCGCGTCCACGACGGGTTCGAGGACGCCGACTTCGTCATCTGACCGCCGTCGGCCGGCGCCCTCGCCGGCCGCCTCGACCGCGACCGCTTCGACCGACCCGGCGCCGCCCGCGGGCGGCCCCCCCACTCGAAAGGAACCGACCCATGAAGGCCGACTCCATCCTCGCCACGATCGGGAACACCCCCCACGTCCGGGTGCGCCGGCTCTTCGACCCCCGCGTCGAGGTCTGGGTGAAGCAGGAGCGGGCGAACCCCGGCGGTTCGATCAAGGATCGGATCGCCCTCGCGATGGTCGAGGACGCGGAGGAGCGCGGGCTCATCGGCCCCGGCTCCGTCGTCATCGAGCCGACCTCGGGGAACACGGGGATCGGCCTCGCGTTCGTCTGCGCCGTGAAGGGCTACCGGCTCATCCTCTGCATGCCCGAGTCGTTCTCCGTCGAGCGCCGCAAGCTCATGACCGGCTTCGGCGCGGAGCTCGAGCTCACGCCCCGCGAGCTCGGGATGAAGGGCGCGATCGCGCGGGCGAACGAGCTCGCCGCGGAGATCCCCGGGGCCTGGATCCCGATGCAGTTCGACAACCCCGCGAACCCCGCCGTCCACCGCCGGACGACCGCCGCGGAGATCCTCCGCGACTTCCCCGACGGCCTCGACTACGTCGTGACGGGCGTCGGGACCGGCGGCCACATCACCGGGATCGCGGAGGCCCTGAAGCCGGCGTGGCCCGGGCTCAAGGTCTACGCCGTCGAGCCGACGCTCTCGCCGGTCCTCTCGGGGGGCACGCACACCCCCCACCCGATCCAGGGGATCGGAGCGGGCTTCATCCCCGGCGTCATGCGGACCGAGCTCCTCGACGGCGTCCTGCAGGTCGCCCCGGAGGACGCGATGGCGTACGCCCGGCGCTCGGCCCGCGAGGAGGGCGTCCTCGTCGGCGTCTCGTCGGGCGCGTCGCTCGCGGCGGTGGCGCAGCTCATCCCGAGCGTCCCCGACGGGTCGCGGATCCTCACGGTCGCCTACGACACCGGCGAGCGCTACCTCTCGATCGACGCCCTCTGGGGGTAGGTCCGGGCAGCCGGGCGGCGTGCCGGCTCAGGCCGGCTCGCGTGCCAGGTTGAGGTCGAGGAGGGCGGCGAGGAGGGGCTCGCCGGCGAGGTCGGCTGGCCAGCCGTAGGCGGCGAGGACGGCTGTGTCGAGGGCCGCGTGGGCGTGCTCGAGCCAGGCGGGCCGGGCGTTGTAGAGGTTCGTCAGGGTGCGCCTGGCGAGCTCGGCGGGATCGAGGCCGGGCGGGTTGAGCCAGCCGTCGCGGAGGCGAACGAGCTCACAAGCGGCCGCGGCGATCGCCTCGCGCCGCTCGTCGGTGGGGCGCGGGAAGGGGAAGGTCTCGAAGCAGGTCGTGGGGGTGTAGCGGAAGCCGGACTCGACCTCGCGAAGCTGGGTCCCGGTCGCGCGGGCCCACGCCTCGTGGACGCGCGAGTGGAGGACGCCGAACGTGTAGTCGTCGTCGCGGGCGAAGGCCACCAGGGCGTTGTGCGGCACCACCTTGGCACCGAGCCAGAGGAAGAGACGGTGCTTAGCCGTCATCGGTGTCGCGATGTACCTTGGCAGACCCCGCGCTGCCTCTCTGAACTCGGGCCGAGGCCGCCAGTGGAGCCACCAGGTCTCGGCGCCAATCCCGCTCTTCAGACGCTTCGGGCGGACGTGTGCGCGCACATACTCGAAGGGCGCCTCGTAGAGTGCGGCGTCGGCTGCCGGTCGATCGACGCCGAAGTCGATGATCCACAACCCGCGAATGCGACCAGTGAGGTCGTCGCCATTGACCCACGGTCGCAGGACTTCCCCGTTCGATCGACCGTCCGGATTGGGGATGGCGATCATCTGCGCCGCGAGGTCGGCGGGGATCTCGAAGGGGCCGCTCTTCTGGTCGCCGATGAAGGCTACCCCGAGGTTGCCGCGGAGACGCCGAACACCGGTGACGTCGACGCCGGCAGTCAGGTTGGCGTTGATGGTCTCGACGGGGCGACCGTCGAGCTCGCGCTCCGTCTCGCTCCCGTCGTCCTGGCCGACGAAGCTGATGTGGACATTCGCCCCCGAGAGCACCCAGGGGTCGTCCGACCGCGCGAAGAAGATGTCGCCCGACTCCTTGATCCGTTCGAGCGCCCGCCGACTCCCGCCGCCGCGGATCGACTGCGTCGCCAGCAGCCCGGCCCGCTTCGTCCGCCCTGCCGCAACCGCCGCCCGCGCCTTCTCGTGCCAGTAGGCTGACAGGTCGGCCATGCCCGGCAGACGATCGCCGAAGATCCCGAACATCGTCTCGACGTAGTCGCTGCCGAGCCCGCGCCGGAGGAGCTTCGCGCCGAGGAACGGCGGGTTCCCGACGATGAACTCCGCCGCCGGCCAGTCCGCCTCGCGCGGGTGGGTCGGGTCCGTCAGGTCGAGGAGGGCGTCCCGGCACTCGATCGTGTCGAGCGGGCGGAGGATCGGGTCCCGCGCGTAGCCCAGGCCGTGGCGGAGCATCCACTGGATCTCGCCGATCCAGATCGTCACCCGGGCCAGCTCCGCGGCATAGCCGTTGATCTCGATCCCCATGACCGCCTCGGGGCCGATCCGGGGCACCTGCATCGGCGTCCGCAGGACGAGGCTCCCCCACTGGATCGCCTCCCACTCGAGATCCTTGAGGGCGCCGAGGGTGACGAACAGGAAGTTCCCGCTCCCGCACGCGGGGTCCAGCACGCGCACCCGGCGCAGGCGGGCGAGGAAGGCCTCGAAGATCGCCGTGGGGTTCGATTCGCCGGTCGTCGCCCGCGTCACCTTTCGACCGGACATCAGGAGCTGCGTCACCTGCGCCTGCATCGCGGCGTACTCGCGGCGGAGGGGCCGGATGACAACCGGCTCGACGAGCTGCCAGATCTGCTCGCGGGCCGTGTAGTGGGCGCCGAGCTGGGCCCGCCGGCCGGGGTCGAGGCCGCGCTCGAAGAGGGTCCCGAAGATCGCCGGCTCGATGAGCGCCCAGTTCAGGCGCCCGACGTCGAGGAGCGTCCCGATCTCCGCCTCCGTCAGCGGGACGACCGCGTCGGACTCGAAGAGGCCGCCGTCGAACCAGGGGATCTCCTCGACGCCGAACATCCCGCCCCCGCGGGCCATGAGGCCGAACATCTGGCGGAGCGCGTCGAGGAAGAGGTGGGGCCGGCCCCGAGTCTGCGCGGCGAGGCGCGAGAGGACGCCCTTCGGGAGCATCCCGGCGTCCTCGGCGAAGAGGCAGAAGAGGATCCGGTCGAGGAAGTGGGCGACCTCCTGCGGGTCGTGGCCGCGGCCGCGGAGGGCGAAGGCGATCTCGGCGAAGTGGCGCGCCGCCGCCTCCGTGATCTGGGCCGGCTCGTACGTCGGGCGGAGCTCGTCCGGCGCGGTGAAGACCGCGCGGAGGATCGCGAGCGCCTCCGACGGGTCGGGGGCGGCGAGGTCGTCGAGGGTGACGACCTTCGTGACCGGGGAGAGGCCCGTGAAGTTCGTCCGGACCTCGATCCGCTCGAGGTCGGAGACGACGAGGAGCGGCGGGTTCTCGAGCGCGTCGCGGTAACCCTGCAGCTGGAGGTAGGCGGCTTTGAGGTCGCGCCGCTTGCCCTTGTATTCCCAGGCGAAGAAGCCGCGCTTCCAGACATCGGCGAAGCCGTCGCCGCCGGCGAGCTTCTCGGCCCCCTTCTCGAACGCGTACCACGCCCCGGCGGGGTCGGCGTCGGTGGGGGCGGGCTCGCCGAGGACGCGGCAGAGGTCGATGAAGTGGGACTGGGCGGCGGCCCGCTCGCTCGTCTCCACCCCGCGCCATTTCGCGGCGAACTCGCCCGGCGTCATGGCGGGCATCATAGCCAGCGGGGAGGCCCCGGCGAGGCGGGGCCGGCACGCGCGCTCAGAGGTGGGCGCCGCGGGGCGGGGCGCGGAGAGGGGGATTGGAGCGGGAGACGGGGTTCGAACCCGCGACATGCAGCTTGGAAGGCTGCCGCTCTGCCAGCTGAGCTACTCCCGCCCGATTCGTGCTCAACCAGAGCGGATAACGGTCATCCGCCTTGACCGGACCGCTTCCAGAGAGGAGGATTCTCCGACTCTGGTGCTCATGCCAGCGTCAGAGTCTGCGCTGCGCGCTCGCACCGAACGTGAGCAGAGAGGCAGCCTTTCTGGATGGCCACGGTGTCTCGCACGTCGCCCATCGTACCCGAAGAACACGCTGGCTCGACCGGCCTGACGATCGACGCCGCGATCGACTCGTACCGGCTCAGCCTGCGGGCCGGCAAGAAGAGCCCGGCGAGACCTTCGGGCGGCGCTGGCCTCCTTCAGTCGGTTCCTCGCCGAACGCGGCAGCCGCGGGTACTGCGGGCCATCCGGCGCGAGCACGTCGAGGCGTTCATCGTCTCGTTGCAGGACGCCGGGCTGCGGCCGGCCACCGTGTCGGTCGCCTATCGGAGCCTCCAGCCGTTCTTCCAGTAGGCGATTGATCACCTGGCGAGCTCCGACGATCGGATTGCTGCCCTGGGAGGACTCTGGCGTGGCTGAGAAGCGGGGCCGACGCGCTGGCAACACGAGCAGCCGCGACCTGCCAAGACATCGTGTTATTGACGCATACGGCAACAACGCGTAGTCTTAGCCAGGTGAGGGCTCGACTGTCCGTTCCGGAGGTACATGAGGTCGTCCAGCTGGCTTTCCTGGCCGGACTGACCCAGCGCCTGCCTGCCCGGCACTACATCCTGAAGGGCGGGGCCAACCTGCGGCTGTTCCTCGGGAGCCCCCGCTCGTCCGAAGACATGGACTTCGACGCCATCGACATCCCGGATTGGAAGCTCGCGGACAAGGTCAACGAGGCGCTCCGTGCTCCGGTCGTCGGCCTGATCCTTCGCAGCCACGGGCTCACGGTGACGCGCGCGGGAGGCCAGAAGCAGACCACCACGACCCAGCGGTGGGCCGTGGAGGTTCAGGCCCCCGGGCATCGCCTCACGATCTCGACCGCGGGCGAGTTCAGCCACCGAGTCAGCTCGACGGGGAATCTCGAGGAAGCGCGATCCAGTGCCCGTGCCGATCCGATCGATGCGCGGATCGCGAGCCGCTACGGAGCGCCTCCGATCGTGCTGCCCCACCACCTGCCGGCTGCCGCGATCGTCCAGAAGATCGGAGCCCTCGCACAGCGCGCCGTCAACCAACCACGCGATGTCTTCGACCTGGATCTCCTCCTGGGTCGGCATCGCGACGAGGCACCAGCGAAGGGCGACGTCGGTCCTGAGCGCGCTCAACGGGCCGCGGAGCGGGCCACCGAGCTGGAGCGATCGGCCTTCGAGGACGCGGTCCTGCCGTTCATCGACCTGGAGGTGCGCTCGTTCTACGAGACACCGGAGGCATGGTCGGCGATGCAGGACCGGGTGGTCACGTACCTGCTGGGGCTGGTCTGGTGAGCGCCTCGTCCAGCCTCGCCGGCCTGCGCGCGATGGGCCGTCCCCTCATCACGACCCGCGACGCCGCCGTCCGTCTCGGGCAGACCGAGAGTGCTGCAAGCCACCTTCTCCGGCGACTGGCCGATGCCGGCGTGGTCCGCAGGGTCCGCCGCGGGCTGTGGGCCGTCGAACCCGATGTTGATCCGATGCAGATCGTCCCTTGGCTGACCGCCCCGTACCCGAGCTACGTTTCTCTGTGGTCGGCGCTCCACGCCCATGGGATGCTCTCGCAGATCCCTCGGGAGACCCACGCCGTCTCGGTCGGGCGACCCCGCCGGGTCACCACCCCGCTCGGGGTCGTCGTCGTCCACCAGGTCGCGCCGGAAGTCTTCGGGGGCTACGAGACCTCAGCCGACGGGATCGCCCTGGCCACGCCTGCCAAGACCATCTTCGACATCGCCTATCTGGCGGCAACGCACGGACGTCCCTTCCGCCATCTTCCCGAAGTCCGCCTGGGCCGCCGATACCGCGGCCGTGATGCTCGGGCGTGGGTCGCCCGGATCCCATCGGCGAGGCTTCGGACGATCACGCTCGATCGGATCGATACGATCGAGAGAGACTCCGCGAGACTATGAAGGCTGCCGCTCTGCCAGCTGAGCTACTCCCGCCCGGCCCGGCTCCGCGAGCACGAGGAGTGCCCCCGAACCCTGCCATGCGCCCGGCGCTTCGCGTGACATTCGACGGCATGGCGAGAGGACCAGAGTCCACGAGGCCGCGCGCTTGAACTGTTCAGCCCGTCACCGAACGGATCCGTTCCGTGTTCTTCGGAATGGCGCGCTCGACCCGCCGCCAGGCACCGTCTCGCCAGACCTCGTACTCGCGAAACGCGCACGGGACTCCACGCGCGGTTAGCGGGTCGGGGCCGTCCATGAGCTGGAAGTGGAGGTGGGGAGCCGTCGAGTTGCCCGTGTGCCCGACGCGACCGAGCACATCGCGAACCCTCACCTCCTGGCCTGCCTCGACCGCCACGGAGCCGGTTGCCAGATGGGCGAACCCCGCATAGACGTCGCCGCACCGGAGGATGACGTGGTTCCCCAGGACGCGGTGCAGGTGGTGGGGGGTGGGGCGAAAGGTCAGGCCATTCTTGAGGACGAGCAGCAGCTCCCGGACGGGGTGGATCCGGCCACGCTCCGGTAGCCCGTCCCTGGCCGCGATCACCACCCCGTCGAGCGGGGCATGGATCGGCTCGCCCCAGCCATGGCACTCACGCGTGGGCACGCCGAAGAGCAACGTTCGCAGGCCACCGGCGGGATGGTAGCGGGAGCCCTTCCGTGGATCGAACCGGATGAGGTCGAACGCGTAGCGCTGACCCAGCATGTCTGTGCCGTGGCTCGGGATCCGGTTCGCGGGGGTATGCACGGCCATCCACTCGCCCCGCAGCGGGAAGTCCACGACGCGAGCGTCGTCGAGCTCCGCGTGGACCGCAGGCGTTGCCATGCGGGGCATTATCCGATGCAGCGCCGCAGCGGACCTGCGTTGAGATGCCTCACGGATCGCTGATGGCCGGTGGGCGAGGAACCCCGGGGGCCACCGCGCCCTGGCCGCCACTGGTCGATGCTCAGGCACGGCTATTGGCTCACGGGATTCCTCTCGGTCTCGACGATCCTCAACCGCGCTCCCGGTCAGTACCGTCGTGCCTTCCTCTGCACGGAGACCGACGGCCTCGATACGACCTACTTCGTCCTCAACCAGCTGAAGGTCATCTGCGGGGCGATCGACGAGCTCCGTCGCTACGTCGGGCGCAAGGCCCGCCAGGTCCGCGAGACGGAGCGGCTGCTCCGCCAGGCCGACCTCAACCATCGCCAGATCGCGCTCCTGGGCCATGCCCTGCGCCACCCCGATGCGGAGTACACGTTCCGCTCGCACCAGACGAGCCACGGGGTCGTGTATCAGTCGGCCCGGACCGACCTGCTGGACCTCGAGCAGCGCGGCCTGCTCGAGCGTCGGACCGTCGGGCAGCGGTTCGTGTTCCGTCCTGTCGCCGATCTCGCCGAACGGCCTGCCGGTGGTTGACGTGTCGGCGCCCCTGTTCTCGGGTCGGTCCGGACGGTCGTGCACCATCGTGCGGGGGCGGCCGGCGGCGCTACCCGTCGGCCGTCGCTCGTCTCGCGGTCCCCCGCCGATACGGAACCTCGAGCACGATGATGCCGCCGCGCCCCACCAGGGCCTGGCGGATGCGGTGGGCGTTCTGGTTGTAGAGGATGCGATCCCACCAGTGGAGGGGAATGTGCTCCGGAATGAGGACCGTCGTGACCTCGCCGGGGTGCGCGGCCTGCTGCGCCTCGACGTACCGCACGAACGGGTTGACGAGCGATCGATGGGGCGATTCGATGACGACCACGGTCGCCCCGGGCTCGTGCCGCTCGACCCGCTGTCGGAACCGATCGCCCTCGGACGCGTCCGGGGTCACGTGGACCACCTCGACGTGGTGGGCCATCGTCTGCCCGACACCGATGGCCTGCACGACGGCACGGGTGAACTCCGGGGCGGCCACGATGACCCGCTCCCTGGTGCGTGGTGGGGGGATCACGCCGCGGGTCCGGACGACGAGTCCCTCCCCTTCCAGCCGGTACTCGCGGTGGACAAGCAGCATGAGGACGATGAGCACCGGCACGACCACGATGACGATCCACGCGCCGAGGGCGAACTTCGCGATCACGAAGATGACGACCACGACGGCCGTCGCGATGGCGCCGAGGCCGTTGAGGAAGGCGCTCCGCCGCCAGCCCGGGCCGCGCTGGGTCAGCCAGTGGCGCACCATGCCCGTCTGCGAGAGCGTGATCGCGGTGAACACGCCGATCGCGTAGAGCGGGATGAGCGCCTCGACCTGCCCGTCGAACACGACCACGAGCAGGACCGACACCACCGCGAGCGTCACGATCCCGGCGTTGAACGCCAGGCGCTCGCCGCGGAACGCGAACTGGCGCGGCATGTACCCATCCCGGGCAAGGATGGACGCGACGCGCGGGAAGTCGGCGAAGCTGGTCTGCGCGGCGAGGATCAGGATGCCCATCGTCGAGAGCTGGAGGACGTACCAGAGGGGCGACAGGCCATAGACGGAGCGCCCGATCTGCGAGAGCACGGACTCCCCGCTCGCCGCGGGCATCGCGCCCGTGACCTGGGCGAGGAACGACGTACCGAGGAACAGGGTGCCGAGCAGGATCGTCACGATGAGCATCGTCCTGCGGGCGTTCTGCCACTCGGGGGGCTTGAACGCGGGGACGCCGTTGGCAACGGCCTCCACCCCCGTCATCGCCGTGCTCCCGTCGGCGAAGGCACGCATGAGGAGCAGCAGGCCGAACGTTTCGGCAGGGACGAGTGCCGGGACGACATCGGTCACGTGCGGCGGCTGCCCGAGGAGCGTGCGCAGCACGCCGAGGCCGATCATCAGCAGGGCGCTCGCGAGAAAGAGGTAGGCCGGGCCGGCGAACACCGTGCCGCTCTCCCGAATGCCGCGGAGGTTCACCGCCATCACCAGCAGGATGCAGATGGCGATGAGCGGCACGGCGAGCGGCACGAGGGCCGGGAATGCCGAGTAGAGCGCCTGCACCCCGCTCGAGATGCTGACCGCGACCGTGAGGACGTAGTCCGTCAGCAGCGCCGCGGCCGCGACCAGGCCTGGCAGGACGCCCAGGTTGGCCCGAGCGACGATGTAGCTGCCCCCGCCATTGGGATATGCCCGGATCGTCTGGCGGTACGAGAGGGTCACGAGGACGAGCACGACCACGATCGCCAGCGAGAGCGGCATCAGCCACCCGAACGCGACCGTGCCCACGCCGAGGAGCGTGTACAGCATCGCCTGCGTCGCGTACGCGACGGACGACAGGATGTCGCTGGAGAACACCGGGAGTGCCTTCCACTTCGGCAGGCGCTCCGTCAGGTCGGCCTCGGGGGCGAGCGGGTCTCCGAACACGAGGCGGCGAGCTCGCGCCAGCGACCGCCCGAGCGGCGTGGTGGGCTCTTCCGCAGCCGGCAGGGCGCTGAGCACCCCCGGAGCCTCGCTGCGGAAGTAGGGCGCCTCCTCCGGGTCGACAGGAGCTCGACGGCGGTGGGACGTGGCGCCCCGCGGGGGCTTGCGTGGATGGCTCATCGGTCGGGAGGGTCGCTCATCGCCCGGATGATGAGGCCCACCGGGTCCGGATGTCGATGCCGCCCTCCCGGCCGGGCCTTGCCCCGGCGGCGGTGGGCGCGGCCGCCCGGCCGCCCGGCAGCGATGGCTCGGCCGTGTCGTCTCCCGGCGGGAGTCTGGCTCAGCCGAAGGCCGGCATGTGGCCGGTCCGCACGGCCCGCGGGATCAGCGCGGTTGCCAGCGCCGAGATCAGGGCTGCCCCGGCAAGCACGGCGAACGCGAAACCCAGGCGGCCATAGTCGGTGCCGATCAGGGCCCCGGTGAGCGGCGGGCCGATGGCGCCGCCGACACCAACCCCGATCCCCCAGACCAGGGCGTTCCCCAGCGACGTTGAGCCGCGCGGCACGTAGTCGGCCGCCATCGAGAGCAGCAGGGGGAAACCGCTGAAGACGAAGAAGCCGAAGACGAAGAGCCAGGCCAGGCCGACGAGGCCCGCCGGCGCCGCCAGGTAGCCCAGGATCGATGCCGCGGCCCCGACCGAGCTGATCGCCAGGATCGCCCGCTTCTCGAAACGGTCGACCAGGAGCCCGAAGATCGGCTGGCCGATGACGGCCGCCGCGTACATGACCGTCAACGTCAGGCCGAGGTCCGCGCTCACTCCCAGACCCCGCTGGGTCGCCAGGTAGGTCGGAATCCATGAGGCGATCCCCTGGGTCGCCGCCGAGCGCAGGAACGCCACTGCGGTCAGGGCGACGATTCCGCGGGTGACCGCCTCGGAGGACCGCGAGGCCGGTGGCGCGGCGGCGGTCGTCCGCACGCTGGCAGGCACCCGGACGCCCAGCCAGATCACGAGCGCGGCCGCCAGTCCGATCATCGCAAAGAGCGCGATCGCGCCGTACCCCGTGATCGCGGCCGCGGCCACGAAGTAGAGCGACGGGTAGAGCGCCCGTCCGAGACTGCCCAGCGCGCCGTTGACTCCGAGCGCGACGCCCATCGACCCGTCGCGGAAGGCCGCCTGGAGCAGCGATGCGCCGAGTGGGTGGTAGAAGGAGCTGCCGCTGCCGGTCAGCAGGGCGGCCAGCAGCAACGCGACCACCTGGCTCGGCCCGCTCGTCTCCGACAGGGCGAGGTAGAAGCCGAGCAGTCCGGTCGAGAGGATGCCGAGGCCCAGCCCCATGAGCGTGGCGGGCCTGCCGAGCCGGTCGGCCAGGCGGCCCACGAACGGGCTCAGCACCGCCGAGGACGTGTAGAAGACAAGGAAGAGCAGCGTCAGCACCACGGGCGAGACGCCGTGGTTGGCAGCCAGGATGGCCGCGATCACCGGCACGAAGAAGACCGTGCCGTCGTTCGTGAAGTGGGCGAGGGAGGTGAAGGCGAGGCTTCGCAGCCTGCCCGTCGATCGATCCATGGAGAACGCTCCCTCGGGTACTTCGTGGGGTCCGGTGGCGGGCGCGGCCGAGCTCAACATACCCGAACGGGCCTGAGTCGGTAGCCGTGACATTCATCACCGCGAACGGCCTGGTGGACGTCACCCCGCCTTTGGGACAGCGGTGACTTCCGATGTCGTGGTGCGACTCATAGCATCCGGATTCGACGGGTGCGCCAGGCGAGCATGGTTCCACAGCTCCTGGCCGCACCTGGACTGCCACTCGGCAGTCCGGGGTTGTCCGTCACCTTCGGAATGGAGGCCTGAAATGGCAGCGGGCGGCAGTGTCGTCGGTGTGTACGCAGCCCTCGATCAGGCGGAGGCGGCGGTGCGCCGACTCGATGAGCATGGCCTCGCGATCGGCAACGTCTCGATCGTCGCTCGCGATCTCACCTCGGAGCGCGAGATCCGCGGATTCATCTCGACCGGAGACGTGGCACGGCGCGGCGCAGGCATCGGCGGGTGGGTCGGCGGGATCTTCGGCCTCCTGGTTGGCGCAGCCTTCATCTGGGTGCCCGGCTTCGGCCCCCTGCTGGTCGCCGGACCGCTCGCCGCGATGATCCTGGGAGGCGTCGAGGGCGCCGCAATCGGGGTCGCCGGTGGCGGACTGCTCGGCGCCCTCGTCGGGTTGGGTGTCTCCCGCGAGCACCTCCTCAAGTACGAGGACCATCTCCGGGGCGGCCGCTACCTCGTGATCGCCCACGGCAGCCCCGAAGACGTCTCCAGGGCCGAGGAGATCCTCGGCAGGGAGCCGCACGTCGCGCTCGAGAGCTACCCTCCCGAGCCCTCGGACCTGGCGCCGGTCGGGTAGGCCGGCGAGACGTCCGGTGCCGGCGCCGGCGCCAGGCTGTTCGGATGCAGCCAGGCGCGCCGCCGACAGGCCCGCTGCTCTCCTGGCGTGAGGACCACGTGGACCGCCTGATGCGCAGGACGCGGAAGCTCCAATGACCGTCAGCGCGAGCCTCGGGATCTTCATCGTCAGCCTCGCCGCGGGCCTCGTCGGAGCGCTCTCCGGCGTCGGCGGCGGGATCGTCGTCATCCCGGCGCTGACGATCCTGTTCGGCGTCGACGTTCGACTGGCGATCGGCGCCAGCATCGTCAGCGTCATCGCGACGAGCTCCGGGGCGGCGGCGGCGTACGTGCGTGACCGGATGACCGACATGCGGATCGGGATGTTCCTCGAGCTCGCGACGACGAGCGGCGCGATCGCCGGGGCCCTCCTCGCCGCCGTCGTCGCGCCGGGGCTGCTCCTGGTCCTGCTCGGCATCGTGCTGCTCTTCTCCGCCGCCCAGCAGGTTCTGCGCCTGGGCGAAGAGGTGCCGCCAGTCGGCGAGCCATCGGCGCTCGCGGCCCGCCTCGGGCTCGCCGGGAGCTACCCCGATCGCCAGCTTGGGCGGGAGGTCCAGTACGCCGCCCGGCGTGTGCCGCTCGGCTTCGCCCTGATGGGCTTCGCCGGGCTCGTCTCGGGCCTTCTCGGGATCGGCTCCGGGGCGCTCAAGGTCCTCGCCATGGACGGGGCGATGCGCCTGCCGATGAAGGTCAGCTCGGCAACGAGCAACTTCATGATCGGAGTCACCGCGGCGGCGTCGGCCGGCATCTACCTGGGCCGGGGAGACGTCGATCCGACGATCGCAGCGCCGGTCGCTCTCGGCGTCCTGGCCGGTGCGACCGTGGGCGCCCGCCTGCTGCCGCGACTGTCGAATCGGGGGGTGCGCCTCATCTTCGTCCCGGTGCTCGTCGCGATCGGGCTCGAGACCCTGGCCCGCGGCTTCGGGGTCGGGCTGTGAACCCGACGCGCTTCCGGGACCTGGTCAGCGGTGTCCTCATCGTGGGCGTCGTCACGAGTGCGGCGCTCATCGCGGTCGGGTTCGGCGGGTCGCTGGCGGTCGGCTGGGACGGATCGCTGCGCGGCCTGCCGCCCACGGCCGCGGCTCCAACCAGCTTCTCGGCCGTCGGGCCCGGGTTGCTGGAGCTGCGGCCGATCGCGTTCGCCCAGGCCGGCCTGCTCGTCCTCCTGGCGACGCCGGTGCTGCGCGTCCTGACCTCCGTCGTGGCCTTTGCGCTCGAGGGTGACCGCCTGTATACGGCGATCACCCTCACAGTGCTCGCGATCCTGCTCGTGAGCCTCTTCGGGCTGCGCTAGGTCCGGGCTTCCGCAGCCAGACGCCCGGAACGCATCCGCAACTGCCTCCTCAGCGCACCGCCTTCTTCACGAGCGCGCCGATCCGGGCCTCGTCGGCGGCGGTCAGCTCCGTCAGCGCGAAGGCGGTCGGCCACATGGCGCCTTCGTCGAGGTTCGCCTCGTCGCTGAAGCCGAGCGTCGCGTACCTCGACTTGAACTTCTGGGCGCTCTGGAAGAAGCAGACGACCTTGCCGTCCCTGGCGTAGGCGGGCATCCCGTACCAGGTTCTCGGCGAGAGGTCCGGCGCGCTGGCCGTGATGAGGGCGTGGAGCCGCTCGGCCATGGCGCGATCGGATTCCGGCATCTCGGCGATCTTTTCGAGCACGTCGCGTTCCCCGTCCGCCTTGTCCGGGCGCGGGCCGCGGCGCGCGGCCGCCTTCAGCTCCCGGGCGCGCTCCTTCATCGCGGCTCGTTCCGCGTCCGTGAATCCCTCGGACGTCTCGCCGCCCGCGGTCGTGCTCCTGGCGGACTTCTGCGGGTCGTTCATGGCCGGTTTCCTCCTCTGCGAGGTGGGGGACGACCCTCATGCTAGGGGAGCCGCCGCGGCGGCGGATTCTCCGAGACAGCTCCGATCGCAGCGCCGGTCCCCGCCGCCGCCGGCCCGAGGTGGACGGCTCTCAGGGGGCCCCCGCGCCGCGTCATGGTCTGCTGCTCGACGGACTGTCTAGCCGATTGACACAATCCGTCTAGCGAGTGTACAGTTTCGTGATGACGGCGCGCGAGGTCGTCGCACGGATGCGGGCGCTCGATCCCGGCGCGACCGTCGTGCACCAGGAGGGATCGCATCAGAAGTGGCGGCTCACCGGAGGCTGTACGGTGATCCTCCCGGTCCACTCGAGTGGGACATCCCGGCCGGCACCCTCGCGAGCATCCAGCGGCAAGGCGCGCCATGCCTCGGAAGGGCATGGCTCCTTGTTCGCTGATCCCAGGGGGGAGGCACGGCTGCGAGGCAGCAGGAGCACCACGATGGCACGCTATCGAGTCACGTACTCTCGGCAGGGCCCTCACTGGGTCGCCCAGGTCGAGGAGCCGGACATCAGCACGTACGGCCGCAATCTGGCAGCCGCGAAGTCCCATGCCCGCGAAGCGATCGCGACCTATCTCGAGGTCGACCGCATTGACGACGCCGACCTCGAGGAGGAGATCCGGCTGAGGGAGGAGTTGGGTCACGCGATCTCCGATCTCGTCGCGAAGCGACGTCTCGTCGAGCGGCTCGAGAACGAGGTCACCGACCAGACCCGGCAGTTTGCGGTGCGACTGGTGCAGGACGGGTTCTCGACGAGGGACGCTGGCGAGATCCTCGGGATCAGCCATCAGCGGGTCGCGCAGGTCGTGGAGCATCTCCGCGGCCGCGAGGATGTCCCCGCCGGATTGGTCACGCAGGCGC
>JAJZRQ010000014.1:25154-48546 GCA_021802585.1 Chloroflexota bacterium
GGACCGCCACGCGCGCGGGCGGGATCGGCCCGGCCCGCGGCCTCCACGGAACCTCCACGGTCGCCGCATCGAACGATCACGGGCGCCCCCGAGGATGGGCAGCGTCGCCGGGCCGTGGGCCGCCAGCGCGAATGGCCCGACCGGCGACCCGAAGCTGCCAGTGGAGGCACAGAACGATGCGTCGTCTTCTCATCGCCGGCGGGGCCGCGGCCCTCCTCAGCATCGCCGTCGTGGCGTCCGTCGCGGCCGCCGGCCCCCAGGGCTACGGCGGGGGCGCCGGGGCAGGGGTCCATTCGAACGTCATCGCCGACATCCTCAAGATGACCCGGGCCGAGGTCCAGGAGCTCCGCCAGGCGGGCTCGTCCCTGGCCCAGATCGCCGAGGACAAGAACGTCGACCCGCAGAAGCTCGTCGATGCGCTCGTCGCCCGGTGGTCGTCCCGGATCGACGCGCGCGTCGAGCTCGGCGCGCTCACGGCCGACCAGGCCACGGAGCTCAAGGCCCAGCTCCAGACGCGGGCGAAGGACATGGTCTACCGCACGACGACCGGCGGGATGCGCGGCGCGGCGGTGGGCGCCGGTCCGGCGAACGGGGCCGCCACCGGCGCGGGCCACGGCGGCGGCCGCGGGATGCGCGGCGCGGACGCCGGCACCGGGACCTGCCCGGCGACCCAGCCCTGACCCATCCGGCCCTCCCTCGGGCGGACGGCCCGGCCCTGCACGGGCCGGGCCGTCCGCGCATCCTTGCGCGATGAGCCGGATCCTCGTCGTCGACGACGAGCCCCGCATCGTGAAGGTCGTGCGGGCGTACCTCGAGCGGGAGGGGCACGCCGTCGCGGTCGCGTATGACGGGGAGGCCGCCCTCGACGCCGCCCGCGACGCCCCGCCCGACCTCGTCGTCCTCGACGTCATGCTCCCCGGGCGGAACGGCTTCGACGTCCTCCGCGCGCTCCGCGCCGAGGCGGAGGCCGGGACCGCGGCCGCCGCTCCCGCGGTCATCCTCCTCACCGCCCGCGACGACGTCATCGACCGCGTCGCCGGCCTCGAGCTCGGCGCCGACGACTACGTCACGAAGCCGTTCGAGCCACGCGAGCTCGTGGCCCGGGTCGGGGCCGTCCTCCGCCGCCTCCGCCCGCCGGCCGCGGCCGGGAGTGCCGGATCGCCCTCCCCACCGGGCGCGGACGCCGCCGACGCCGCCGGCCACCCCGTCCTCGCCCTTGCCGACCTCGCGATCGACCCCCTCGCCCGCGACGTGACCCGGGACGGCCGCCCGATCGAGCTCACCCGCACCGAGTTCGACCTCCTCGCCGCCTTCGCCGACCAGCCGGACCGCGCCTGGACCCGGGAGCAGCTCGGCGAGCGCGTCCACGGCGAGGCGTTCGACGCCTTCGACCGCTCGATCGACAGCCACGTGAAGAACCTCCGGGCGAAGCTCGGGCCGCGCCCCGACGGGGGCGCGTACGTGGACACCGTCCGCGGGATCGGCTACCGGGCGGGGCGCCGATGAGCCTCCGCGCGCGCCTCGCCCTGACCCTCGCGATCGTCGCGATCGGGACAGCCGGGGCGATCGCCGTCGCGACCCCCCTCGTCATCAGCCGCGGGCTCGCCGCCCTCGACGTCGCGACCGCGACCCCGGGTCCCGGCCGCGGGCCGGGCGCGGCCGGCGGGGCCCAGGGCGCGGGGATGGGCCAGCACCTCGCCGACGTCCGGGAGTCGATGATCCTCGCGATCGTCCTCGTCGCGGGGGCCGCCGCGGCCGTCGCCTCGGTCGGCGGGCTGTGGGCGGCGGGCCGCCTCACCCGCCCGATCCGGCGCCTCGAGGAGGCCGCCGCGGCCGTCGCCGGGGGGGACCTCTCCCGCCGGTCGGGGCTCGCCGATCGCGAGGACGAGCTCGGCGACCTCGGCCGCTCGTTCGACGGGATGGCGGCCGCGCTCGAGCGCGGCGAGGGGGACCGGCGCCGCTTCATGGCCGACGCCGTCCACGAGCTTCGGACGCCGCTCACGGTCATCGAGGCGACGACGAGCGCCGTCCTCGACGGCGTCTACCCGCCCGCCGACGAGCACCTCGCGGCGGTCCGCGACCAGGCCCGGCTCCTCTCGCGGATCGTCGACGACCTCCGGACGATCAGCCTCGCCGAGGGCGGGCGCCTCGAGCTGCGGTGCGAGCCGGTGGAGGTCGCCGTGGTCCTCGCCGCCGCCGGTCGCGACTTCGAGGGGCGGGCCCGCGAGGCCGGCGTCGTCCTCGTCGTCGAGCCGCCGCCCGCGAACGCCCGGGTGACGGCCGACCCGGACCGGCTCCGCCAGGTGCTCGCCGCCCTCCTCGACAACGCCGTCCGCCACACCCCGGCCGGCGGCCGGGTCGTGCTCGCCGCGCGTCCGGCGGCCGCCGCGACGGCCGGGGCCGCGGCGCGACCGGGCGGCGCCGCGGACCGCGTCCGGATCGAGGTCCGCGACACGGGTCCCGGGATTCCGCCGGAGGACCTGCCGCGCGTCTTCGAGCGGCTCTACCAGGCCGACCCGGCACGCGACCGGCGGACCGGCTCGAGCGGGCTCGGCCTCGCGATCGTCCGGGCGCTCGTCGACGCCCACGGGGGACGGGTGGGGGCGGGCGCGGCTCCCGAGGGCGGGGCCCTCGTCTGGCTGGAGCTGCCGCGCGCCTGAGAGCGGCCGGATCGCGGGCGCGGCCGGGCGCGGGTGCGCGCGGATCGGGCGGCCAGGCGCAGACGCGCGGGGCTCGGGCCAGGCCCGCAGGCCCGTTCCCGTCAGCGGCGGGTGATGCTCGCCGGGCTCCAGTTCCCGAGGCCGTCCATCGCCCGGACCTGGACCGCCACCTTCGTGCCGCGGCTCCGGAGCGGGAGGGCGATCGACGTCGAGGTCGCGTAGAGCGCGGCGATCTTCCACGGGCCGCCGTTCACCGCGTAGCGGACCCGGTAGACGATCGGCCCGTGGGCGTCGTTCGCCGGCTTCCAGCGCGCCCGCCAGGACCCCGAGGTCCCCGAGAACCAGAGCTCGGGCGGCGCCGCGAACGTCGGGCCGGTCCGGTCGAGGACGACGGTCGCCGTCCGCGGCTTCGAGGCCGTCCCGCCCTCGTCGCGGACCTGTGCCCAGACGGTCCGCCTGCCGTCGGCCCCGGCCCCGCTGATCGCCACGGCGTACGCGGGGGGCGGCGCGGGCGCGGCGGCGGGGTCGGCCGGCGCGGGGGCGGGGAGCGGCTGCCACGCGCCCCACGCCTTCCCGTCGGCGGAGAAGCGGACCTCGGTCACGGGCCGGCTCCCCGGCGTCGCCGTCACCCACGCCGTGACGGCGAGCCCACGGGTCACGCCCGGGGCGACAGCGAGGGTCGCGACCCGCGGCGGCCCGAACATCGATTTGAGGAGGTCCCAGTAGCCGGACGCTCCGCGGTCGTACCCGAGCGCCCAGATCCCGACGCCGGCGAGCCCGCGGGAGATCGCGAGGGCGTACTTCGGCCGGAGCGACGCCGGCGTGTCGTAGAAGACCTGGCGCCATGTCGACGACGCGGCGTCGTACCACGCGTACCAGCTCACCGACTCCTCGGGCTCGTACTGGAGGGGGACGCCGAGGGAGTCCGGCCGGTCGACGTACCGGCGCGGGAGGTACGTGGAGCCGGTCCCGGTCCGGGCCGCGCCGAGGTCGGCCGACGCGGTGGGCCACGAGATGCCGTAGTACGGGAGGCCGAGGATCACCCGGCCGAGCGGGACGCCCTCGGCGGCGTACCGGTCGATCGTCCAGCGGAGGTCGAGGCCGCCGGGGGAGGACCGGCCGTCGATCGGCGCGATCGCACCCGGCGCCGAGGACCCCGTCCGGTAGGCGTAGCCCATGAGGAAGATCCGGTCGGCGCCGGCATCGGCGGCGGCCTTCGCCATGAGGGCCCCGGAGGTGTTGCCGTTCGTCGCCACCGACACGGACGCCGCCGGGTTGTCCGCCCGGAGCGCCGCGCGGAGGGTGCCGACGAACGCCGCGTACGAGGCGAACCACGGGCTCTTGATGAGCTCGACGTCGACGTTCACGCCGTCGACCCCGAGGTCGGCGACGAGCGCCCGGAGCGCGGCGACGGTGACGGCCTGGCGGGCCGGGTCGCCGAAGAACGTCGCGTTCTTGTCGTAGCCGAAGCTCGCGTACGTCAGCTCGACGCGGACGCCGGCGGCCTTCGCCGCGGCGATCGCGCTCCGCCCGAGCGTCCCCACGATCGCCTTGTAGCCCGGCTGCGAGGGGTCTAGCACGCCGCCCGTCGTCGAGGTGACGGAGAAGAGGCTGAGGACGGAGAGGGCGTTCCAGTCGAGGTACGCCAGCGTATCGTTCGTCAGCTCCCAGTACGGGAGGTAACCGTAGACGTCGCCGGAGAGGTGGGCGTTCATCGGCGACACCGGGCTCCCGATGAGGGGCGCGGGCGTCGGGGACGGCGTGGGGGTCGGGGTCGGGGTCGGCGCCGGCGTCTCGACCGGGGTCGGGGTGGGAGTCTCCGCGCGGGCCGCCGGCTCGCTTGCCGGGGCGAGCA
Source organism: Chloroflexota bacterium (assembly GCA_021802585.1). Taxonomy (GTDB): domain Bacteria; phylum Chloroflexota; class Limnocylindria; order Limnocylindrales; family CSP1-4; genus CTSoil-043. Next base: position 29,670 of record JAJZRQ010000014.1, read on the forward strand.
GAATCGCCAGCGCCAGGAGCGGGGTCAGCGCGGCGAGCGTCCGGCGGGCGACCGTCATGACCCGCACACGATGACAGCCGGGAGCCCGCCGCGTCAAACGGCCGGGCCGCGGGGGCCTGGGGGCCGACGCGGCGACGGGGGCCGACGCGGCGTTGGGGGCCGACGCGGCGTTGGGGGCCGACGCGGCGACGCCGGCCGACGCGGCGCGGGGGCGGGTCAGCCGGCCGGCGGCGGCGGGACGTGCTCCGCCGAGATCCCCGCGGCCACGAGGGCGGCTTCGGCCCGGTCGCGGATGCCGAGCATCTGCCTGCGGGTCATCGCGAAGGCGCCGAACCGGAACGCCTCGCCGGCGAGGCGCGCTCCCGGCCCGCCGGCCGCCGGCATCCGCACGCGGAACCGCTCGACGAGGCGCGTGCGCCCGCCGTCGAGGGGCCGGAGGGCGAAGGCCCAGCTCGCGGCGAAGCCGCCCATCGGGGGCATGAGTCGCGTCGCGGCACGGAGGTTCGCCGGGGTCGCCTCCACCGTGCCGGCGCCCCGCGCCGCGGCCGCGGCCGCCTGCTCCTCGACCATCTCCGCGTCGAGGTAGAGGACGAGCGCCGTGCCGGGCTCCAGGGACCGGACCTCGAAGGCCGTGTCCGGCGCCGCCGGGACGAGGTCACCGACGGCGAGGTCCTGGAACTCCGGGACGATCCGGTCGGCGCTCGCGCCCTTCATGTCGACGACGTCGTAGCTGTACCAGCCGGCGCGGTCGAAGCCCATCTGGACGAGCCACGGCCAGACGGCGGCCGGCGGCGCCCCGATGTCGACGCCACGCGTCTCGACGACCGTCGCGTCGGGGACAAGGTCGTCGCCGGGGAGGGCGAGGTTGCCGTCCGCGGGATCGACTCCCCAGGCCCGCCACCACGGGCGCAGGGCGAGGGCGTAGGCCGCCGCGGCGCCGGTGGTCGCGGCCGCGGCGCCGAGGATCAGGGTCCGGGCACGCATGGAAGCACCTCCGAGCGCGCATCGTGCGCCCGTGCCGCGACGCCGGGGAGTGCCGGAGGGCCTGCCCGGGCTACTCTTGGGGCATGTGCCGCAGCATCCGTCCCCTCCGCGACCGCGCCGCGCCCCCGGCCACCGACGGCGACGTGGCCGACGCGGCCCGCCAGTACCTCCGCAAGGTCGCCGCCACGCGCGCCCCCGCCGCCCGCGATGCCGCCGCCTTCGACGCCGCGGTCGCCGATGTGGCCGCGGTGACGGCCCGCCTCCTCGCCGCGATGGGCGCGCCGCCGGTTCCGGGGCCGCCGACGCCGCCCTCGGCCTGGCCCGTCCGCCCCCGGCGCCGGGCGCCGGCGGGGGACGCCCGGTGAGCGCCGACCCGCTCCGCGCCCAGTGGGCCGCGGTGGCCGAGCGCTACGGGTCGGGCTGGTCCCACGCCGCGGGCCCCGACCTCGGCTGGATGGTGGACGCCGCCGCTCCCCGCAGCACCGACCGGGCGATCGACGTCGGGGCCGGCGCCGGGCACGCCGCCCTCGCCCTCGCGCCCCACGTCGCGCACGTCGATGCGATCGACCCGACCCCCGAGATGCTGGCGGTCGCGGCCCGCCTCGCCGCCGATCGCGGGGTCGCGAACGTCACCTGGGTCGAGGCGCGCGCCGCCGCCCTCCCCTACCCCGAGGGCGCGATCGACGTCGCGATCAGCCGCTTCTCGATCCACCACTGGCCGGACCCCGCCACCGCCTTCCGCGAGATCGCCCGGGTCCTCCGGCCCGGCGGTCGGGCCGTCTTCGTCGACCTCGTCGCGCCGGAGGAGGCCGGCCTCGACACGTTCCTCAACGCGGTCGAGATCCTCCGCGACCCGACCCACGGCCGCTCGCTCCGGCGCTCGGACTGGCTGGCCGCGCTCGGCGCGGCGGGGCTCGCCGGGGGGATCGTCCGCGAGTGGCGGTTCCGGCACGCGACCGAGGACTGGCTGGCGCGCACGGCGCCCGCCCCGTGGCGCGCGGACGCCGTGCGGCGGCTCCTCCGGGAGGCCCCCGAGGCCGCCCGTGCCGCGTTCGAGATCGCGCCCGACGGCTCGGGGCTGACGGTCGGCGCGGTCGTCGTCGCGGCGACCCGGGGACCGGCCCCGGGCTGACGGCGCCCCGGGGGCGGCGACCCTACCCGGTGGCCCGGCGCGCCGCCGCCCGGTCGGCGATCGCCCGCGCGAACATCGCCGCGTACGCCGGCGCCGAGGAGCGCTCCCAGGCCCAGTCCACGGCCATCGCCCGCCGGACGAGGCCGTCCCAGCGGGAGCGGTCCGGGTCGCGAAGGACGGCGATCGCCCGCTCGCAGGCGAAGCGGAGCGCATCCGGCGTCGCCGCGTCGAAGAGGAACCCCGTCCCGTTCCCCGGGTCCTCGTGGAGGTCGACGATCGTGTCGGCGAGGCCGCCCGTCCGGCGGGCGACCGGCGGCGTGCCGTAGCGCATCGCGATCATCTGCCCCTGGCCGCACGGCTCGAAGCGCGACGGCATGAGGAAGAGGTCGGCGCCGGCGTAGATCCGGCGGGCGAGGTCGCGGTCGAACCGCTCGACCATCGCGATCCGCCCCGGGTGCGCGGTCGCCGCGGCGCGCATCCCGGCCACGAGCGCGGGGTCGCCGCTCCCGAGGGCGACGACCCGGGCGCTGCCGCGGGCGAGGGCGGGGGCCGCCGCGGCGACGAGGTCGAAGCCCTTCTGGGGGTCGAGCCGCCCGATCGTGCCGAGGATCGGCGCCGGGTCCGCGGGGTCGAAGCCGACCCGGGCGCAGAGGTCCGCCCGGCAGGCCGCCTTGCCCGCCCGGTCGGCGGCGTCGTACGGGGCCGCGAGGGCCGCATCGGTGGCGGGGTCCCAGAGCTCCTCGTCGAGGCCGTTGAGGATCCCGCCGAACCGCGCGCCCCGGGCGCGGAGGTCGCCGTCGAGGCCCATCCCGCCCTCCGGGCGGAGGGCCTCACGGGCATAGCCCGGGCTCACCGTGTTCACCGCCTCGGCCCGCCGGATCCCCTCGCGGAGGAGGTCGATCCCCCACGCGTCGCCGGCCGGCGGGTCGGCGCCGAGCCCGAGCTGGGGGACCCGCTCGCGGGGCGTCCACCCGTGGTACGCGAGGTTGTGGAGGGTCAGCGTCACGGCCGCGGGGCCGACGACCGGGTCGGCAGCGTAGGCGAGGTCGCGGAGGAGGACGGCCGGGCAGGCGTGCCAGTCGTGGAGCGCGACGACGTCGACCGGCCGCCGCTCCGCGCGCCGCGCCTCGAGCGCGGCCCGGGCGAGGAGCGCGAAGCGCCAGGCGTTGTCCGGGTAGTCGCCGGCCGCGTCGCCGTAGAGCCCGTCGCGATCGAAGGCGGGCGGGTGGTCGACGAGCCGGAGCCGGTAGCCGGCCGCGTCGAGCGAGCGGACCGCGACCTCGACGGCGCCCGCCGGGGCGGATGGGTCGGGCACCGTTACGACGACCGTCTCGAGGTCCCGGTCCCGCCGGACCGGCACGGAGCGGTAGCGGGGGAGGAAGACCTCGACCGGCTCGTCGAGGACCCCCGGGACGCGCCCGAGGGCGCGCGCGAGGGCGTCGACGACGTCGCCGAGGCCGCCGGTCTTCGCCCAGGGCTCGCACTCGGCGGCCACGAACACCACGCGCATCGCCGTGATCCTACGCCGGGCCGGCACCCCGTCGCGCCCCGTCGGGGGGCCGCGGCGTCCCGGGGCGCACGACCGACCCTGCGGCGCGGGCACTAAACCGGTTCACGAGCGCGGCGGCGCACGGTATCATCGCGGCCCATGGAGCCCCTCGTCCAGGTCGCCACCCAGCCCGGCGCCCCGTTCCGCCTCCCTCCCCAGTTCGAGGGCCTGCGCCGCCTCGCCTACAACGTCTGGTGGATGTGGCATCCCCGCGCGGCACTCCTCTTCCAGCGGATCGACGCGAACACGTGGACCCGCTACCGGAATCCGATCGCCGTCCTCGAGAGCGCGATCAGCTGGGACCCCCTCCTCGAGGACCCCGGCTTCATCGCCGAGTACGAGGACGTCGTCGCCGACCTCGACCACTACCTGGCGAACGGCGCGGACCACTGGTTCCACCGTGCCCACGCCCGCCAGCTGGGCGGTCCGATCGCCTACTTCTGCGCCGAGTTCGCGTTCCACGAGTCCGTGGGGATCTACTCGGGAGGCCTCGGCGTCCTCGCCGGCGACCACATGAAGAGTGCGAGCGACATGGCCCTCCCGGTCGTCGGCGTCGGCCTCCTCTACCGGAAGGGGTACTTCCGCCAGTCGATCGACGCCGACGGGCACCAGGAGCACGCGTACCCCGACTTCGACCTCGCGCGCCTGCCCGTCCTCCGGGTCCTGGACCGGCTCGGCGACCCCCTCTTCGTCCCGGTGGAGCTCCCGGACCGCGTCATCACCGCCGCGGTGTGGCGCCTCCAGGTGGGCCGGGTCCCGGTCCTCCTCCTCGACACGGACCACCCGGGCAACGACGAATCCGACCGGCCGATCACCCATATCCTCTACGTCCGCGGCCGCGAGATGCGCCTCCACCAGGAGCTCGTCCTGGGCGCCGGCGGGACGCGGGCCCTCCGCGCCCTGGGGATCGCGCCGGCCGTCTGGCACCTCAACGAGGGCCACTCCGCGTTCCTCCTCGTCGAGCGCGTCCGCGAGCACGTCGCGGCGAGGATGCCGCTCGAGGAGGCGTGGGCGACCGTCCGCCGCTCGAGTGTCTTCACGATCCACACGCCCGTGTCAGCCGGCAACGAGCGCTTCGACGCCGACCTCGTCCGGCGCGTCGCCGGCCCGCTCTGCGCGGGCGGGGCCGCCCCGGGGAGCGCGAGCGTGCCGATGGAGGAGATCCTCGTCCGCGGCCGCGGAGCCGACGACGACCCGGCGCAGTTCGACATGACGGCGTTCAGCCTCCGCCTCGCGAACGGCACGAACGGCGTCTCCCGGCTCCACGCCCAGACGGCGAACGACACGTGGGAGCGGCTCCTCGGCGGGCGGACGATCAAGCCGATCACGAACGGCGTCCACACCCCGACGTGGGTGGGGCGGGCGATGCGGGAGCTCTTCGAGCGCCTCCTCGACGCGGACCTCGACGACCTCGACGGCCAGTCGGACGCGGAGCGGTTCTGGGATCGCGTCGGGCGCCTGCCGGACGCCGAGCTCTGGGAGGCGCACCTCCACCAGAAGCGCGAGCTCTCCGTCTTCGCTCGCCAGCGGCTCACCGCTCAGCTCGCCCGCCACGGGGAGGCGCCGGCGGCCCTCACCGAGATCGGGCAGTGGCTCGACCCGGCGACCCTCACGATCGGCTTCGCCCGCCGCTTCGCGACGTACAAGCGGGCCGCGCTCCTCTTCAGCGACGTCGACCGCCTCGCGCGCCTCGTCCACGACGCGAACCGGCCGGTCCAGTTCATCTTCGCCGGGAAGGCCCACCCCGCCGACCGGCCCGGCCAGCAGGTCATCCAGTCGATCTTCGCCCGGAGCCGCTCGCCGGAGCTCCGCGGTCGGATCTTCGTCCTCGAGGACTACGACATGCGGGTCGCCAAGCTCATGGTCCGCGGCGTCGATGTCTGGCTCAACAACCCGCGGCGACCCCTCGAGGCGTCGGGCACCTCGGGGATGAAGGCGTCGGTGAACGGCGTCCTCAACCTCTCGGTCCTCGACGGCTGGTGGGACGAGGGCTGGACGGGCGACAATGGCTGGGCGATCGGGGGGCGGGTGACGACGCCCGACGAGGGCGCCCAGGACTGGGCCGACGCCCTCGACCTCTACCGGATCCTCGAGGAGGAGGTCGTCCCGCGCTACTACGACCGCGGGGCCGACGGCCTCCCGCGGGCCTGGCTCGAGCTCATGCGGCGGGCGATGACGACGACGATCTGGCGCTTCTCGACGACGCGGATGCTCCACGAGTACGCGGAGCAGCTCTACCTCCCGGCGGCGGGCATCGCGCCCGCCGCGACGGCGAAGCGGCGCGTCGTCACCGAGGCCGGCTGACCGGCCCGCTCCCGCAGCACCGGCCATCGAGGGGAAAGATCCGACCAGCCGCTCCGAGGAGGACCCGTGGCGCCGCGCATCTCGCTCGCCCTCGCGCTCCACAACCACCAGCCGGTGGGCAACTTCGGCTGGGTCTTCGGCGACGTCCACGACCAGGCCTACCGGCCGATGCTCGACGCCCTCGACCGGCACCCCGGCGTCCGCGTCGCCCTCCACTACACGGGCCCCCTCCTCGACTGGATGCGGGCCGAGCGCCCGGAGTTCCTCGACCGCCTCCACGCCCTCGTCGAACGCGGCCAGGTCGAGCTCCTCGGCGGTGGCTACTACGAGCCGGTCCTCGCCTCTCTCCCCGAGCGCGACCGCGTCGGCCAGCTGGAGCGGATGGCCGACGAGGTGAAGCGGATCGCCGGCCGCCGGCCCCGCGGGGCGTGGCTCGCGGAGCGCGTCTGGGAGCCCGACCTCCCGACCTCCCTCGCGACCGCCGGCTACGGCTGGACGATCCTCGACGACAACCACTTCCGGGCCGCGGCGATCCCCGAGGAGCGCCTCTGGGGCCCCTACACGACCGACGACCAGGGCCACCTCCTGACCGTCTTCGGGACCGAGAAGGGCCTCCGCTACCGGATCCCCTTCGGCGACGTCGACGACGTCATCGCCTACCTCCGCGACCACGCGACCGAGGAGGGCGACCGGCTCGGGACGATGGGCGACGACGGCGAGAAGTTCGGCTCGTGGCCGACGACGTGGGAGCACTGCTGGGGCGCGACGCGGTGGGTGGACCGCTTCTTCGAGGCCCTCGAGGCGAACGCCGGCTGGCTCACGACCGTCACCCCCTCGGACTGGCTCGACCGCAACGCCCCGATCGGGCGGGTCTACCTCCCGACGGACTCCTACGCCGAGATGGGCGAGTGGGCGCTCCCGCCGGACGACGGCCGGGCGTTCGCGGAGATCCTCCATCGGGCTGAGGCGGCGGCGGCGCCCGAGTACCGCTTCCTCCGGGGCGGCTTCTGGCGGAACTTCCAGGTGAAGTACCGCGAGATCAATGACCTCCACAAGCAGATGCTCCGGGCGTCGGCGAAGGTCGCCGCGATGCCGGCGGGCCCGGCGCGCGCCGCGGCCCTCGACCACCTCTACCAGGGCCAGTCGAACGACTGCTACTGGCACGGCCTGTTCGGCGGCATCTACATCAGCCACATGCGCCTCGCGACGTACGAGCACCTCATCGCCGCGGAGGACGCCGCCGACCGCGCCGCGCGCGCCGCCGGGGAGCCCGCGGACGGCGTGCGGGTCGAGGACCTCGACCTCGACGGCGTGCCGGAGGTCGTCCTCGCCACCGAGGGCCAGGTCGTCGCCGTCAAGCCGTCCGAGGGGGCCGGGATCGGCGCCTGGGACGTCCGGGCCGTGCGCCACGCGCTGGCGGCCGTCCTCCGCCGCCGCCCGGAGGCCTCCCATGCCGCCCTCGTCGAGCACGAGCGGCGGCTCGCCTCGCGGGGCGGCCCGGAGCCCGTCGCCGAGGGGGTCGGCTCGATCCACGACCGGGTGACGGCGAAGGAGGCCGGCCTCGCGGCGCGGCTCCACTACGACGCGTACGAGCGGCGCTCCGGCCTCGTCCACCTCTTCGCCCCCGGGACGACCGCCGCCGCCTTCGCGCGGGCGGAGGCGGCCGACCTCGCCGACGTTGCCGACGGCCCGTTCGTCCTCGCGGCGACGGGGAGCGCCGCCGGTGCGGGCACGGCGCGCCTCGTCCGCGACGGGACCGCCCGGACCCCGGCCGGCGACCTCCCGGTGCGGGTCGAGAAGACGATCGTCGCGGGCGGCGACCGGCGCGCCCCGACGCTCGCCCTGGAGGTCCGCGTCGAGAACCGGGGGACGGGGCCGCTCGAGGCGACGCTCGCCGTCGAGTGGGCGACGACGATGCTCGGCGGCGGCGGCAACCCGGCCGCCTGGTATGTCCTCGGCGGCGACCGCCTCGCCCACGACGGGACGGCGAGCCGGGCCACGGTCTCCGGGGTCCGCGCGGGCAACGACTTCATCGGGATCGAGGTGGCGACGCGGGTCGAGCCGGCGGCCGAGGCCTGGATCTCGCCGATCGAGACGATCTCGAACTCGGAGGCCGGCTTCGAACGCGTCTACCAGGGCTCGGCGCTCGTCCTCGCCTGGCCGATCGCCCTCCGCGCCGGCGCGGCCGTGACGGTCCGCGTCGAGCACACCGTCACGACGGCGCGGGATCGCGCGGTCGAGGAGGGACTGTAGGCCGCCGATGACGCGCGGCCGCCTCGCAGTCCACGCCCACTTCTACCAGCCGGAGCGCCGCGACCCGTTCGGCGGGCGGCCCCTCCCGGAGCCCGGCGCGGCCCCCTGGCCGAGCTGGAACGCGCGGATCACCGCCGAGTGCTACGGGCCGAACGCCGAGCGCGGCAACCTCGAGCGGATCTCGTTCGACGTGGGGCCCACCCTCACGGCCGCGCTCGCGGCCGACGCGCCGGCCGTCCTCGCCCGGTACGCCGCCGCGGCGCACCCGGAGAACGCCCTCGCCCAGGGCTTCCATCACGCGATCCTCCCCCTCGCCTCGGCCCGTGACCGCCGGACGGAGATCCGCTGGGGCCTCCGTGACTACGAGGTTCGCTGGGGCCACGAGGCGACGGGCTTCTGGCTCCCGGAGACGGCCGTCGACGAGGCCGTCCTGCGGGCCCTCGCCGAGGAGGGCGTCCGCTGGACGATCCTGGCCCCGTGGCAGGCGGCGACGCCGGGGCTCGAGTCGCGCCGCCCGCACCGGGTCGACCTCGGCGGCGGTCGCTCACTCGTCGTCGCCTTCTACGACGCCGACGTCTCGGGCGCCGTCTCGTTCCAGCCCGAGGTCACCGCCGACGCCGACCGCTTCGCCCGCGAGTGGATCCTCCCCCGGACCTCGGTCGCCCTCCGCCGTGACGGCTCGTCGAGCTGGCAGGCGGGCTCGCCCCTCGTCCTCGTCGCGACCGACGGGGAGCTCTACGGCCACCACCAGCACTTCCGGGACCTCTTCCTCCAGCGGCTCGTCGACCCGGGCGTCGACCGCGGGTTCGACGTCGTGCCGCTCGGCCGGGCCCTCGCCGCCGAGGACCGCGACCTCCTGCCCCGCGTCCGGATCGCCGAGCGCACGTCGTGGAGTTGCCATCACGGCGTCCTCCGCTGGACGGCCGAGTGCCCGTGCGTCCCGGACGGGCGCTGGAAGGGCCCGCTCCGGGCGGCGCTCGAGCGCCTCGCCGGCGGGATCGACGCGGTGGCCGCGCCGCGGATCGCGGCGATGCCCGCCGCGCACCCGCAGCACGGCGAGGCAGTGCCCCTCGACCCGTGGGAGGCCCGCGACGCCTATGCCGACGTCGCGATCGGGATCGAGACGCCGGAGGACCTCTCCGCCCGCCTCCTCGGTGACGCCGCCCCGGTCCCCCTCCGCCGCGAGCTCGAGACGCTCCTCGAGGCCCAGCGCTGGCGGCTCGCGATGTTCGCCAGCGACGGCTGGTACTGGGAGGAGCCGTCGCGCCCGGAGACGAAGGAGGTCCTCCGCTGCGCGGCGCGGGCGGCGCGGCTCGTCGACGGCGTCGCGGGGACGCGGCTCGAGCGGGGCCTGGTGGAGGACCTCGCGCTCGTCCGCTCGCCGGCGCGCGGGATCGACGGCGTCGCGATCTACCGCGAGGCGCTCGACGAGGTCGGCCAGCCGGCAGGGTGACTCCCCGGGCCGTCGGCGGCCGGCGCGGATGCACCCGGCGGGTGCCGGAGACGGACGAACCGCCGGAGACCGGCGGTTCGTCGAAGCTCGGTCCGGCGGAGGGAGGAGGAGGGAGGGTGCCTCGCCGAGCGTGTATGGTGAGGGCCCGGGCCGGGCCCCGGATGTCAGCCGGCGCCGAAGAGCGGGGCGTGCGGGTCGTCGGAGCCGGCGCGCGAGTCGACCCCGAGCTCCACCGCGAGGAAGTCGAACACCGCGAGGCCGACGAGGGCGAAGAGGATGGCGACGAGCAGTTCCATGGTGGCGGAGCCTCGATCCGACGGGTCATTGGATGCGTGGACTAGTACAATGGCATCCTACTTGGACTAACGGACTATGTCAATGAGCCCAAGGTCACGAAGCGCCGGCGGAGGCGCCGGCGGGGGCGGTGACGCCCCGGCGACCGGCGCCCCGGCGCGCCCGGGGATCGACCGGCCGATCGGCGTCCCGCCGTCCGGCGCCCGCTCGAGCGGGGCCGGCGGTCTCGACATCGCCCGCGATTCGGGCGTCCCGATCAGCACCCAGCTCTTCTGGCAGCTCGCCTACCAGATCGACACCGGCCGGATCCACCCCGGCGCGCGGCTGCCCACGGTCCGCGAGCTGGGCGGGCTCATCCGGGTGAACCCGAACACGGTGCGGGCGGTCTACCGGCGGCTCGCCGAGGCCGGGTACGTCGTGAGCCGCGCGGGCGCGGGGACCCGGGTGACCGCGCGGCCGCCGGTCCGCCGCACGACCGGCGTCCTCGACGGCCTCGTCGCCGACCTCCTCCGCGAAGCCGCCCGGGCCGGCTACTCCGCCGACGAGGTCGCGTCGGCCGTCTATGCCGCGGCGACGGAGCGGCGCCGGCCGGGCCCCGAGGTCCACGTCCTCTTCGTCGAGTGCACGGCCGCCGACGCCCGCCGCGCCGCGGAGCAGATCAGCGGAGCGTTCGAGGGGGCCGCCGAGGCCGACGGCGCCCTCATCGACACGGTCGTCGACCGCCTCGAGCGGAGCCACTACGACCTCGTCGCCACCTCGATGTTCCACGCCGACGAGACAATCGCCCTCGTCGGCGGCCGGGCCCCCGTCATCGCCCTCATGGCCGCCCCGTCGTACGCCGAGCTCCTCGACGAGGTGGGGGCGCTCCCGCCGGGAAGCACCGTGGGGATGGTCTGCTCGTCGACGCGGAGCACGGCGAACATGGTCGACTGGCTCGCCCGGTCGGGCGGCGGGACACGCCTCATCGAGGCGGTCGCCGGCGACGACGCGGCGCTCGCCCGGGTCGACCGCGAGGCCGACCTCCTCCTCCTCACGCGAGAGGCGCTCGAGATCGGCCTCGCGCCGCGCTTCAGGCGGCCCGAACGGATCCGCGAGTGGACGTACGACCTCGACCCGGCCGGGCTGGAGCTCCTCCGCCTCGCGATCGACCGGGTCCGCGCCGGGCGGGCCGAGGAGGGCTGACCGCCGCGGGCCGCCGCGCGGCTCCCGGCGCCGGCCGGACCGGCCGCGGGGGGCGGTGGCGGGTCAGTCGCCGAGGAGGATGCGGCGGAGCGCCGGGATCGGCGGGGTCCCGTGGGCGAGGACCGCGTCGAGGTGCTCGCGGTACGCGAAGCCAGGCGTCTCGCCGAACCCCCCGACGACGCGCGGCGGGGGCACCGCGGCCGCGCCGCGGGGGTCGCCGGAGGCGACGGCCAGGCGGCGGCGGCGCTCCTCCTCGAGGTCCCACATCGCGACCGACCCCACGAAGTACGTGCTGAGCTGGGTCGACGTGAGGCGCGCCCGCTCGTACTTCCGGACCGCCTCGCTCCGCTCCTGGAACCCGCCGTCGACCATGAGCGCGAGGGCCTCGTCCTCGGACATGCCGCGGGCATGGATCCCGACGTCGACGAGGGCGTTCGTCACGGCGCGCAGGTAGAGCTTCCAGTGGACGAGGAGGAGGGCGGGGTCGTCGGCCCGGTACCCGAGGTCCATCATCACCTGGGTGACGTAGACCGCCCAGCCCTCGGCGAAGACGCCGGACGAGAAGGCGGCGCGGACGAGCGACGGCGACTCGTTCGCCCGGGCGAGCTGGAGGTAGTGACCGGGCACCGCCTCGTGGATTACGAGCGTCACGAGCATCCGGTCGTTGTCCTCGCGGAGGTACGACTCGACCTGCTCCGGCGTCCAGTCGTCGGGCGGCGGCGTGACGTAGAAGAAGCTCCGGAGGCCCCGGTCGAGCGGCCCGGGCGGGAAGAGCATCGCCCCGCCGGACGCGCGGAGGAAGACCGGCGTCCATTCGATCGCGAGGGGGTCGGCGGGCAGGCGGACGATGTCGCGCTCCCGGCAGAAGGCCTCGATCCGGGAGAGCTCGGCGCGGCAGAACGCGAGGAGGTCGTCGGCGGTCCGGTGGACGAGGGCGATCTCGTCGAGGACGCCGCGGACGAGGGCCGCCTCGTCGGTCGGGGCCGGATCGCCGGGCCGGAGGGCCGGCCAGAGGTCGCGGGCGAGGCGGAGCATCTCGGCGCGGACCGCATCGAACTCGCGGCGGGCGCGCGCCTCGAGCTGCTCCGGGGTCATCGCGACGCGGAGCGTGTGGTGGAGCGACGCCGCGTAGAGCTCGGGGCCCAGCCGGCCGTCGCCCGCGGCGGCGGGGAGGACGACGTCGCGGAGGTGGGACGCGAACGCGTCGAGGGCGGCCTCGGCGGCGGCGACGGCCGGCTCGAGGCGGGTCCGCACGGTGGCGAGCTCCCCTCCCTCGTCGGCCGTCGCGGCCGCGGCGAGGGCCTCCCGGCAGAGCTCGCCGATCCCCGGGAGCTGGGTGAGCGCGACCTCAGCGTGGAGCCGGCTGACCGGCCGCCCCGGGAGGCCGACGAGGCGCCCGCGCGCGGCGGCGAGGACCGCCGGGAGCCCCTCGATCCGCGCCGCGGCGTCGGCGAGGCGGACGCCGAGCGGGGCGAACTCGCGGGAGAGGAGGAGGTGGATCCCGTCCCCCAGGAGGTAGACCCACGCGAGGGGGTCCCACGACTCCGCCCGGAGCTCCGTCTCGGCGAACCGGTAGGCGGCGAGCTCGGCGAGGACGATGTCGCGGTCGATCGCCTCGTCGGCGGAGAGCGATCCGTCCGGCAGCGCCCGGAACGCGTCCGTCCAGCGGTCGAGGAGCGCGACGAGCGCCCGCGAGCCGGCCTCGCTCTGGTCCGGCCACGCCCCGTCGTGGTCGTGGTTGCCGATCCACGACGCGAGGACGGGGCTCGCGCGGAAGAGGTCGGCGAAGAGGCCGCGGACGAGCTCGTCGAACGTGGTCACGGGTGGCTCCGAGGCTCCCGGCCCGGGCGAGCCGGCGGTCGATGGGCGGCCCGGGGCGGGCCGGTGCCGGAGGAGGATATCGCCGCCCCGGCGGCCGCGTTCGGCGAAGGCGCGCGCCGGGTACGATCGCGGGGTGAGCGACCGGATCCCCGCCGCCGCCCCGTGGGTGACGCCCATCACCCTCGTCGGCACGCGCGTCCGGCTCGAGCCGCTCGAGCTCCGGCACCTGCCGGGCCTCGTCGCGGCCGCCGCGGACCCCGCGACCTGGGCCTGGATGCACGCCCCCCTGGCGGACGCGCCGTCGATGCGGGCCTGGGTGGAGGACGCGCTCCTGGCCCGCGACGCCGGGGCGGAGGTGCCGTTCGCGACCGTCGACGTGGCGAGCGACACCGTCCTCGGGAGCACGCGCTTCATGGCCATCGCGCCGGCGCACCGCCGCCTCGAGATCGGCTGGACGTGGATCGCGCCCGCGGCCCGCGGGACGGGCGCGAACAGCGAGGCGAAGCTCCTCCTGCTCGAGCACGCGTTCGAGGGACTCGGCGCGATGCGCGTGGAGTTCAAGACCGACGCCCTCAACACGCGGTCGCGAGGGGCGCTCGCCGGGATCGGCGCCCGCTTCGAGGGCGTCTTCCGTCGCCACCAGCTCATGGCGAGCGGCCGTGTCCGCGACTCCGCCTGGTACGCGATCACCGACGAGGACTGGCCGGCGGCCCGCGAGCGCCTCCGCGCGCGGCTCGCCGCGCAGGCCGCGGGACGCGGGGCGGCCGCGGGACGCGGGGCGGCCGCGGGACGCGGGGCGGCCGCGGGACGCGGCCCCGGTGACCGCCGATGACCGGGCCCCGGCCGGCGGCGCCGGCCGAGATCGAGACCGTCGACTACCACACCGGCGGCGAGCCATTCCGGATCATCGTCGGCGGGGTTCCGCCGCTCCAGGGCGCGACGATCCTCGAGCGTCGCCGCTTCGCCCGCGAGCACCTCGACGACGTCCGGCGGCTCCTCGTCTTCGAGCCGCGGGGCCACGCCGACATGTACGGCTGCCACGTCGTCCCGCCGAACGACGCCGGCGCCGACCTCGGGGTCGTCTTCTTCCACAACGAGGGCTACTCGACGGCCTGCGGGCACGGGACGATCGCCCTCGTCACGTGGGCCCTCGAGTCCGGCCGGATCCCGGTCATCGGGGAGGAGACGCCGGTGACCGTCGACGTCCCCTCGGGCCGCCTCGCCTGCGTCGCCCGCTGGGACGCCGCCCGCGGGCGCGTCGCGGGCGTCCGCTTCACGAACGTCCCGTCGTTCGTGCTTGCGGCGGGCATCACGCTCCCCACCTCGCGCGGGCCTGTCCCCCTCGACGTCGGCTACGGCGGCGCGTTCTACGGCTCGGCCGACGTCCGGCCGCTCGGGCTCGCGGTGGACCGGGCGAGCCTGCCGGCCCTCATCGAGCTCCAGCGCGAGCTCCGCCCCGCCCTCGACCGGGCCCTCGACATCGTCCACCCCGAGGAGCCCGAGCTGCGGGGCACGTACGGGATCATCTGGTGGCAGGACGAGCCGACCGCCGCGGGGGACGACGCGACCCTCACCCAGCGGAACGTGACCGTCTTCGCCGACGGCGAGGTCGACCGCTCGCCGTGCGGGAGCGGCACGTCGGCGCGCCTCGCGATCCTCCACGCCGCCGGCCGCCTCCGAACCGGGGAGACGCTCCGCCACCGGAGCGTCGTCGACTCGGTGTTCGCCGGCCGCGTCACCGGAGAGACGAGCGTCGCCGGGCGGCCGGCGGTCGTGACCGTGGTCGAGGGGAGTGCTCACCTCGCCGGCCGGAGCCGGTTCGTCCTCGACCCGGCCGACCCGCTCGGGACGGGGTTCCTCCTCCGCTGAGGGGCCGCCGGCCGTGGCGGCCGGTCGAGGCCGACGTCCCGGCACCGGCCCGGCGCCCGGGCGCGGATGGCGGGCCGACTGCCGCTCCCCGGGGGTACCGGCGCGGGGCCGGGCGTGGGATCATCGCGGCCACGGCCGACGCCGGCGCGCCACCGCCGCCGACGACGCCGGACGGAACCCGCTCGGGAGGGCGCCGCATGAAGGGGTTCATCGCCACGCTGATCGCGACGGGGGTTGCGCTGTGGGTCGCGGCCCGGCTCGTCCCGGGGATCTCGATCCCCTCGTCGGCCTTCGCCCAGATGCCCGACGAGCTCGTGACGTTCGGCATGATCGCCGCGGTCTTCGGCGTCGCGAACGGCCTCATCGGGCCGCTGGCGCGGGCCTTCTCGCTCCCCCTCAACCTCCTCACGATGGGCCTCTTCGGCTTCGTCGTGAACGTCCTCCTCTTCCTCGGTGCGGCGTACGTCTCGAACGCGCTCGGCGGCGCGATCCGGGTCGGCGACTACCCGCCGGACCTGCTGACCCAGGCGACGATCGTCGCGGCCGCCCTCGGCTCGATCGTCGTCGGCCTGGTCTCGGCGCTCGTCCGCCTCGTCGTCCCCGACTGATCCGCGCGGGCGGGGATCGTGGACCGGCTGGCGTCGCTCGCCCCGGCGCTCCGGGCGGCCGCCCGGCGGCACGGGACGCCGCTCTACGTGACCGACGGGGCGGCCCTGGACGCGGCGGCGGACGCCGTCCGCGCCGCGTTCCCGGACCCCTGGCTGCGCGCGTACTCGCTGAAGGCGAACGACCTCCCGGCGCTCGTCGCCCGGGTCGCCGCGCACGGGTTCGGGGCGAATGTCGTCTCCCGCGGCGAGTGGTCGCTCGCCCGCCGCGCCGGCCTGCCGAACGCGGCGATCACCCTCGAGGGGATCGGCAAGACCGACGCCGACCTGCGGGCCGCGGCCCGGGCGGCGGCCGCAGGCGAGCCGCTCCGGTGGGTGGCCGTCGAGTCGGCCGACGAGGCCGCGGCGCTCGCCCGCGCCGTGGAGCGGGTCCGCGCCGGGGCGCGTGGCGCGGGCGAACCCCTCCGCGTGGACGCCCTCGTGCGCCTGAACCCCGCCGTCGAGCCCGAGACGCACGCCGGCCTCGCGACCGGCGGCCGGGCCTCGAAGTTCGGCGTCGGCGCGGACGAGGTGGGCGCAGTCGTGGAGGCCGGCGGCGGCGCCGACGGCCCGATCCGCTGGCGCGGGATCCACGTCCACGTCGGGTCGCAGCTCGGCGCGGTGGACGCCTGGCGCGACGCCGTGCGCCGGGCGCTCGCGCTCCTCGCGCTCCTGCGCGGCGGGCTCCCCGACTTCGACACGCTCGACGTCGGTGGCGGGATGCCGGTCCTCCCGTGGCGCCCGGCCGACGACGGCGAGGCCGCGGTCGTCGCGGGCCGGCGCGGGGCCTTCGCCTTCGACGACGATCCGCGTGCGAGTGGGGGACCGGCGATCCCGGGCCCGGCGCGGTTCGCGGCCGAGGTCCCCGCCCTCCTCGAGGGGATCCCGCCCGACCGCCGGCCGCGCCGCCTCGCCGTCGAGCCCGGGCGGGCGCTCGTCGGAGCGTCCGGCTGGCTCGTTGCCCGGGTCCTCCACGTCCGCGAGCGGACGGTCCCGCCGGGACCGGCCCCGGTGCAGCGGTCCGGGGCACACGGCCTCGCCGTCGTGCCGCCCGGCGCCGCGACCGACGACCGGACGCGCCGCCTCGTCGTCGTGGACGCCGGGATGACCGAGCTGGTCCGGCCGGCACTGTACGGGGCCGAGCACGCGGTCGTCGCGCTCACCTCGCTGGGGAGGGCGCCGCGGCCCGACGCCACCGCGCGGCCGGCGCGGGTGGACGGGCCGATCTGCGAGTCCACGGACGCGCTCGGCGAGCACCTCCTCCCGCCGCTCCGGCGGGGCGACCTCGTGGCGATCGCCGACGCCGGCGCGTACGCGGCCTCGATGCGCTCGACGTACAACGGCCGCCCGCGCCCGGCCGAGGTCATCGTCGAGCCCGACGGCCGCCTCGCGCTCGCGCGGCGGCGCGGATCGCTCGCGTCGCTCGCCTGACGAACGCGCGGGCCCTTGCGCGGCCCGTTTCGGGGCTGGTGCGCGGCGCCGCGACCGGGCATCCTCCGCGCATGCCGCACCGCCCGCCCCGCCTGCGCCTCCTGCGCCGTCCGGCCCGCGCGCCCCGTCCGGACCGCGTGCCCCGTCCGGTTCGCGCGCTCCGCCACGGCGCGCTCCTGGCCGTCCTCGTCACGCTCCTCGCCTGGGTGGCGCCCCTCGCCGCGGCCGCCCAGACGCCGCCCGGCCCGCCGTACCCAGCCCCGGTCGCCGGCCGGCGGGTCTACGACACGGCCGGCCTCTTCTCCGCCGGCACGATTGCGAGCGCGGAGGCGACGATCGCCCGGATCGAGGAGCGAACCGGCGCCCAGGTCGTCGTCTACACGCAGGTGAAGCCGGGGGCGACGACCGACTCGACCGAGCAGGACGCGATCGCCCTCATCAACCAGTGGGGCGTCGGCCGGAAGGGCTTCGACGACGGCCTCGCGATCCTCATGAACGTCGAGCGCTGGAGCAGCGGCAGCGTCCACGGGCAGGTCCAGCTCTACGCCGCGCCGGGCTACCGGGCCCTCTACCTGACGAACGGGGAGCGGCAGCAGATCTTCGAGCAGGACATGCTGCCGTTCCTCCGCGACCAGCGGTTCGACGACGCGCTCCTCGTCGCGCTCGGCCGGATCGACGCCGCGACGACGGCCGACAACGCGGCGAAGCTCCAGCTCGCCCGTCAGCTCGACGCGGCGATCGGGATCGGGGGCGGGAGCGTCGCCTTCCTCCTCCTCGCCGGCTGGGCGTTCTTCCACTGGCGGCGGTACGGGCGCGATCCGTACGTCGTGGACAGCGCGTCGATCTACCTCCCCGCCCCTCCCGCCGAGCTGACCGCCGCGGGCGGCGCGCTCCTCCACGACGGGCGCTCGTCGCGCCGGACGCTGACGACCGCGCTCCTCGACCTGGCCTCGCGCGACGAGCTCGCCTTCCGGGCGCAGGACCGCCTCATCGGCCCCGACGAGGTGACGGTGGAGCTGCGGGACCCCGCGACGGACGACCCGCGGATCGCCCTCAACCGGCGGAATCCGGTCTCGGACGCGGAGCGGTACGCCCTCGACAAGCTCCAGGAGGTGAGCAAGGAGAAGGATGGCATCCGGATGCTCGACCGGGCCGCGCTCCTCGAGTTCGGGAAGTCCGTCGAGGGCTTCGACAGCCGCCTCGAGGGCGACCTCGTCCGGCGGGGGTGGTTCGCGGGCGCGCCCGGAAAGGTGACGAGCCGCTGGCAGGTGATCGGGATCGTCGAGGTCTGCGCCGCGTTCGTTGCCTTCTGGGCCGGCCAGGCCATCCCTTCCGGCGGCTTCACGCTCCTAGCCGTCGGCCTCGGCGCGGCGGGGATGCTCACCCTCGTCCTCGCGTGGGCGATGCCCGCCCGGACGCTGGGCGGCGCGACCCTGAAGGCGATGCTCGCGGCGTACCGGCGGACGCTCGTCGCGACCCTCGCCGGGGCCCGCTCGATGGACCAGGTCGTCGCCGAGCCGCGGCTCGCCTGGCTCGAGACGCCCGACCGGGCGGTCGTCTGGTCCGTGGCCCTCGGCCTCCAGGACGAGGCCCAGGACGTCCTGGAGCGGAGCATCGAGGACCTGCGGGCGGGCCGGACGAGCTCCGCCTACGTCCCGGCGTGGTACGGCGGCGGCCATGGCTGGGGCGGCTCGTCGGGCGGCGGCATCGCGCCCGGGCTCATGTCGAGCTCGGCGATCCCGAACCTCGGCGGGATGTTCGCGGCGCTCGGCACGATCGGGAACTCCCCCTCGTCGTCGGGCGGGGGCGGGTTCGGCGGCGGCGGGGGCGGCGGCGGAGGCGGCGCGGGCGGCGGGTTCTGAGGCCGCGGGGAGCACCGGGCGTCGACCGCGGGGAGCGGCGGGCGCGTCGGCCCGCGACCCGGCCCGCGGCGGCGGGGAGCGGCGGGGCGGCCGCCTCCG
>JAJZRQ010000081.1 GCA_021802585.1 Chloroflexota bacterium
TCGATGAGGACGAGCGTCATCCGGGCCGTGCACATGAGCCGGTCGTCGTCCACCCGGTAGGCCGCGCCCTCCGTCGTCACGCTCGTGCGGCCGATCCGGACCGTCCGGACGAACACCTCGAGGAGGTCGTCGAAGCCGGCCGGCGCCTCGTACGCCACCTCGAGGGCGCGCATGACGAACTCGGCGTCGCCCTGCCAGTAGCCGGCGAGGCCGAGGTGGCGGAGGTACTCCAGGCGCGCATTGTCGAAGTACGGCAGGTAGCGGCCGTAGTAGACGACGCCCTGGGCGTCCGTGTCCGAGAACCAGACGCGCGAGAGGGCCCCGTAGCGGAACGGCGGGTGCCGGTCGGTGACGCGGCCGGTCTCGAGGTTCGTCATCAGCGCGATCCTACGCCCCCGGGACGAGGTTCCGTCCGAACGGCCCTACCGGACGGGCGCCCGGTTCCGGCAGCGTGGTGCCGCCCCACGGGGAGCGATGAAGCGCAGCCCGAACCTCGGCCGCCGGGGCTGCGTCGAGCTACTGGCGAGCCCGACCCTGGAGTGTGCGTTGGAGGTGCACGATGGGAGGAGCGGCCACGAACCGGTCTGGCCCGGTTCCGGTCGGCGGCGACGGGAGCCCCCCCGCGCCCGACCCGACAGAGCAGGCCCACGGCGCTCATGGCCGCGCCAGGGAGCCCGCCGGCACGAACGGCGAGGATTCCATCCTGCAGTTCCTCGCGGCGCGCGGCATCTCGCGGCGCGCCTTCCTCCGCTTCTGCGGCGCCATGGCAGCCGCCCTCGCGCTCCCCGCGGGCTACGGGCCCCAGATCGCGAAGGCGCTGAGCACCGCGCCGCGGATCCCGCTCGTGTGGCTCGAGGGCCAGGACTGCGCGGGGAACACGGAGGGCTTCCTCCGGGCGTCCCACCCGACGGTCGCCGAGCTCGTCCTCGACACGCTCTCCCTGAACTACCACGAGACGATCATGGCGCCCGCCGGGCGGGCGGCCGAGAAGTCGCTGAGCGACACGATCACGGCGTCGCCCGGCCAGTACATCGCCGTCGTCGAGGGCGCCGTCCCGGTCGCCGAGGACGGCACCTACTGCCTCATCGCGGGGCGGACGTTCCGCTCCATGGTCGAGGAGGTCTGCGGCAAGGCGCTCCTGACGATCACCGTGGGCACGTGCGCCTTCGACGGCGGGCTCCCCGCCGCGAGCGGCGGCCCGACCGGCGCGGCCGGCGTGGCGGCGATCGTCCCGGGCGCGAAGGTCGTGAACCTCCCCGGCTGCCCGATGAACGTGCAGAACCTCACGGCGACGATCGTCCACTACCTGACCTTCGGGGCGCTCCCGGCGACCGACAGCCTCGGCCGCCCGTACTTCGCCTACGGCCAGCTGCTCCACGACCAGTGCGAGCGGCGGGCCCACTTCGACGCCGGAGAGTACGTCCTCTCCTGGGGCGACGAGGGCAGCCGGAAGGGCTGGTGCCTCTACAAGATGGGCTGCAAGGGGCCCGAGACGTTCGCCAACTGCCCCACCGTCCGCTTCAACGACCGGACCAGCTGGCCGGTGAAGGCGGGCCACGGGTGCGTCGGCTGCACGATGCCCCGCTTCTGGGACCAGATGAGCCCGTTCTACCGGCGCCTCAGCAACCCGCCCGGGTTCGCCGTCGACGTCACGGCCGACCAGATCGGCCTCGGCCTCGTCGGCGCCGTCGCGGCCCTCAGCGTCGCCCACGGGACCGTGAGCTACGTCCGCGCCCGCAGGGCGGGCGACCACGAGGCCGCGGGAGAGTCCGGGCCGGTGCCCACGATCGTCCTGCCGGAGCCGGGCGAGCCCGGCGCCGGCGCACCGCCGACGTCGCCACCGGGCGCGTCCGGCGGAGGGGAGGTGTCCTGAGATGGCGCGCGTCGTCGTCGATCCGATCACCCGGATCGAGGGGCACCTCCGCATCGAGGTCGAGACCAAGGGCGGGATCGTCACCGACGCCTGGAGCAGCGGGACGATGTTCCGGGGCCTCGAGCTCATCCTCAAGGGCCGCGACCCGCGCGACGCGTGGGTCTTCGCCCAGCGCGCCTGCGGCGTCTGCACGACGGTCCACGCGCTCGCGTCGGTCCGCGCCGTGGAGAACGCCCTCGGCCTCGTCATCCCCACGAACGCCCGGCTCATCCGCAACCTCATCGCCGGGATCCAGTACGTGCAGGACCACGTCATCCACTTCTACCACCTCCACGCCCTCGACTGGGTCGACGTCGTCTCGGCCCTCTCGGCGGATCCCGCGCGGACGTCCGACCTCGCCCAGTCGATCAGCGCCTGGCCGCTCTCGAGCGCCGTCTACTTCAAGGGCGTGCGCGACCGCCTCCAGGCGTTCGTCGACTCCGGCCAGCTCGGGCCGTTCGCGAACGGCTACTGGGGCCATCCCGCGTACGCGCTCCCGCCGGAGGCGAACCTCCTCGCCGTCGCCCACTACCTCCAGGCCCTCGACTGGCAGCGCGACGTCATCAAGATCCAGGCAATCCTCGGCGGCAAGAACCCCCATCCCCAGACATACGTCGTCGGCGGGATGGCCATGGGCGTCGACCCGAACTCGCCCACCGCCCTCACCGTCCGCCGCCTCTCGGAGATCGCCGAGCTGACGGCGCGGGCGCGGGACTTCGTCGAGCAGGTCTACGTCCCCGACGTCCTCGCCGTGGCCGGGTTCTACAAGGACTGGGCCGGCCACGGGGCCGGGATCGGCAACTACCTCTCGTACGGCGACTTCCCCGAGGGCGCCCCGGACGATCCCCGCTCCTTCTACCTCCCTCGCGGTCGGATCCTCGGCCGGGACCTCTCGAAGGTCCTCCCCGTCGATCAGGCGAGCGTCGCGGAGAGCGTCGCCCACTCCTGGTACACGTACGAGGGCGACGAGACGGCGCTCCACCCGTGGAAGGGCCAGACGAACCCCAAGTACGGCGGCCCCAAGCCGCCGTTCGACACCCTCGAGGGCAGCGCCACGTACAGCTGGCTCAAGGCGCCCCGCTACGAGGACCAGCCGATGGAGGTCGGGCCGCTCGCCCGGATGCTCGTCGCCTACGCGAGCGGGCAGGCCGACGTGAAGACGGCCGTCGACGACGCCCTCGGGGCGCTCGGCGTCGGGCCGGAGGCCCTCTTCAGCACCCTCGGGCGGGTCGCGGCCCGGGCGATCGAGACGAGCCTCCTCGTGAACCGCCTCGGCGTCTGGCAACGCGACCTCGAGGCGAACCTCAAGACCGGCGACCTCGCGATCGCCGACACGTCGCGCTGGGACCCCACGTCCTGGCCCGACCACGCCGAGGGCTGGGGGTTCGAGGAGGCGCCGCGCGGCTCGCTCGGCCACTGGATCGTCATCGACAAGGGGTCGATCACGAACTACCAGATGGTCGTGCCGAGCACCTGGAACGGCTCCCCGCGCGACGCGGCCGGCCACCGCGGCGCGTGGGAGGAGGCGCTCATCGGGACGCCCCTCGCCGACCCCGAGCGCCCGGTGGAGATCCTCCGGACGATCCACTCCTTCGACCCCTGCCTGGCCTGCGCCGTCCACGTCCACGATCCGGCGGGCGGCCCCGGCGTCACGGTCTCGGTGGTCTGAGCCATGGCCGAGATCGGCGCGTCCGCCCCCGGCCTCGCGGCCCCCGACACCCGGGAGCCGGTCCACCCCTTCGACGCCCTCCCGCCGAACCACCCGCCGCTCCTCGTCGCCCAGCCGTGGCAGCGGGTGCGGGTCTACGTCTGGGAGGTCCCCGTCCGGATCACCCACTGGGTGACCGTCACCTGCGTCATCATCCTCAGCCTCACCGGCGGGTACATCGCCGACCCGTTCCTCATCCCCGCCGGCGGCGAGACGATGGGCATCGTCCGGTTCATCCACATGCTCACGGCGTACGTCTTCGTCGCGTCGGGGATCGTGCGGACGTACTGGCTCTTCCGGGGCAACCGCTTCGCCCGCTGGCAGGCGTTCATCCCGACGAACCGGCGCCATCTCAACGAGTTCGTCAGCCAGACGGAGTGGTACCTCTTCATCCGCCGCGAGCTGCCCGGGATCCTCGGCCACAACGCGCTCGCCGCGGCGACGTACATGGTCGTGTTCTTCCTCTTCGCCGTGCAGACGGGGACGGGGTTCGCGCTGGAGGCCCAGCGCGGCGCGACGGTCGTCACGTCGCTCTTCTCGTGGATGAACGACCTCTTCGGCGTCCAGACGGTGCGCCTCGTCCACCACCTCGTGATGTGGGCGATCCTCGCCTTCATGATCCACCACGTGTACGCCGCGCTCCTCATCGACCACATCGAGAAGAACGGGCTCATGTCGAGCATCTTCTCGGGCTTCAAGTTCGCCACCCGCCGCGACGTCGCGAAGGCGCGCGACGGCGGGATCGAGCTCGAGGAGATGCTCAAGTGACCGACCCGCGACCGGCGGGGCGCCCGCGTTCCCCGGCGCCCGGGCCGGCCCCGTGACGGCCCGCCGCGGGCTCATCCTCGGGATCGGCAACCTCCTCCTCCAGGACGAGGGCGTGGGGGTCCACGTCATCCAGGCGCTCGCGCGGGCCGCGGGGACGCCGGAGGGCGCCCTCCCGCCCGGCACGGAGACGGTCGACGGCGGGACGCTCGGCCTCGACCTCCTCCCGCTCCTCGACGGCGTCGACGGGCTCGTCCTCGTCGACGCCGCACAGCTCGGGCGCGAGCCCGGGACCGTCGCCGTCCTCCGCGGTGACGAGCTCGCCCGCGTGCTCGGGGGCCACGTCTCGGCGCACCAGGTCGGGGTCGCCGACCTCCTCGGCGCGGCGCGCCTCGCCGGGGCGCTCCCGGGGCGCGTTTCCCTCGTCGCGATCCAGCCGGCCGTCGTCGCGCCCGGGCTCGCCCTGACCCCGGAGGTCGCGGCCGCGCTCCCGGCGGCCGTGGCCGCGGCCCGCGCGGAGGCGTGGGCCCACGCGGGCGCGGACGCGCCGTGAGGGCGCGGCCCCGGCACCGCGCGCCGTGAGGGCGCGGTGCCGACCGGCGCCGCCGGCCGGGGCCAGGGGGGCCGCGGGTCCCGTCGGCCGGGGCCCCGCGGATCAGCCGGCGGCGGGCCGGCGGTCGCCGAGCGGCACGAACGGCCGCTCGGCGTGCCCCACGTAGAGCTGGCGCGGGCGCCCGATCCGGGAGTCCGGGTCGGCCATCATCTCGCGCCAGTGGGCGATCCAGCCGGGGAGGCGGCCCATCGCGAACAGGACGGTGAACATCTGCACCGGGATCCCGAGCGCGCGGTAGATGAGCCCGCTGTAGAAGTCCACGTTCGGATAGAGCTTGTGGTCGATGAAGTACGGGTCGCTGAGGGCGACCTCCTCGAGCTCGCGGGCGATCCGCAGGAGGTGGTCGTCCCCGCCGTGCTTCGCGAGGATGCTGTCCGCCGCCTGCTTGATGATCCGCGCCCGGGGGTCGTAGTTCTTGTAGACGCGGTGCCCGAAGCCCATGAGGCGGAACGGGTCGTTCTTGTCCTTCGCCCGGTCCACCGTCCGGGCGACGTCGCCGCCCTCGGCCGCGATCGCCTCCAGCATCTCGAGGACTTCCTGGTTCGCCCCCCCGTGGAGGGGGCCCCAGAGCGCCGCGATGCCGGCGGAGACCGAGACGTACATGTTCGCCAGGCTCGAGCCGGCGAGGCGGACGGTGGACGTGGAGCAGTTCTGCTCGTGGTCGGCGTGGAGGATGAGGAGCACCCGGAGGGCCCGCGCGGTGTCCTCGTCGACGACGTACGGCTCGGTCGGGACGGCGAACATCATCCGCAGGAAGTTGCTCTCGTAGTCGAGCGCGTTGTCCGGGTAGATGAAGGGCTGGCCGACCGACTTCTTGTAGGCGAAGGCGGCGAGCGTCGGCAGCTTCGCCAGGAGCCGGATCGTGCTGATCTCGACGTCGGCGGCGTCGTGGGGGTCCTCGGAGCCCTGGTAGAAGGTCGAGAGGGCGCTGACGCCGGCGGCGAGGGTCGCCATGGGGTGGGCGTCCTTCGGGAAGCCGTCGAACAGCCGGCGGAAGTCCTCGTGGAGGAGCGTGTGCTTCGTGATCGACGTCGTCCACGCGTCGAGCTGCTCCTCGTTCGGGAGCTCGCCGTAGATGAGGAGGTAGGCCGTCTCGAGGAACGTCGATCCCTCGGCCAGCTGCTCGATCGGGTACCCGCGGTAGCGGAGGATCCCGTTGTCCCCGTCGAGGTACGTGATGGCGCTCCGCGTCGGCGCCGTGTTGGCGAAGCCGTAGTCGAGCGTCGTGACGCCGGCGCTCTTCAGCAGCGAGGCGATGTTGACGACCTTCTGGCCCGCCGTGCCCTCCTCGATCGGGAGGTCGAGCACGGTCTCGCCGATGTGGAGCTGGGCGACGTGTTGCATGTGGACCTCACTCACGTTCGCCCGGGTCGATCGCGCGGTCGCGCCGGCCCGAGGCCACCAAGTCTGTCGCGCCGGGAGCGCCCCTGCCACCCGCGCCGGCGCGGCCGTTGCTTCGAGACCGCGGGTGCGGAGGCTCGGCGTCGCGTGCATGCGCCTGATCCGGCCGCGCCGCTCGCCTCCGGAGAGGCAGGACGTTGGGCCCGATGTTGCCCGTGCCGGACGGCAGGGATAAGGGCCCTTTGGCCCGCGACTGGCCCTGCCCGTTGGCAGGGGTCGGATTCCGGGCGGGGGTCCCACCCCGGCGGCGCCCGGCCGCCCCTGGGTGCACCCACGGACCCTCGGCAGCCCGCGCCGGGCGCGGCTGCTGCCGGGACCGCCGCTAGAATGGCCCCGGGCGCCCGTAGCTCAGCGGACAGAGCATCTGACTTCGGATCAGATGGTCGGGGGTTCGAATCCCTCCGGGCGCGCCATGTCTTGAGTCGCGACATCGGCGACACATGCGTCGCGTCATCGGTGACACCTGTGATCAGCCGGTCTTCCTGGGCCCCGGCCATCGGCCGGGGTCTCGTCGTTGGTTGCGCCAGTACCGCCGGTCGGGCTCGATCAGGTGGGTCGAGAGGATCTCGCCGGTGTCGAGGGCGACGACCGTGACCTCCTGCTCGTCGACGATGGCGAGGACGCGCCGGCGGGCATGGGCCGCGCCGACGTTGAGGTGATGGAGCCGGCCGGCCCGGCGCAGGGTGAGCAGCCTGCATCAGGCCACCGCCCACAGCTCGGAGAGCGCCTCAGCCTGCTCCAGAACGAGCCGGGTGGCCTTCTCCTGCTTGTCGGGCGGGTAGCCGTGCTTGCGGAGGATCCGCTTGACGAGGACACGGAGCTGAGCGCGCACGTTCTCGCGGAGTGTCCAGTCGATCGTGACGTTGGCTCGGACCTGCTCGGTCAGCTCGCGGGCGATGGCGAGGAGCTCGGGCTCACCCAGCACCGCGACCGCGCTGTCATTGGCCTCGAGGGCGTCGTAGAAAGCGAGCTCGTCGTCGGTGAGGCCGAGCGCCTCGCCGCGGGCCGACGCCTGGCGGATGTCCTTCGCGAGCGCGATCAGCTCCTCGATCACCTGGGCCGTCTCGATCGCCCGGTTCTGGTAGCGGCGGAGCGCCTGCTCGAGGAGCTCGGCGAAGGAGCGCGCCTGGACGACGTTCCGCCGGCCGCGGGACCTGATCTCGCCCGCGAGCAGCTTCCGCAGCAGCTCGACGGCGACGTTGCGCTGCGGGAGCTCGCGGACCTCGGCCAGGAACTCGTCGGACAGGATCGAGATGTCGGGCTTCCGCAGGCCGGCCGCGGCGAAGATGTCGATGACCTCGTCGGACACGATCGCCTGGCTCACGATCTGGCGGATCGCGTGGTCGAGCTGCTCGTCGGTCCGCCGCTCGCCCGCGACGCTCTTGGCGAGGACGGCACGGACGGCCTGGTAGAAGCCGACGTCGTCGCGGATCGCGAGCGCCTCGTCGGCCGGCACGGACAGGGCGAACGCCGCCGAGAGCTCGGTGACGGCTTGGAGCAGCCGCGGCTTGCCGTCCTCTTGCGCGAGGATGTGCTCCTGCGCGGCCGGGAGGAGCGCGAGCCGATCCTCGGCGTCGCCGGTGACCCATGCCCGGTGGTCGAAGCCGTGGAACAGGCCGGCACAGATCTCGTGCTTCTCGAGCAGGAGGGCGACCGCCTCGGCCTGGTCGATCGCGGCCTTGCCGGTCCCGCCGGACTCCGTGTACGCGGCGAGCGCCTTGCGCAGCTCGTCGGCGATGCCGAGGTAGTCCACGACGAGGCCGCCCGGCTTGTCCCGGAATACCCGGTTGACCCGCGCGATCGCCTGCATGAGGCCGTGCCCGCGCATCGGCTTGTCGAGGTACATCGTGTGGAGGCTCGGGGCGTCGAACCCGGTGAGCCACATGTCCCGGACGATCACGACCCGGAACGGGTCGGCGGGGTCGCGGAAGCGGGCGGCGAGCGCCTCACGGCGCGGCTTGTTGCGGATGTGGTCCTGCCAGTCGAGCGGGTCCGAGGCCGACCCGGTCATCACGACCTTGAGCACGCCGTCGTCGTCGGACCCGACCCACTCGGGCCGGAGCGCGGCGATCTCGCGGTGCAGGTCGACCGCGATCCGGCGGCTCATCGTGACGACCATGGCCTTGCCGTCCATCGTCGCGAGGCGGTCCTCGAAGTGCGCGACCAGGTCGGCGGCGACGAGGCGGACGCGGTGCTCGGCGCCGACGAGGGCCTCGAGCTGGGCCCAGCGGCTCTTGAGCTGCTCCTTGCGGTCGACCTCCTCGCCCTCGGTGACCTCCTCGAAGGCGGGGTCGATCCTGGGGCGCTCGGCCTCGGCGAGCGCGAGCTTCGCGAGCCGGCTCTCGTAGAAGATCGGAACCGTCGCGCCATCACGGACCGAGCGCTCGATGTCGTAGACGCTGATGTACTCGCCGAACACTGAGCGGGTGTTCGCGTCGGTGAGCTCGATCGGCGTGCCGGTGAAACCGATGAACGACGCGCCGGGGAGGGCGTCGCGCAGGTGGCGCGCGAAGCCGTCGATGAAGTCGTACTGGCTCCGGTGCGCCTCGTCCGCGATCACGACGATGTTCCGCCGGTCGGACAGGACCGGGTGGGTGTCGCCCCGCTCGTCGGGCAGGAACTTCTGGATCGTCGTGAACACGACCCCGCCCGAGCCGACGGCAAGCTTCGCCCGCAGGTCGGCGCGGTCCTGGGCCTGGAGCGGCTCCTGGCGCAGCAGGTCGTGGCAGCGGGCGAACGTTCCGAACAGCTGGTCGTCGAGGTCGTTGCGGTCGGTCATGACGACGAGCGTCGGGTTCGCCATCGCGGGCTCGAGGACGATCCGGCCGGCGTAGAAGGCCATGGTCAGGCTCTTGCCCGACCCCTGCGTGTGCCAGATGACGCCGACTCGCCGGTCGCCGTGCTCTCCTCCAGGGGTTGACGGCGTCTCGTACCGGCCATGCTCCTCGGCGGCGCGGAGGTGCGGCTCCGAGAGCGCGCCGGTCGCTCGGATCGTCTCCTCGACAGCGGCGTTGACCGCGTGGAACTGATGGTAGCCGGCGATCTTCTTGGCGATCGCCCCTCCGCCGGCGTCCTCGAACACGACGAAGTGGCGCAGCTGGTCGAGGAACCGGCGGTGCTCGAAGACGCCCTCGAGCAGCACGCGGAGCTCGGGCATCGCCGAGGGTGCGTCGGCTGTCCCCTCGATCGTCCGCCAGGGCTTGAACCACTCCTCGCCCGCGCCAAGGGCGCCCATCCGGGCCGTGGTCCCGTCGGAGGTGACGAGGACCGCGTTCGACTCGAACAGCGCCGGGATCTGGGCCTGGTAGGTGACGAGCTGGCGGTACGCGGTGTGGATCGTCGCCTGCTCGTCGGCCGGGTTCTTGAGCTCGATCACCGCGATCGGCAGGCCACTGAGGAACAGCACGACGTCAGGCCGGCGCTCGTGCCCGCCGTCCACGACGGTGAACTGGTTGACCGCGAGCCAGTCGTTGGCCTCTGGCACGTCGAAGTCGACGACCTGGGCCTGCGCGCCGGCGATC